>JBPCQB010000090.1:0-6726 GCA_050998555.1 Thermoleophilaceae bacterium
GACAGGAGTTCGGGGGCTATGCGTGCCAGGTCCGGCTCGGCCGCGACCGGGTGAACGCCGCGCTGCCGCGCGTGGCTCAGGTCCCCCTCGGGGGCACGGCCACCGGCACGGGCCTCAACACCCATGCCGACTTTGCGGCGGGCGTGCGCAGGCGCATCACCGAGGCCACCGGCGTAATTGCCGAGGCCCCCGCCGATCCCTTCGAGGCCCAGGGCAACCGCGACGCGCTGGTCGAGCTCTCCGGCGCGCTGAAGGTGATCGCCGTCTCGCTCACCAAGATCGCCAACGACCTGGCGTGGATGGGCTCGGGCCCTCGCGCGGGCCTGGCCGAGCTGCTGCTGCCCGAGCTCCAGAAGGGCTCCTCGATCATGCCCGGGAAGGTCAACCCGGTAATCCCCGAAGTGGTCATGCAGGTGGCCGCGCAGGTGATCGGCAACGACACCGCGGTCACGATCGGCGGGATGCAGGGCAACTTCGAGCTGAACGTGCGCATCCCGTTGATCGCGCGGAACGTGCTCCAGTCCATCCACCTCCTCTCGAGCGCCTGCACGCTGCTGGCCGAGAAGGTCGTCGACGGGCTCGAGGCGAACGTGGAGGGCGCAAACGCCCACGCCGAGGCCACGCTGGCCACGGCGACCGCACTCAACCCCCACATCGGCTACGACCGTGCCGCCGAGCTGGTCAAGGAGGCGTCGGAGTCCGGCCGGCCGATCCGCGACGTGGCCCGCGACGCCGGGATCGAGGAGAGCGTGTTGGACGAGGCGCTGGACCTGCGGGCGATGGCCCGCGGGAACGGCTAAGGGCCCTTACAGCGCCATCGCCACGTACTTCGTCTCGAGGTACTCCTCGATGCCCTCGTAGCCGCCCTCGCGGCCGAAGCCGGAGTGCTTGAGGCCGCCGAACGGTGCCGACGCGTTCGAAACCATGCCCTGGTTCAGGCCGACCATGCCGCACTCGAGGTTCTCGCAGACGCGCATGGCTCGCTTCAGATCACGGGTGTACACGTAGGCGACGAGGCCGAACTCGGTGTCGTTGGCCGCGGCCACCGCCTCGTCCTCGGAGTCGAACCCTCGCACCGGGGCCACCGGTCCGAAGATCTCCTCCTTGAGCAGGCGGGCGTCGGCGGGCACGTCGCTGAGGACCGTCGGGCGGTAGAAGTAGCCCGCGCCGTCCACGCTCTCGCCGCCCACCAGCACCTTCGCGCCCTTCCCGGTGGCGTCGTCGACCAGCTCGGTGACCGTCCCGCGCTGGTCCTCGTCGATGAGCGGGCCCACCTGGGCACCCTCCTCGGTGCCGCGGGACACCTTCATCTCGCCCATCCTCTCGGCCAGCTTCTCGGCGAACTCCGCGGCCACGGCGTCGGCCACGTGGAAGCGGTTGGCCGCGGTGCACGCCTCGCCCATGTTGCGCATCTTCGCGGTGAGCGCGCCCTCCACGGCGTCGTCGAGGTCGGCGTCCTCGAACACCAGGAACGGCGCGTTGCCGCCCAGCTCCATCGACACCCGCAACAGGTTCTGCGACGCCTGCTCCATCAGCGTGCGGCCCACCTCGGTCGACCCGGTGAACGTGAGCTTGCGCGTACGCGGGTCCTCGAGCAGGGGAGCGATGACCGAGCCCGAGGAGGAGCTCGTGATCACGTTGAGCACTCCGGCGGGCAGGCCGGCGCCCTCGAGGATCTCGGCGAGGCGGAGCATGGTCAGCGGCGTCTGCTGGGCCGGCTTGATGACCATCGTGCAGCCGGCGGCGATGGCGGGCCCGATCTTGCGCGTGCCCATGGCCATCGGGAAGTTCCACGGGGTGACCATCACGCAGGGGCCGACCGGCTGCTGGAGCGTGAGCATCCGCCCCTGCCCGTTGGCGTTCACCTTGTAGTTGCCGTCGATCCGGACGGCCTCCTCTGAATACCAGCGGAAGAACTCGGCGGCGTAGGAGATCTCCGCCTTCGAGTCCGCGACCGGCTTGCCCATCTCGAGCGTCATGAGCAGCGCCAGCTCGTCGGCGCGTGCGGTGATCTCGTCGAAGGCCCGCCGCAGGATCTCCCCGCGCTCGCGCGGGGCGTGCCAGCGCCAGTCCTCCTGGGCCTCGACGGCGGCGTCGAGTGCGCTGCGGGCGTCCTCCTCGCCGGCGTCGGCGACCTCGCACAGGGACTCGCCCGTCGCGGGGTCCTCCACGGAGAGCGAGGCGTCGCTCGCGGCCGCGCGCCACTCGCCGCCGATGAACAGCTCCTTGCGGACGGAGTCGACGAGCGTCGACTCGTCGGTGGATGCGGTGGTGGTCATATCGCCGCGGTCTCCCTTCCCAGCTCTTCCGAGATGGCAACGTCGAGCGAGTAGTCGATCGGGACCACTATCACCGACGGGAGGTCCTGCGAAACCGCCTTTTTCAGGGTGTCGGAGTAGTCCTCGACCGAGTCGCAGCGCCACGCCGGCATGCCGAAGGACTCCGCGAGCTTCACGAAGTCGGGGTTCGTGAAGTCGCACCCGTAGTGCTCGCCGAACTTCTTGGTCTGCTTCCAGACGATCGACCCGTACTGGCGGTTCTCCCAGATGACCGAGACGAACGGGGTCTTCAGGCGGGTGGCGGTCTCGAGCTCCTGAAAGTTCATCAGGAACCCGCCGTCGCCCTGGACGGTGACCACGGTGCGCTCCGGGTGCACGATCTTGGTGGCGATGGCCGCGGGCGTGGCGAAGCCCATGCCCGCCAGCCCGTTGGCGATGAGCACCGTGTTCGGCTCGTGGGCGGGGAACATCCGCCCGATCCAGAGCTTGTGCAGGCCGACATCGGATATGAGGACGTCCTCGCGGCCCAGCACCTGGCGGATCTCCCACAGCGCGCGCGGAGGCTGCATCGGCCATCCGTCGTCGTCGGCGGCGGCCTCGAAGCGGCCGAGCACCACGTCGCGAAGGCGCGTGGATCCCGATTCGACGTCGAGCTCGCCACACTCCTCGGCGAGGCGGCGGAGGATGTAGTCGAAGTCGCCGATCAGGTCGATGGCGGTCATGAAGTACTCGTCCACCTCGGTGGAGGTGGTGTCGATGCAGACGATCTGCTTGTCGCGTTCGGGGTTCCACAGCTCGGGCGACTGCTCGACCAGGTCGAAGCCCACCGCGATCACGAGGTCGGCGTCCCCGAAGCCGGCCATCGAGTAGTCGCCGGCCTGCAGGCCGACGGATCCGAGCGCCTTGGGGTCCTCCGAGTCGAGCGCGCCCCGGCCCATGAAGGTCTCGGCCACTCCCAGCCCGGTGGTCTCGGCGAAGTGACGGAGGGCGGACGTGGCGTTCACCCGCACCACCCCGTTGCCGGCCAGCACGACGGGCCTCTCGGCTGCGCAGATCAGCTCCGCGGCGCGCGCGATCTCGTCGTCGGAGGGCATCGGCTTGCGCAACCCCTTGCGCCCCACCAGCGGCGCGGCGTCGAGGTCGGCGCCCATCACGTCCTCGGGCAGCTCGAGGTGCGTCGCGCCGGGCTTCTGGGCCTCGGCCACCTTGAACGCCTTGCGCACCGCCTCGGGGATCACGTGCGGGGCGGAGATGCGTGTGTTCCACTTGGTGATCGGCTTCATGACGCCCACCACGTCGATGTACTGGTGGGACTCCTTGTGCAGGCGCTCGACATCGCCCTGTCCGGTGAGCGCGACGAGCGGCGCGTGGTCGAGGTAGGCGTCGGCCACCGCGGTCACCAGGTTCATCGCCCCGGGCCCGAGCGTGCCGAGGCACACCCCGGCGCGGCCCGTGAGGCGCCCGTAGACTTCGGCCATGTAGGCCCCGCCCTGCTCGTGCCGGACCGGGATGAAGTCGATCGAGGACTTTCCGAGCGACTCGTTCAGGTCCACCGTCTCCTCGCCGGGGATCCCGAACACGTGCCGTACCCCCTCGGACTCGAGGCACTCGACGAAGACCTCCGACGCTTTCCGTGCTGCCATGCCAATCGCTCCCCTCCTCGCCCGTGCGCAGGTGCGCCACCGACGCTCGCGCGGACTCTATACCCGGCTCCCTCCCCGTCGGCGGCGCGCGCACGCCCGTTCTCTACGCTTAAGCACCCCTCCCCTCGTGCCGAATGAAACCGGGCCTCCGCCCGTGCGCCGCCTCCTCCTTCTCACCGCCGTCCTCCTTCTCACCGTCCCCGCCGGGGCCGACGCCGCACGGCGCTACGTGGTGAGCGGCGCGGGCTTCGGTCACGGCGTGGGCATGAGCCAGTGGGGCGCCTACGGCTTCGCCAAGAAGGGCCGCTCCTACGAGGAGATCCTGTTCCACTACTACCGCGGCACCAAGCTCGCCCGCGTGCCGAACGCGCCGGTCCGCGTGCTTCTCCAGGACGGCGCTCCCGAGGTCAGCTTCTCGGGCGCCGAGGCCGCCGGCGGACGCCGGCTCGACCCGGCGCAGACCTACCGCGTCCGCCGCCACGGCCCGGCCGGCGTCGAGGTGAGGATGGGCTCCAAGCTCGTCGGGCGTGCCCCGGGCGCGCTCGCGGTCACCGGCTCCGGGGGCTCCTTCCGGCTCGGCGGGCGGGCCATCAACGGGGTCTCCGGCGGCGCCTACCGCGGCGACCTCGAGCTGCGCCCGAGCGGCGCCGGGCTGATGGCGGTGAACGCGCTGGCCATGGAGGACTACCTGCGGGGCGTCGTGCCCGGCGAGAGCCCCTCCTCGTGGCCGAAGCACGCGCTGCGCGCCCAGGCCGTGGCCGCGCGCAGCTACGCGCTGGCCACCGACCGCGGCGGCGGCGCCTACGACCAGCTTCCCGACACGCGCTCCCAGGTCTACGCGGGCATCGGCGTCGAGCAGGCGTCGACCGACGCGGCCATCCGCGACACCGCCGGGCAGGTGCTGAGCCACGGCGGGAAGATCGCCACCACGTACTTCTTCTCGACCTCGGGTGGGCGCACGGAGAACGTGGAGAACGTCTTCTACGGCTCGCCCCCGAGCCCCTACCTGCGGTCGGTCGAGGACCCCTTCGACGACTCCTCGCCCCGGCACCGGTGGCGCCTGACGTTCAGCCAGGCCCAGATCGACGGCAAGCTCCGCGGGTTGGTCAAGGGGCGCTTCGTGCGGCTCAAGGTGATCAGGCGCGGAGCCTCGCCACGCATAGTGCGGGCGATCGTGCGCGGGACCCGCGGCACCGCGCCGATCAACGGGGCGCAGCTGCGCGCGCGGCTCGGGCTGCCTGACGCGTGGGCGTATCTCTCGGCGGCGTCGGCCAAGGCCGTGCGGGCGCGCCCGACGCGTGAGGGCCGAGCCTCGAGTTGGACCGCGCAGCTCGTGACCCCGGGCCCGGTTGCCGGCTACGTCGCGGGCACGATCGATCCTCGTCCGGTGGCGGGCGGAGCGGTGCTCGAGCGCCGTCGCGGTAAGGGCTGGAAGCGCATGGAGCGGTTCCTGACCGCGGCGAACGGCTCCTACCGTGTGGCCGCCCCCGTGCGCGGGCGCTACCGGGTGCGGGCGGGGGCTACGGCGAGTCCTGAGGTGCGGGTGCGGTAGCCGCGCTCACGGCGTGAAGCGCACCGTCACCACGTCGCCGTCCTGCATCGGGTAGTCGCGGCCCTCGAGCCGCAGCAGGCCCCGGTCGCGGGCGCCGGCGTAGCCGCCGAGCTCGACGAGGACGTGCCAGGGCACGATTTCCGCCCGCACGAAGCCGCGCTGGATGTCGGAGTGCACCTTCCCGGCCGCGCCCCAGGCTGTGGTCCCGCGCGTCACCGCGTGGGCGCGCGCCTCCTTGTCCTCGCCGGCGGTGAAGAACGAGATCAGGTCGAGCAGCTCGAACGCGGAGCGGATCACCCGGTCGAGGCCCGACTCGCCGCCACCGAGCTCCTCGCGCATGAGCGTGGCCTCCTCCGGCTCGAGCTCGGCGAGCTCGGCTTCGAGACGGGCGCTGACCGCCACCGCACCGGCGCCCGCGGCCTCGGCGTGGCGGGTGAGCACCTCGGGTGGATCGGCGGCCGACCCCTCCTCGACGTTGGCCACGTACAGCACGGGCTTCGCAGTCAGGGGCCCGAGCGCCCTTAGGGCGTCGGGCGCATCGGCGGGAGGCGGCACGGCGCGCGCCGGCCGCCCCGCCCGCAAGGCCTCGACGAGCTCGCGCAGCCACGTGGCCTCGGCCACCACCGCGGGAGCGCCGCCCTTCGCCTGACGGGAGACGCGGTCGAGCCGGCGCTCGGCCTGCTCGAGGTCGGCCAGCAGCAGCTCGGTCTCGATCGCCTCGACGTCGGCCAGCGGGTCGACCCGGCCCTCGGGGTGCACTACCTGGTCGTCGTCGTGGGCGCGGACCACGTGGAGGATCGCGTCGGTCTCGCGGATGTTCGCGAGGAAGCGGTTGCCAAGGCCCTCGCCGGCGGAGGCGCCGCGCACGAGGCCGGCGATGTCGTGGAAGGCGATGGTCTCGGGCACGACCGGCCGCGCTCGCACGGTCTCCGCTACGCGCTCGAGCCGCTCGTCGGGCACGCCGACCACGGCCACGTTGGGCTCGACGGTGGTGAACGGGTAGTTGGCCGCCACCGCGCCGGCGCGGGTGAGGGCGTTGAACAGAGAGGACTTCCCGGCGTTGGGAAGCCCGACGATCCCGATCCTCACTCCACGAGGCGAGCCACGCCCAGGCCGAGCATTGCGCCGGCGACGACGTCCGAGGGGTAGTGCACCCCGAGGTAGGGCCGCGACAGGGCCATCGCCGTGGCCGTGGCGTAGAGCGGGACCGTCGGCAGCACCCGCGACAGGGAGTGGGCTCCGGCGAACGAGG
>JBPCQB010000072.1:0-4800 GCA_050998555.1 Thermoleophilaceae bacterium
CCGCCCATGCGGTCGCGCTCCACCACGGCGGTCTTCATCCCGAGCTGGGCGGCGCGGATGGCCGCCACGTAGCCGCCGGGCCCCGAGCCGATCACGACGCAGTCGTAGGAGCCGTTCGACGCCACGAGCTCGAGACTAGCCGGGCGCTTCCGAGAGCCCGTGCCCCGCCGGTTCAGGCCGCGTCGAGCGCCAGACGCTCCTTGATGTACTCGGGGATGTGGGCGGCGCGGCCGGCGTCGTAGTCGTATCCGACCATCACGCCGGAGCCCTCAGCCACCAGGCGGTCGTCGTCCTCGGCGCGGATCTCGAAGCGGAGCTCGAAGCTCGAGCGCCGCAGCTCCCCGGGACGGATGAACACCCGCAGCGCCTCCCCGAAGAACCCCGGCGAGCGGTAGTTCACGTGGCACTCGGCCAGGATCCAGCCGAACTCATCGCGGACGGTGGGGGAGTGCTCGGGCAGCTTCTGGCCCAGATAGGCGATGCGGGCGGTCTCGAAGTAGCGCAGGACCTCGACGTTGTTGAGGTGCTGCATGGCGTCGAGATCGCCGAAGCGCACGGTCTCGAGGACCGAGAAGGCGGGCGGGGCGTCCTCGGCGGCTAGGACCTTCTCCTCGGTCACGGGCTCTCCTCGTCGTGGTGGGGGACAACCATCAGGGTCGGTCCGGCATCTGCAATCGGGCCATGGCCTTCACGAGGAACCAGAACAGCACACCGGCGCCGACCACCACGAGGACGGAGTAGAGGGTGTGCAGGTCGAAGCCGCTGGCGATGATGAGGCGGAGGCTCTCGATGATGATCTGGACGGCCAGCAGTGCCTGCATGCCGAGCACCGCCCAGTAGCGGCTCCGCCACAGGCCTCCGGCGAGCGCGAAGAGCAGCCCGGTGACCAGCAGCTGTAGGAGCACCTGGCGTCCCGGCTGTGGGGCGGCCGCGGTGAGGGCGCGGACGAGGCCGTACACGTTGGCCAGCGCGAACAGCGAGGCGCAGAGCGCGGCCACGGTCACCGCCCTCGGGCGCTCGCCTTCGCGGAGGGGCTCCAGTGCCGCGCGCGCGCGGGCGTCGCGCTCCTCCGTGCGCGGGCGAGCGGGCGCCCCGTCCGCCGCGGAGGGCGGCTCGCCGGCCGGCACACCGACCCGCCCTCCCGCACGCGAACGGCGAGACCGACGTCCTCGCCCTCCACGGGCCCTAGAGGGCGGCAACGGCCTCGGCGCGGTCGAGGACGGCCCAAAGCGCACGGGTGGCGGCGCCCGGGTCCTCCGCGTCACGGATGGCTCGCACCACGGCGAGGCGCTGCGCTCCGGCCTGCACCACGGCGGGCGCGTTCCCGGCGTCGATGCCCCCGATGGCGAAGAAGGGCTTCGAGGAGCAGGCGGTCGCGTGGCGGACGAGCTCGAGGCCGACGGCCGGGCGTCCGGGCTTGGTCGCGGTCTCGTGCACGGGACCGACCCCGAGGTAGTCGGCGGTCGAGCGCCCGGCCGCGTCCACCTGGTCGGGCGTGTGGGTGGAGACGCCGATGAGGACGTCCGGGCCCACGAGCTCCCGGGCGTCGTCCAGATCCCCGTCGTCCTGACCGAGGTGGACCCCGTCGGCGCCGCAGCGCAGCGCGAGGTCGGGGCGGTCGTTGACGACGAGCAGGACTCCGTGCCGGTCGCACGCCGACCGGAAGCGCTCGCCGGCGCGGACGACCTCGTCGTCGGAGGCCTCCTTGTCGCGCAGCTGCACGATGTCGACGCCCCCGGCCAACGCCGGCTCGAGCACCTCGGCCGCCGCGCCTGACTCGATCACGAGGTACAGGCGCGCGCGCGAGAGGCGCTCACGACGATCGACGTACGGGGGTGTGGCGGCGGGGCGAAGCACTGACGCCCATGCTGACAGAGGGCTCGAAGGCGCCGGGCGCCGCCACAAGGGGTATCGTTCGGGGGCAGCAGGCTCTTCCTATGCCGCTTACCCCCGGAATGGAGTTCCCTCTTGATGGCAAGCCCAATCCCTCTCGGCACGTCAATCGTCCTCATCGCCGTCGGCGCGATCCTCGCCTACGCGGTGGATGCTGACCTGGGCTTCATCGACATCCAGACCGCCGGCGTCATCCTCATGATCGTCGGGATCCTCGGACTGGTGCTCTCGATCCTCTTCATGGTGCTCGCCGGGCGAGGCCGGGGGGAGCGGGAGGTCGTCGAAGAAGTCCCCGTCCGGCGCCGCGAGCGGCTTTAGCGCCGCCCCCGGCGGGGTACCATCGACCGGACGGGAGTCCGGAGCGACCGGGCTGAGAGGGTGGCTGGGTCGCCACCGACCGTGGACCTGATCCGGGTAATGCCGGCGTAGGGACGATCGGAGCGCCCTGGCCTCGACCGGAGGTGGCGCTTGAGCTCGAGCAGGACGGGACGCTCCTACGACGCGGTGGTCGTCGGGGCCGGCATCGTGGGTCTTTCCTGTGCGTGGCGCGCCGCCGGGCGTGGCCTGTCCGTGCTGTGCGTCGACAGCGCCACACCGGGGAGCGGGGCCTCGCGCGCGGCGGCCGGCATGCTCGCGCCGACCACCGAGGCGGACTTCGGCGAGGAGGCGCTGCTGCGTCTGAACCTCGAGGCCGCGGCCGCCTGGCCCGCCTTCCGCGATGAGCTGGAGGAGGCAGGTGGGATCGACGTCGGCCATCGCGCCAGCGGCGCGCTAGAGGTCGCGGCCGACCGCGACGACCTGGAGGAGCTCGGCCGCCGCCTCGCCTTCCGCCGGTCGCTCGGCCTCGAGGCCGAGTGGCTGTCCGGACGCGACTGCCGCCGTCTCGAGCCGGGGCTCTCGCCCCGGGTCAGCGGCGGCATCGAGGCCCCGGGGGACGGCCACGTCAATCCACGGGCGGTGATCGCCGCCCTGGCGAGCGCCCTCGAGCGCTCCGGGGGTGAGCTGGTCACGACTGCCCGCGCCGCGGTCGTCGTCGGCGACGACCGCGTGCAGGGCGTCGACCTCGAAGGCCACGGGCGCGTGGCCACGAAGACGGTGGTCGCGGCGGCCGGGGCCCAGACGCAGGCGCTGGCCGGTCTCGACCTCGAGGCGCTCCCCCCGGTCAGGCCGGTGAAGGGTCAGATCCTCCGTCTACGCGTCCGTCCCGGCGCGCTCCCTCCGACTACACGGGTAGTCCGATCGCCCCGCTGTTACGTGGTCTCCCGCGACGACGGAGAGGTGGTGGTGGGCGCCACCGTCGAGGAGCGAGGTGAGGACCTGGCGGTGACCGGCGGCGGCGTGTTCGTCCTGCTCGAGGCCGCGCGCGAGCTCCTTCCCGACGTGGACGAGCTCGAGTGGGTGGAGGCGGGGACCGGCCTGCGGCCGGGGACGCCCGACAACGCGCCGATGATCGGTCGCCACGGCCCCGAGGGACTGGTGTGGGCCACCGGCCACTACCGGGGCGGCGTGCTGCTCGCGCCGCTCACCGCCGACGCGGTGGCGGACATGCTGGCCGGCGAGGACCCTCCCGCGTCGGTCCTCCCGTTCTCCCCGGCCCGGTTCGCCACGACCGCGACAACCGCCACGCCGGACGCAGCGCCCCCCGCCCTCGTCGCGAGCCCGACGTGAGGGTCACGTTGAACGGCGAGCCGCGGGAGCTGCCCGACCGCGCGAGCGTGGCCGAAGCGGTGAGCGCGGCGGGAGGCCAGCCCGGAGGGCGCGGCCTGGCCGTCGCCGTGGACGGGGAGGTCGTGCCCCGAGGACGCTGGACCGCGGTCGAGCTCGGCGACGGACAGAGCGTCGAGGTGCTCCACGCCGTGCAGGGAGGCTGAGATCGAACCCCCGGTCCTACGTATCGGCGACCGCGAGCTCCGCTCGCGGCTCATCGTCGGCACCGGCGGTTTCCGCAACCTCGAGGTGCTCGCCGAGGCCGTGGCTGCGTCCGGCGCGGAGGTGGCCACGGTCGCTCTGCGGAGGGTGGACCCGTCCGCGCGCGGGTCACTCGTCGAGGTTCTCGAGCGGGCCGGCTGCACGCTGCTGCCGAACACCGCCGGATGCTTCACCGCGCGCGACGCCGTCACCACCGCCCAACTCGCGCGCGAGGCGTTCGAGACCGACTGGGTGAAGCTCGAGGTGATCGGGGACGAGCGCAACCTCCTCCCCGACCCCACGGAGCTGCTCGAGGCCGCGGAGACGCTGGTGGCCGACGGCTTCTCCGTCCTCCCCTACACCAACGACGATCCCATCCTCGCCACGCGACTCGAGGACGCCGGCTGCGCCGCGGTCATGCCCCTCGGGTCGCCGATAGGGAGCGGCATGGGCATCCGCAACCCCTACAACCTGCGCATGATCCTCGAGCGCGCCCGGGTGCCGGTGATCCTCGATGCGGGCATAGGGACGCCCTCCGACGCCACCGTGGCCATGGAGATGGGGTGCGCGGGAGTGCTGATGGCCACCGCCGTGGCCCGGGCCGAGGACCCCGTTCGGATGGCGCGGGCCATGGCGCTCGCGGTCGAGGCGGGGAGCCTGGCCCACGGGGCCGGACGCATCCCCCGCCGGCTCTACGCCGAGGCCTCGACCTCGTTCGAGGGTATCCCGGAGCTCACGTGAGGCCTTCGTGAGCACAGGAGAGATCGAGGCCACCGCACTCGAGACGCTCGCCGCGGACTGGAGAGGCGCGTTCGCCGGCCCGGCCGGCGGCTTTGCGCGCTGCTGCACGCCCGACATCCAGTACGAGGACGCGCTGGCCGTCGAGCCGCTGCGCGGGCTCGACGCCCTGGAGCAGCACGCGCGATCGCTGCGCCGCGCGCTGCCCGACCTGCGCCTCGAGTCAAGCGCCGTGGCGGTGGGGGGCGGCGGCGCCTTCGC
>JBPCQB010000059.1:0-2017 GCA_050998555.1 Thermoleophilaceae bacterium
CATATAGGATCACCGCGAGAGCGCCGAGCAGGGGGACACGTAGGACCCTGAGCATCCCTTCCATGGGCGGTCGAGTGTACTGATGGCCCAGCGACGACTGAGCGCATCCCTCGAGCGGCTCGACCCCGTGGATCGGGCGGTTCTCGAGCTGTCCAAGCGGCGCGGCATGACCGACGACGAGATCGCGGACGTCATGCGCTCGACCCCCACCGCGGTCACCCGGCGGCGCCGTCACTCGGTCGACCGGATCGCGGTGTGGATGGGTGCCGCGGACGCCGATGACCGCAGGGGCGTGGACCGCGATCTCGACCGGCTTCTAGCGTCGGACGGGGCGACCTCGAGCGCCCGCTCCGGCGCCGCGACGAGCACTTCGGCGGAGCCGACCGGCCGGCGAGGGGGGTGGATCGTCGCGCTGGTGGTGGTGATCGCGCTCGCCGTCCTCGGCGCCGCTCTCGGGATCGGGCTCTCGAGGTTCGGCCAGGGAGGCGCAGAGGGGCCGGGGGCGCCGGCCGGCCCGGGATCCGAGCCCACGCGTACCGCCCGGCTCACACCGCTCCGAGGTGACGGAGGGCGGGCGAGCGCCGTCGCGCGGGTCCGCCCGCGAGCCGGCGGACGGCGGCTCGAGCTGGACGTGGGACGACTTCCGGCCGGAGGCGGCCGGTACGGCCTCTGGCTCTTCAACACCCAGGCGGCAGCGGTGGCGCTCGCGGCCTTCCGCCGGGTCCCGCTCGGCCTGTCCGTGCCGCTTCTCCGCGACGCGGCCCGCTATCGCTACATCGACGTCTCCGCCGAGCCCAGGGACGGCAACGCCAACCACTCCGGCCGCTCGCTCCTGCGGGTGCCCACCGCGCAGCTGCTCTCGACGAGCTGATGGCCGTGGCCGCGGGGTGATGGCCCGCACGGTCTCATCAGATGGCCGGCTCGACGAAGAAGCGACCGCTCGCCTCGGGTGAGGTCCACGTGTGGCTGGCCGACGTCGACGCGGCGGCCGGGCGTGGAGCCGAGCCGGAAGACCTCTCGCGTGAGGAGTGGGCCCGGTCCGCGCGGCTGCGCTTCGACGTCGATCGCGGGCGGTTCGTGGCACGCCGGGCGCTCCTGCGCCGGCTGCTCGGGGACTACCTCGGGGTGGCGCCCGAGGAGGTCGTCCTCGAATCGGAGGAGCGGGGCAAGCCGCGGGTGGTGTCCCCGGACCGGACCGCGTCCCTCGAGCTCAGTCTGTCCGCGTCCGGCGGCCTGTGCGTCTACGCCTTCGCGCCGGGACGGGCGGTGGGGGTGGACCTCGAGCTGGTCCGAGCCGACCTCGACGTGATGTCCGTGGCCCGTCGGGCGCTGCCGCGGGAGAGGGCGGACCTACTCGAGGCGCTCCCACCGCGGCTGCGCCCTGCGGCGTTCTTCGCCGACTGGGTGGACGTCGAGGCCAGGGTCAAGCTCTCCGGCGAGGGGCTGGCCGGGCTCGACCCCACGCACGGCGAGGACCGGTGCACGACCGTCACGGCGCTGTCGGTCCCGAACGGCTACGTGGCCGCGCTGGCGCTCGACGGTCCCCCGGCCGCGATCATCGAGCGGCGCTGGCCCGAGGACGCCCTCGGCTGGGACTCCGTAGCGGCGAGGTGGCCCGGACGCGATAGCGCCCGCTAGACCTCGGCCCCGAGCACCTCGGCGGCGATGGCCGCCACCTCCGTGGGGGTGCGGCCCACACGCACGCCCTGGGCCTCGAGGGCATCCGCCTTGGCCTGTGCGGTGCCGCGCGAGCCGGAGATGATCGCCCCGGCGTGGCCCATGGTCTTACCGGGAGGGGCGGTGAACCCCGCGATGTATCCCACCACCGGCTTCGAGACGCTCGCGGCCACGTAGTCGGCGGTGCGCTCCTCCTCATCCCCGCCGATCTCCCCGCACATGACGATGAGCTCGGTCTCGGGGTCGGCCTCGAAGCGCTCGATCACGTCGATGAACGAGGACCCGACCACCGGGTCGCCGCCGATGCCGACGATCGTCGAGTTGCCGAAGCCGCGCTGGG
>JBPCQB010000094.1:0-10022 GCA_050998555.1 Thermoleophilaceae bacterium
ACGGCAAGACCGAGGTCGCGCTGCGCGCGGCGTTCAAGGCCGCCGACGACGGCAAGCAGGTGATGTTCCTCGCCCCGACCACCGTGCTCGCCCAGCAGCACTTCGGCACGTTCTCGGAGCGGCTGCGCGACTACCCGTTCCGCATCGAGATGGCGTCGAGGTTCCGCTCCGCCAAGGAGAACCGCGAGGCCGTCGCCGCCTTCACCGAGGGCAAGGTCGACATCCTGATCGGCACCCATCGCCTGCTCTCCCGCGACGTGCGCGCCAAGGATCTCGGCCTGCTCATCATCGACGAGGAGCAGCGCTTCGGGGTCAAGCAGAAGGAGCTCCTCAGGCAGATCCGCCTGCGCGTCGACGTGCTCTCGCTGTCGGCCACCCCCATCCCGCGCACGCTCCAGATGTCGCTGGCCGGACTGCGCGACATCTCGATCATCGAGACGCCGCCCGAGGGCCGCCGCCCGGTGAAGACCTACGTGGGCGAGTACGACGAGGAGCTCGTGCGCCAGGCCATCGACCGCGAGCGTGCACGCGGAGGGCAGGCCTTCCTCCTCCACAACCGGGTCGAGACCATCGACGAGGTGGCCGAGCACGTGCGCGCCCTGTGCCCGGGGACCCGCGTGGCCGTCGCCCACGGCCAGATGGCCGAGAACCAGCTCGAGGAGGTCATGCTCGACTTCCTCCGCGGCGGGGCGGACGTGCTGGTGTGCACCACGATCGTCGAGGCCGGCCTCGACGTGCCGAGCGCGAACACGCTGATCGTCGAGCGCGCCGACCTGATGGGCCTCGCCCAGCTCTACCAGATCCGCGGGCGCGTGGGCCGCTCGCGCGAGCGCGCCTACGCGTACCTCCTCTACCCCTCCGCGGCGGTGCTCTCCGAGGACGCCGCCGCCCGCCTGTCGACCCTGTCCGACTACACGGAGCTCGGCTCAGGGTTCAAGATCGCCATGCGCGACCTCGAGATCCGGGGCGCCGGGAACCTGCTCGGGGACGACCAGTCCGGGCACGTGGCCGCCGTGGGCTTCGACCTGTACCTCGGGATGCTCGACGAGGCGGTGGCCGCGCTCGGCGGGGACGCCGCCGAGGAGGTGCCCGAGCCCGTGCGCCTCGACATCCCGGTCGACGCCTACGTCCCGGGCGACTACGTGCCCTACGAGGCCGCGAAGATCGAGACGCACCGCCGCGTGGCGGGCGCGCGCGAGGTGGCGGACCTGATCGTGCTGCGCGAGGAGCTCGAGGACCGGTTCGGTCCCGTCCCGGCGCCGCTCGACAACCTGATCAAGCTCCAGGACGCGCGCATAAAGCTTGGCCGGGCCGGGGCCACTGCGGTGTCCTTCCGGGGTGACCGCCTGGCGGTCTCGCCGATCGAGCTCGACTCGAAGGGCGCCCGGGAGCTGCGCGCCGAGGTTCCCGAGGCGGTGTACGAGTCCGGCCGCTCGACGGTGGCGGTGCGGGTTCCCGAGGATCCCGAGAAGCGCTTCTCGAGCGTCGTGACGGTGGCGGAGGCCATCCTCCGGGTGGCTACCGAGCCGGACGTCGGCCCCGCTACCCTCAGCCCGCCATGAGCGCCCGTTCCCTCCTCTCCGCACGCCGCGCGCTGCTCGCCGTCGGCGCCGCGACGGCCGCCGTGCTCGCCGGCTGCGGCAACGAGATCCCCCGCAACAGCGTGGCCAAGGTGCACGACTCGCCGATCGAGAAGACGTCCTTCGACCGCTGGTTCGGCACCGTCGCCCGCGCCCAGCAGCAGAGCCTGGGGGCGCCCGCGGCGACCACCGTGCCCGACCCGCCCAACTTCGACAAGTGCGTGGCCGCGAAGCGTCGCCCTGCGCCGGGCGGCGGGGGCCTGCCTCCCGTCGAGCAGAGCCGTCAGGAGTGCCGCAACGAGTTCGAGGCGCTCAAGGGCCAGGTGATGCAGTTCCTGATCAACGCGGAGTGGATCGAGCAGGAGGGTGAGGAGCGCGACATCGAGTTGAGCGAGGAGGAGGTCCGTCGCAACTTCGACGACCAGAAGCGCAAGGCCTTCCCCGACGATAAGCAGTACCGCCAGTTTCTCGCCCAGTCGGGCCAGAGCGAGGAGGACATCCTCTACCGCGTGCGCCTCGACATGCTGGTCAACGCGGTGCAGAAGAACGTGGTGGAGGGCAAGCGCGAGGTCTCCGACCAGGAGGTCCGCGACTACTACAACCGCAACCGCGCGCGCTTCGGCCAGCCCGACCGCCGCGAGCTGCGGGTGGTGCTGGCCGACGACGAGACCGAGGCCCGCAAGGTCACGAAGGCGCTCGACGACGGCCGGCCGATCGAGCGGGTGGTGCAGCGCTACTCGATCGCAGAGCCCTCGAAGCGCGAGGGCGGGAAGCTCAACGTGAAGCGAGAGCAGCAGGACAAGGCGCTCGAGGAAGCGGCCTTCAAGGCCCGTCCGGGTCAGATCGTGGGCCCGGTAAAGACCGACTTCGGGGCCTACGTCTTCCGCCTGGACCGTGCGTTGCCCCCGACGCAGCGTGCCCTTCCTCAGGCCACCGAGGAGATCAAGCAGATCGTCCGCTCCCAGAAGGAGCAGCGCGCCCTCGAGGAGTTCGTGCGCGACTTCGAGCGCCGGCACAAGGAGGAGACGCTCTGCTCTCCCGGCTACGTCGTCCGCGAGTGCCGAAACGGCCCGAAGGGCCCGCCGCCGGGCCAGCAGCAGCCGGGCCAGGGCGGGCCGCCCGGGCAGCAGCAGCCTCCCGGACAGGGCGGTCCCGGCGGGCCGCAGGGCACGGGCCCCGAGGGCGGTCCTCCGACGCAGCAGGATCCCCCCGGCCAGGGCGGCTCCGACACGCCGCCCGGGCCCGAGGGCGGCGAGTAGAGGTGCCGGCCCGCGCCGGCGCCCCGCCCTCTGATCCCGACCCGGCTGTCGGCGCCCGCGCCTCGGAGGGCGCGAGCGCGGTCGCCCGCCTCGACGAGGTCACGCGCCTGCTACGTCGCGAGTGCCCGTGGGACCGCGAGCAGGACGAGCGCTCGATCGTGCCCCACACGGTCGAGGAGGCCTACGAGCTGGCCGACGCCGCCCACGCGGGCGACGACGAGAAGCTCATGGACGAGCTCGGCGACGTGCTCTTCCAGGTCCACTTCCTGGCTCTCCTGCTCGAGGAGCGCGGGGCCGGCGACCTTGCGGCGGTGGCCGAGCGCTGTCGCGAGAAGCTCATACGCCGCCATCCGCACGTGTTCGGGGAGGTCGAGGTGTCGGGGGCGGGGGAGGTGCTGGCCAACTGGGACGCGATCAAGCGCGGCGAGGACGGCCGGGAGCCGGGCGTGTTCGGGGAGGTGCCGGAGAACCTGCCGGGCCTGTTGTACGCACGCAAGCTGCTGCGCCGGGCATCGTCGGCGGGGCGGACCGCGGCCCGGACGCCGGAGGCTCTCGACCGCGTGCAGGCCGAGGCCGAGCGGTTGCGGGGCGACCCCGGCCGCGACGAGGGCTTCGCCGCGACCGGGCGGCTGCTGCTGGCCGCGGTCGAGGCCGCGCGGGCGGCGGGCGTGGACCCCGAGCTCGCTCTGCGCAGCGCCGCGGCGGGGTTCCGCGAGGAGGTGCAGGCCGGTGGGTGAGATCGCGCTCGTGCACGCGCGCCAGATCTTCGACTCGCGGGGCAACCCGACCGTGGAGGTGGAGGTGGCGCTCGACTCGGGCGCGTCGGGCCGGGCGGCCGTCCCGTCGGGGGCCTCGACCGGGAAGTTCGAGGCCGTCGAGCTCCGGGACGGGGGAGAGGCCTACGGAGGCAAGGGTGTCTCGCGGGCGGTGGAGAACGTGCGCGGGGAGATCGCCACGGCGCTCCGAGGCCGCGACGCCGCCGACCAGGCCGGGCTCGACCGCGCGCTGATCGACCTCGACGGCACTCCCAACAAGGGCCGCCTGGGCGCCAATGCCATCCTCGGCGTGTCGCTGGCCGCGGCCAAGGCCGCGGCCGCGGAGGAGGGGCTCACGCTCTGGCGCTACCTCGGCGGCGAGGCCGCCCGCGTTCTCCCGGTCCCGATGATGAACGTCCTGAACGGGGGAGCGCACGCCGACAACAAGGTCGACTTCCAGGAGTTCATGGTCGTGCCCGTGGGCTTCGATCGCTTCGCCGACGCGCTGCGATGCGGCACCGAGATCTTCCACGCGCTCAAGGGCACGCTCGAGGCCCGAGGCCTAAGCACTGCGGTGGGCGACGAGGGCGGCTTCGCGCCCGACCTCGACTCCAACGAAACCGCGCTCGAGGTGCTGCTCGAGGGCGTGGAGGCCGCCGGGTACCGCCCCGGGGACGACGTGGCCATCGCGCTCGACCCGGCCACCAGCGAGCTCTTCGAGGACGGCGTCTACGACCTGCGCCACGAGGGCCGCCGGCTCTCCTCGACCGAGATGGCCGACGTGTGGGACGACCTCTCCTCGCGCTACCCGATCGTCTCGATCGAGGACGGCCTCGACGAGGATGACTGGGACGGCTGGCGGACGCTGACCGAGCGTCTCGGCACGCGTGTGCAGCTGGTGGGCGACGACCTGTTCGTGACCAGCGCCAAGCGTCTGCGGCGTGGCATCGACAGCGGGGTGGCCAACTCGATCCTCGTGAAGGTCAACCAGATCGGGACATTGTCCGAGACGCTCGAGGCGCTCGACACGGCCCACGAGGCGGGCTACACCGCGGTCATGTCCCATCGCTCGGGCGAGACCGAGGACACCACGATCGCCGATCTCGCCGTGGCGACGGGCTGTGGGCAGATCAAGACCGGTGCGCCCTCGCGCACCGACCGCGTGGCGAAGTACAACCAGCTGCTGCGCATCGAGGAGGCGCTGGGCGCCGACGCGGAGTACCCCGGCCGGACGGTCTTCCGCCGCTGAGGCGGCGCGAGGAGCTCCGGGTGCCCCCGCCCGGGTGCTCCGGCGCGAGGAGGAGCCGAGTGCACGACGGCGAAGCACGCGCCGATGGGTGCCTCCTCCGTCACGCGCACCCGGCGGCGCTCCGCGCCCGGCGCCGGGCGGGCTCGCCCCCGGCGCGGCGAGCGCGGCCGGGGACCGGTGCGCGCCGCGGGCGGGCGGCCGGGCCGCATCCGGTGGGACCGCGTGGGGCGGGTGGCCCTGCTCGTGGTGCTGGTGGCCGTCCTCCTCCTCTACATCGCGCCGGTGTCGCACTGGATGACCCAGTCGCGCACCGCCGGCGACTACCGCGCGGAGGTGCACCGCCTCGTGGTCGAGCGGGAGCGTCTGCGCGGACGGATCGCCACGCTCGGCCGGCCCGACGGCCTCGAGCGCGAGGCTCGGAAGCTCGGGATGGTGCGTCGTGGGGAGCGGGCCTGGGTCATCGAGGGACTGCCGCGGCGCTGAGACGCCGCCCGGCGTCGGCCGGGACCGGAGCCGCCGAGCCCCCGGAGTAGCGTCCGCGCGCGGTGGCCTACCCGTTCGACAGCGCGCGCCAGCAGTGGGACGAGGGCGAGCGCCGCCTGCGATCGCTACCGGCCACCGAGCGCGGCCGTCAGGAGCGGATGGTGGCCGTGCTGATCGACGAGCTGCGCCGACGGCTCGGCTCGAGGTTCACCGTCCAGGAGCTGGCCGACCTCTACGGCTCGGACACCGATTGGGCCTCCGATCTCGCGTGGCGCAATGGAGCGACCACCGATGCCGCCACCACCGTGGACGCCGCCTTCGCCCGCTACGCGCGGGAGGCCGCGGACTACGCCGGCGGCCGCCTCCGCTGACGCGAAGGGCACGGCTCCCTACGGCTCGGAGGGGTTCCCGCCGCCGCCGGAGGTGACGCTGTCCGGCGCCGGGCTCTCCTCCACGACCGGGCTCTCCTCCACGACCGGGCTCTCCTCCGCAGCCGCCGCCCCGGGGTCTGCCTCGCCTACGTCCTCGGCCGGGGACTGCTCGTCGGAGTCGGGCGCGCGGCCCTCTCCGGCCCGCTCGATCACGATCCGGTCCGGCTCCACCGACACCGTGACCGGCCGGTGCCCCGCCCAGTGCTCCGCGTACACGGGATCGTCCTGGACCGCCGGGTCGAGCCACAGCCCGTAGCCGTCCTCGCCATGGTCGAAGGTCCCCTCGAGCACGCCGCCTCCGGATCGTCCCCCACGGCGCCGGCCCCGGCCCCCGCGGCGTCCACGGCGGCGCCGGCGGGTTCCGGCCTCGTCCGCGTCGTCCGCCGCTTCGTCCTCGCCGGCGGTGGTCGCGACCTCGACCTCTTCGGGCTCCGCATCGAGCTCCGCGGCGATCAGCGCATCGTCCTCGGCGCGCAGGTCGGGCTGCTCCTCGACGGTGCCCGGGGAGAGAACCTCCTCGGCCCCCTCCGGAACCAGGGCGTGCTCGCGCTTGAACTCCCGGATGTCCCGCACGGAGGCCTCGAGCTGGTGGGCGATCCAGGCGTCGGTTCGGCCCTGACGTACCCACCCTCGGATCTGGTTGAGTTGGGGCTTCAGCGACCGTCGGGCCATCGACGCGCGAGACTAGCAACGGGCGTGGCGGCGCCCCGAGGGACGTGGCACGCGTAGCCCGGGGACCGGGGGTAGAGTGCGTGAGCCCGTGCTCGTGCTCACCCGCAAGAGAAGGCAGAGCGTGATGATCGGCGACGACATCGAGGTCTCGGTGCTGGCCGTCGCCGGCGACAAGGTGCGCCTCGGGATCAGCGCGCCTCGGTCGGTACCGGTCTACCGGACGGAGATCTACCTCCAGATGCGCGGAGAGGGCACGTCCGAGGTGGAGGTAGACGTGGCCGAGGTCGATCAGGCCCTGAGCGACCTCGGATCCTCGCGCGACGTCCCGCCGCGCGGCTAGAGACCCGGTGGCCACGCGCTCGGGGCGCGTGACCGGGCTCTATCCCATCAGGACGGCGAGCGTCTCGAACATGACGAAGGTGACCAGCACCGCCGTCGCGAGGATCGCGACCACTAGCCCCGCGAAGCGCAGGGTGGCGTGGCGCTCGCTCTGGACGGCGCGGCGGCGGCGCGAGCGATGCGCGGCCTCGCCGCGCAGCCGTACCCGGCGGGCGTCCTCCTCGGCCCTCTCGGCGTGGAAGGCCTCCTCCCACTCGGCGATCGACTGCTGCATGCGCACCGCGGGCAGGCTAGACCCGCCGGCGCGGTTATGTCATCCGGCCCTGCGGGCCCTTGAGGGCGTCGCCCCAGATCGCGCGCCCGATCGCGAAGCCCACGTCGTGCCCTTAGCATCACGGCCTGTGGAGCACGCGTTCACGGGCCCGTCCTACACGGTCGGGATCGAGGAGGAGCTCATGATCGTGGACGCCGAGACGCTCGACCTGTCGAACTCGATCGACGCGATGCTCGAGAGCCCGCCGGGCGGCCCCGGCCACGTGCAGGCGGAGCTCATGGAATCGGTGCTCGAGGTGGCCACGACCGCGTGTCCGGACGTGCCCTCGGCGGGCGAGCAGCTGCGCGCGCTGCGCCAGGGGGTGAGCGCCGCCGCGGGCGAGCGCAGCCTCGCGATCGGGTCGGCCGGGACCCACCCGTTCGCGCTCTGGGAGGAGCAGCGGATCGTCCCTCGCGACCGCTACCGCGGCCTGGTGGCCGAGCTCGGGTTCGTGGCGCGGCAGGAGCTGATCTTCGGCATGCACGTGCACGTCGGTGTCGACGATCCCGAAAAGGCGATCTACGTGGTGAACGGCCTGCGGCTCGAGGTCCCGCTGCTCATCGCGCTGGCCGCCAACTCGCCGTTCTGGCGGGCCGACGCCACCGGACTGCTCTCGAGCCGCATGCCCATCTTCCGGGCCTTCCCGCGCGTGGGGCTTCCCCCGGCCTACCGGGACTTCGCCGACTACGTCGAGCGCATCGAGTTCATGGTCCGCTCGAAGGTGATGAGCGACTACACGCTGCTCTGGTACGACGTCCGTCCGCACCCGCGGCTCGGCACGGTCGAGGTGAGGGCCATGGACTCGCAGACGCGCATCGAGCACACGGTGGGCATCGCGGCGCTGATCCAGGCCATGGTCCGCGAGCTGTGCGAGCACTTCGACGAGGGCCGTCCGGCGCCGTCGGGGTTCCCCGCGGAGATGCTCGACGAGAACCGCTGGCTGGCGGCGCGCAAGGGGCTCGAGGGCGAGCTCGTGGACCTCCCTCGCGAGACCCGCGTGCCGACGCGGGAGCGCGCCCTCGGCACGCTCGAGCGCCTGCGCGGACACGCCCGGGAGCTGGGCGCCGAGGGCGCGCTCGCGGGCGTCGAGGATCTGATCGAGAACGGGACCGGTGCCGCCCGCCAGCTGCTGGTCTACGAGGCCAACGACGACCTCGGCGAGGTGATGGCCGAGATCGTGGCCGAGACCATGGTGTAGGCGCTCCGGGGGGGCGCCCGAGGGTATGCTCGCCGAGGTGTCAGAGCCCGACCTCTTCGTCGTCTGCAAGAACTGCTCCTCGGAGGTCAGTCCCTACGTCACGGAGTGCCCTTACTGCGGCCAGCGGGTGCGAAAGCGCGCCCCCCGGCTCGACCGCGACGGCGAGCGACAGGAGGCTGCGGCGCCGCCCACGAAGGCCCCCCGGCTGCCCCGGCTGCGGCGCGGGGAGATCCCGGGCATCGCGCCGGAGACCCGCCCGTACGCCACCGGTGCGCTCGTCGCCCTCTCCGCGCTCGTCACCGTGCTGCTGCGGGTCCCCGGCGTCCCCCTCGGCGAGGCGATCCTCGACGGGCCGCCGGGTGAGCAGTGGTGGCGCTACGTCACCTCACCCTTCGTCCACGCCAACCTGGGCTACCAGTTCATCGCCCTGTTCGGGGTGGCCATCTTCGGCATGCACCTCGAGCGCCGGTTCGGCCCGCTGATGCTCGTCCTCACCTTCCTCGCGTGCGCCGTCGCCGGGTCGGCGCTGGCGGTGGGCGCCGCCGCGGTCGGGCTCGGCGGCTATCCGGTGATGGGCGCCAACGCCGCCTCCCTCGGACTGCTCTGCGCGTGGCTCGCCGAGGACCGTCGCGCGCTCGCGCGCGGGGATGACCGCGGAAACGACCTGCTCGGGGTCTACGTCTTCGCCGCCGTGCTCGCGCTCATGTTCCTGGCCGATCCGAGCGCCAGCCCCGCCGCCGCCGCCGCCGGAGCCCTCGCCGGCACGATCATGGGCCTGCTGCTCTCGCTGAGGCGCTGAGCGGCGCTCCCCTCGTCCCGCCCGTGAAACCCTCTCTACGCCGGCGGATCTCATTCGGCGAGTTCCGCGGCGCGGCGACGGGGCTCACCGACCGCTCGGCGCTCGCGCGCACCTGGACCTACTTCTTCGCAGCGGGGGGCACGCTGTGCGTCATTACCGTGCTAGTGCCCCACCACCCGGCAACAAACGAGCCGGGCGTGCTCGCCTGCGCGGCGCTCGCCTACGGGGTGGCGGTGGCGGCCGTGCTCCTCTTCGACCGGATCCCGCACATGGTGTCCCAGGTGCTGCCGGGGGTGGGCACCCTCCTCATCTCGGCGGCCACCGTGTTCGAGGGCTCGGGCGTGAGCCCCTACCCGGCGTTCTACGCGTGGGTCGCGGTGGCTGCCGCCCAACTCCTCTCGCGCCGCTGGGCGGTCGCGCACGTGGCCCTCGTGGGGGTGGTCTTCGCGGCCGTCCTGCTCGCGACCGGGGCGCCGAGTGCCGCCGTCCAGTGGATCGTGGTGCTGGGCACGGTGGCCATGGTCGCCGCGGTGGTCCTCGCCCTGCGCCTGCGCCTCGAGGGGCTCGTCGGCCGCCTCGACGAGGCCGCGCGCACGGACCCCCTCACGGGTCTGCTGAACCGTCGCGGGTTCGACGCCGCGCTCGAGCTCGAGATCGAGCGGGCACGGCGCTCGGGCACCGAGGTCAGCCTCCTCATCGGCGACCTCGACTCGTTCAAGGAGGTGAACGACCGTCTGGGTCACATGGCGGGGGACGCCGCCCTCGAGCGGGTCAGCGCCGTGCTCATGGCCGCGAAGCGTCGCGTGGACGTCGCGGCCCGCATGGGCGGCGAGGAGTTCGCCCTGATCGTGCCCGCCTCGGGGGAGGAGGCGGCGCGCGTGCTGGCCGAGCGCCTGCGCGCGGAGCTCCGACGCGCCTTCGCCGACGACCCCGTCCCGCTCACG
>JBPCQB010000033.1:0-7995 GCA_050998555.1 Thermoleophilaceae bacterium
TGCTCGCCACCCGCGCCGACACCGGCGAGGTGCTCCACATCCGCCTGCGCAAGGGCTCGGCGAACACCGCGCGCGGGATGCTTCGCTTCTGCGACGAGCTGATCGCCCGCGTGGGGCGGGCCGGCGCACCAGGGCCAAAGCTGCTGCGCGCCGACTCGGGGTTCTGGTCGAAGAAGACCTTCGCCCGGCTCGAGCGGGCGGGCTGGAGCTACTCGATCGGCGTTCGCATGCAGCCCCACGTGCGCGCCGCGGTCGAGGCGATCCCCGAGGACGCCTGGCAGACTCTCGAGGACTACCCGCCGACGAGCATCGCCCAGATCGCCGAGACCACGCTCGGCGAGGCGCGCCTGGTCGTGCGCCGCGTGCGCACCCTCGACCGCCAGGGCGAGCTGCTGCAGAGCTTCGAGCACTTCCCGTTCGCCACCAACCGCGCCGAGGAGCTCGCGCTCGTCGAGGCCGAGCACCGCCAGCACGCCGTCGTCGAGCTCGCCATCCGCGATCTCAAGGACCAGGCGCTCGCGCACTTTCCCTCGGGCCGGTTCTCGGCCAACGCCGCCTGGACGGTCATCGCCTGCCTCGCGCACAACCTCCTGCGCTGGACGAGCGTGCTCGGGCTGCCCGGCCACACCGTCCGCGCCGCCCGCACCGTGCGCCGCCGACTGCTGGCCCTGCCCGGGCGGCTGACGCGCAGCGCCCGGCGATGGACGCTGCACCTGCCCGCCCGCTGGCCCTGGCAGGACGACTTCACCGCGGCGCTCACTCGGCTGCGAGCGCTTCCGGCGCCCGCCTGAGCGCCCGGCGCCGCCCTCAAGGACCACGAAGCCGCGCGCGCCGACCCCGGCACGATCACCGCTGCCCAGAACACGGGCCAGGGCGCACCCGTTGGCCTCCCTCACTACCGACCTCGAGCTCAGGACGCCGATTACATCCGCCCTCGAGGCCGCCTGCCACCGCTTCGCGCCAGGGTGCCCTTGACCGGCTCCTTCACCGCCCGACCGGTGGATTGAGGCTTAGCACGCCGAGCCCAACGCCGACCGACAGCGCCATCAGGCCCTCCTTGGCTTGCGCCGGCGAGTCTCGCCGAGCGCCTCCCTGACCCGCTCGGGCAGCTCCTCGGTGCCCTGCTGCTCGGCGCTGGCCGACTCCGACGTTACGGTCCTCATCGCGGTGGTTCCTCCTCGTCTCGTGGACTTGGTTTCGCACCCATCACGCTCGCAACGCGAGCGGACGGGGCGGGAGGACCGCCGCCTTCAAGTTCTACGGACCACGGGACATGCTCGGGCCGGAAACTCTCCCGGCTCAGGAGGGCCGGAAGCTCGCGGCGATCTGATCGAAGACCGGCGCGAGGCCCGACAGCCGGTCGGCGGGCAGCGCCTGGAAGACGATCGTGTACATGGTGTCGCCCCTGAACAGGAAGTAGTGGGAGTGGGAGCCTCTGTCCCCCTCCGCGTTCTCGAAGGTGTAGAGGTAGAAGTAGCCCGGCAGGCCGCCCAGGTCGCTGCGCTGGGGAGGAGCGATCAGCTTCACTCCCTTGCCCGATCTCACGACCTGGTCGGTGAGTCTCTTCGCCGTCTCCAGGTTCGCCGATCCCACCTCGAAGTCGAGCGGCACGACGCGCACCAGGAACGAGGCCGTGCGGCCCTGAGTGGCCAGGATCTCGACCTCCGCCTCGCCTCCGTCGCGCCGTTCCCAGCTCGCCGGATAGGCGATCGAGAACAGCTCGTCGCGGAACTCGACGAATCCCGGCGGTGGGCCGGAGGGAACGGGTGGCCGGGCCGCCCGCGGTGGCGCGGGCGCAGGCGAGGGTACGGCCAGCAGTAGCCGCCCGCCCGCTACGCCCGCCGCCAGGGCCACCGCGGCCAGGACCGCCACCAGCGCCCAGCGGCTGGGGGTCACCGGTCGGTCACCGTCCTACCTGCTGCGGGGCCCTCACTCTTCCGGAGGGGGCGGCGCCACCGGCATGCGGGCGAGTCGCCCGCAGGCCACGGGAACGCCGGGGTCGTAGAGCTCGGCGCCCGCCCCCCCGGAGGCACTCACCTGCATGCCCTGGAGGAGCAGCACCCGTCCGTCGAGCGGCAGGACCCTCGCGGGGTCGACCCTCGACCCCATCACGTAGTCGAGGTCGCCGTCCGCGCCGACCGTCGGATAGGGCTCGAGTGCGCGAGCGATGGGACCGTAGGAACGCTCTCCCTCCTCGAACGCCACGAGGTCGTCGCCATCCCGATCCGCCTCTGCGGTCGGGCATCTCGTGGGGCGCCTGTTGTTGGTCGGCGCGAAGAGGTTCTGCGCGTGGATGCGCTTCGGCTCCATGCCGGTTGCTTCGATGTCGACGATGAGACGGTCGCTGCTGAGGGTGAAGGTCGCTCTGCCCTTGACCCCTGAGTCGTTGAGCGGCGCGAGGCGAGTGGAGTAGCGCTCGGGCGCGGAAGGACGTTCCGCCTCGCCACACCCCGGAAGCAGAAGAGCCGCGAC
Organism: Thermoleophilaceae bacterium; assembly: GCA_050998555.1. Taxonomy (GTDB): domain Bacteria; phylum Actinomycetota; class Thermoleophilia; order Solirubrobacterales; family Thermoleophilaceae; genus JACCZP01. The sequence continues at coordinate 2,473 of JBPCQB010000033.1, forward strand.
GAGCAACGGCGTCAGCCTCCCGAAGATCCGTATCGCGCCGGGCGCGGTCTGGTGCGACCGGACCGTCTCCTCTTGAACCGATGAGCCCTGCATGAACCCCTCCTCGGGCGATTCATCCCCACGAACCGCCAGCCCGCGTGCTTGGGCACCGTACAGGACTTCGGTAGTGCCCGCGGAAGGTGCGGCACGAGGCGGTCCTTCGCGGCGCGACGAGGGATCGAGCAGCTAGCAGCAAACCAGCCGGTCGATGAGGAGCGGCGTGAACCAGACCTCGACGACGGCCGTCGCCACGAGGACCGGGAGGCCGATGGCCACGGTCACGAACGTGGCCGCCAGCAGCTGGTGGTTGCGGCGGCGCGCGGTGATGATCAGGCACGCCCCGAGCGGTAGGAAGACGGCGGTGAGCTCGGGCAGGGCATGGGGCAGGAGCGTGATGAGCAACCAGGAGGGTCGGGTGCCGAGCAGCGCCGACATGTCGGAGGCTCCGCGCCCGAGCGCGTACGCCTGGGTGACGAGCGAGAACAGCGTCGCGCAGGTCACGAAGACAATCGCCAGCGTGCCGCTGAGGTCGTGCACCCGCCGCCAGAGGGCGGACATGCCCGCCGAGACCTGGGGCATCGCGCTCGTGGCGATGAAGACCGCGACGCAGACCATCGCGTGCAGGGCGATGACCAGCGAGTTGCGGAAGAGGATGACCTTGGCGTCACCCCATCCTGCCGCCGGGCGGTTGATGCCCGCAACGGTGGACTCCATGGGGTCGGGGATCGAGAACTTGGCCACCGCGTACACGGAGTAGAGGAGCGCGGCGGCGATCCCGAGCGACAGCGCCGTCCAGGCGCCGATCGTCCGCCACGGGTGGCCGTTCCACTCCGAGAGCACGCTGCGCGTGCTGCGCAGCCCCTCGACCAGCACGTAGCGCTCCGCGGTCACCCGGCCTACATCGGCAGTGTGGGGCGCGGGTTGAGGCCGCTCGCTCGATGCGCGGCATTTCGGGCCCACGGCCGGCCTATACGTCTATGGCGAAGTCTGGGACGACGGGGGCCGGAATCTGGTGAGACTCGTCGACCCCGGCGAGCCGTTCGACGACGAGGGCGACTTCGGGAGCGATGAGCAGCCGCAAGAAGCGGACCCCTCGCGATGAGCTCTCTGGCCGACGCGCTCCGGGCGCGTCCGGAAGGTCAGGCCACCCAGCGCGCGTCCGCCAGCTCCTCGCGGTAGGTGCCGGTGGCCAGGTACGCCCTGAGGCGCCGCCCCTCGGCGAGCGGCCGGACCTTGGCGATGGCCTGTCCGGGCGTGCGGGCCTCGGTGGCGTAGATTTCGCGATACCCGTGCTCGTCGGGCGCAACGCTCGGGTCGGTGGCGAACACGAGATACCCACGTCGGGCGGCCCGCTCAGCGTTCACCTCGGCCACGCGCTCACGCTCGCCTTCGAGCTCGCGCGCCCACGCGAAGAGGTCGATCTGGGTGTCCGGGCTCGGGGTCATCGCCGGGCGAAGTCCATCCGCTCCCATATTGACCTAAGGGCCCGACGGCTCATTCTCGCCCCCCGGGCCCCCGCCACCGTTCAGTGTCCGGTCGAGCCGCTCGCGGCCGCGACGAAGCGGCGCAGGCCGTCGACGTCGCCGCTGGTGTAGGCGTCGAAGACCTTCTGGCGGACCTTCTCGTAGGCCCAGTCGCGGCCCGAGAGCGCGCTTGCGTCGCGACACCAGCGCCGCGCGCGGCGATCCTTCTGCGTCGTTCTCGGCCAGCCGGCGCAACACGACCTTGTCGCTCAGGTCCACGGAGTGCTCGAAGACCCTCTCCGCCAGGTAGTCGCGGACCATCGGCGCGAGCGTGGCGAACGCTCCGGAGATGCGCTCGACCCCGCCCGCCTTCGCGACGCCCTTCGTGTACCAGGTGATCACCCCCGACGGATCCTCGGCGTAGGGCACCTCGAACTCGTACTCCTCGATCACGCCCTTGTCGATCAGGTGCATCCCGCGATAGCTGATGTACTCGTCGGGGGTGACGTCGGGCACCTCGAGGGGCTTCTGAGGTCCGGCGATGTCGGCCGGGTCGAGGCGGCCGAGCGCATGCTCCGAGCGGCCGAGCGCCCGGGTGAGCTGGGGGATGGCGATGTCGTAGCGACGGCGGCCCTCGTCGGGGAAGATCGTCACCGCCCCGGGCTCGATCTTGTCGGCGTCCTCGCGCTCGATAATGAGACCGCCGTCCAGCTCCGCGTCCCATAGGTGGCGGAAGGCGTCGTGCTCGATGACCACCACCCGCTCGTCGTGGCCGGCCCTGGGAACGGCCACGGTGGCCGTGCTCTTGGTCGGCTCGAGTCACTCATGGATTGGTCAAGTAGACTAACCCGAGTGGGCGACGAGGTGACCATCCATCAGGCCAAGACTCATCTCTCGCGCCTCGTCCGCCGGGTGGAGGCGGGCGAGGAGGTCGTCATCCGCCGTGGCCCGACGCCTGTGGCCAAGCTCGTGAGCTACCGACCGACCCCGGTGTCCCGGCAACCCGGCCGCCTACGCGGAAAGATCGAGCTGGCGGACGACTTCGACACGCTCCCGGAAGAGATAGCGCGAGCGTTTGAGGCGGAGTCCTGAACGCAGCCCTGGCCGACACCCACGCCTTGCTGTGGTGGCTCGCCGCGGACGCACGGCTGTCGCCCACCGCCCGCGAGCTGATCGCCGGAGGGACCACGCCGGTCCTCTACAGCGCCGCGAGCATCTGGGAGATCGCGATCAAGCGGGCCGTAGGGAAGTTGATCGCCCCCGACGACATCCTCGACGCGGTCGAGGCCGACGGCTTCGTCGAGCTCCCGATCGCCGCACGCCACGCTGCGATAGCTGGCGCTCTCCCCCTTCACCACCGCGACCCGTTCGACCGGATGATCATCGCCCAGGCCCAGCTCGAGGACCTTTCCGTGATCACCGCCGACGCGCGGATCGCCGACTACGGCGTGTCCGTCGTCTGGTGAGCCCGCGGCCCGACCGAGCGCGCGGGCTCAGTGCCCGTGCTCGTGTCGTCCCTCGAGCCCACGCTCGTGCACATGCCCGTGGGAGTGCGTCTCCCCGTCGTGGTCGTGCTCGTGGTCGTGCTCGGTGTGCTCGTGCTCGTGAGCCATGTGAGCGTGCTCGTGGGTCACGTCACCGTGCGAGTGGTCGAGGTGGCCGTGGATGGACTGCTCCGGATGCTCCTGGGTCATGGCTCGTCCTCCTGGTGTTCGATGTCTTCAAGCCGGTGTGGTAGGGGCCTCCTGGGGACCCCTACCCGATCGAATCCACCATCTCGAGCTGGATCAAGCGGTTCAGCTCGACCGCGTACTCCATCGGCAGCTCCTTGGTCACCGGCTCGATGAATCCGTTGACGATCATCGAGGCAGCCTCCTCCTCGCTCAGCCCGCGGCTCTGGAGGTAGAACATCTGCTCGTCGGAGATGCGGCCCACCACGGCCTCGTGGGCCACGGTGGTGTGGGGGTTCTGGATCTGGATGTCGGGCCAGGTGTCCGAGCGCGACTCGGGATCCATCATCAGCCCGTCGCACTGGACGCGGGCCTTCGAGCCCTGTGAGTTGTGCCCCATGCGGACGAGGCCGCGGTAGCCCATGACGCCGCCGTCCTTGGAGATGGACTTGGCGAGGATGTTCGAGGTGGTGTTCGGAGCCAGGTGCATGACCTTGGCGCCCGTGTCCTTCCACACCCCACCGCTCGCGACGCCCACGTTCAGGTGGTCGGCGCGCGCGTGCTCGCCCATCAGGAACGAGCCGGGGTAGAGCATCACGTACTTGGCGCCCATCGAGCCGCCGACCCACTCGACCGTGCCCTCGGCCTCCACCACCGCGCGCTTGGTGTTCAGGTTGTAGACGTCCTTGGACCAGTTCTGGACCGTCGTGTAGCGCGCCTTCGCGCCCTCCTTGACGAAGATCTCGACCACCGCGGAGTGCATCGAGTTCACCGAGTAGGACTGCGCGGTGCAGCCCTCGATGTAGTGAACGTCCGAGCCCTCGTCGGCGATGATCAGCGTGTGCTCGAACGTGCCCTCGCCCTGGCCCTCCATGCGGAAGTACGCCTGTAGTGGGAGGTCCACCTTCACGCCCTTGGGGACGTAGAGGAACGAGCCGCCCGACCAGATGGCGCCGTGCAGCGCGGAGAACTTGTTGTCCTGCGGCGGCACGTTCTTGGTCATGAAGTAGGGCTCGACGAGGTCCGGGTACTCCTCCACCGCGGTGTCCATCGAGCAGAAGATGATCCCGAGCTTGCGGTACTCCTCCTTGAGCCCCTCGTAGACCGGCTCGTTGTCCCAAACTCCGACCACGCCGGCCAGGTGCTCGCGCTCGGCCTGGGGGATCCCGAGGTCCTCGTAGGTCTTCTTCATCTCCGCGGGGACGTCGTCCCAGCTGTCGTACCGGCCCGCGGTGGGCGGGGCGTAGAGGACGAGGTTGTCGAGGTCGAGGCCCGAGAGGTCCACGCCCCACGTGGGGACGGGCTTGCGCTCGAAGATCTCAAAGGACTTGACGCGCTTGGCGAGCATCCAGTCGGGCTCGCCCTTGAGGCGGGACATCTCCTCCACCACCTCGCGCGAGATCCCCTTGCGGGCGATCAGCTGGCCCTGCTCGTCCTCCTCGACAGCGCTCGGCCGGGCGACTCGTGTCTTGTCCGTGGCAGCCATGATGGGAAATCCTTCTCTCGAGGTCGGATATGGAGTCTAGTGGCGAACGACGGCCCCGTGCAGGGGTCGGTTGCGCCAGTCTGGCGGACTCGGTGACGCGCTGCGACGAGGGGCCTCCGAGTGGTGGGAGCGCCCCGATCGGGGCGGTCGAGGTGCTCGTGTGCGCCGGGCTGGCGGCGCTGTCGCTCGTCGTGTCCGCCGCGCCCGGCTACGACGCGTGGAGCTGGCTCCAGTGGGGTCGGGAGGTCGCACGCCTCGAGCTCTTCACCGATGGCGGGCCGGCGTTCAAGCCGCTGCCGGTGGCGATCACGGCGCTGCTCGCCCCGGCGGGCGGCGCCGCGCCCGAGCTGTGGCTCCTGCTCTCGCGGGCGGCCTCGCTGCTCGGGGTGGTGGTGGCCGCGCGCCTCGCACGCCGGCTCTCCGGAGGATCGGTGCTCGCCGGGGTGGCCGGCGGCCTCGGGGTGGTGCTGTGCTCGGGGTGGCTCGCGGTGGTGGCGGGCGGGGGCGCGGAGGCGCCGGTGATCCTCCTCGGGCTCCTCGCCTGTGAGCGGGGGCTCTCCGGCCGGCCGGGCCCCGCCCTGGCACTCGGGTTCGGCGCCGCCCTCATGCGGCCCGAGAGCTGGCCTCTCCTCGGGCTCTACGCCGCCTGGGCATGGCGGCGAGAGCCCTCGCTGCGCCGCTGGATCATCGCCGGCGCCGCCGCCCTCCCGGCGTGCTGGCTCGGGCCGGAGATCCTTGCGTCGGGCGATGCGCTGCGCTCGGGCCAGCGAGCCACCGTGCCGAACCTGGGTGCGCCCGCGCTGGCGCCGCGCCCCGCGCTCGCCTCGCTCGAGCGTGCGGCGGGGCTGGCGCTCGCCCCGCTGGC
>JBPCQB010000103.1:0-5347 GCA_050998555.1 Thermoleophilaceae bacterium
GCCGCGTCCATCGGCTCCCGGGGGCTCCCCGAGAAGCCGGTGCCGAGCATGGCGTCGAGCACGGCGCCCGAGCCCTCGAGCAGGGCGGGGTCGAACCCCTCGGCGCTCTCGTGCGGTGGATCGCCGGGCAGGCGGTCGAGGTTCACGCGGGCGTCGCCCTTCACCTTCTCGAGCGGCGCGACGAGGACCACGTCCACCTCGTGTCCGTCCGCGCGCAGCAGGCGGGCCGCGGCCAGGCCGTCGCCCCCGTTGTTGCCCGGACCGCACACGACCCTCACCCGGCCCGGCCGGACCACCTCCCCAACCGCGCGCGCGAGTCCCTCCGCCGCGCGCTCCATGAGCTCGAGCGAGGGGATCCCCGCCTCCTCGATCGCGTGGGCGTCGACGGCCTGCATCTCCTCGGCCACGTAGAGGCGGTCGAGCCAGTCGGGGAGTGTCACGGCCGGGTTCTGCCCGGTCGCCGGGCGAGCGACACCCGGCGGAGCGGCGTCCGGTTCCTACTCGACGGTGACGGTCTTCGCCAGGTTGCGCGGCTGGTCCACGTTGAGGCCGCGCGCGCGGGCGATCCGGTAGGCCAGGAGCTGCAGCGGGACGACGGCAAGGATGGGCTGGAGGATCCAATCGGTGCGCGGTACCCAGAACACCGATTCGGCGTGCTCGGCCACCTCGAGCGAGCCCTCGGTGGCCACGGCCAGGACGTGGGCGCCACGAGCTCGCACCTCGGAGACGTTCGAGAGCATCTTCTCGAGCACCGGAGCGTCGGTGGCCACGCACACGACCGGGGTGCGCTGGTCGAGTAGGGCGATCGGCCCGTGCTTCATCTCTCCCGCGGCGTAGGCGTCGGTGGGGATGTAGGAGACCTCCTTGAGCTTCAGCGCCCCCTCGAGGCACACCGGCAGCCCGATGTGGCGGCCAAGGTAGAGAAAGAACCCCGCGTCCTTCCACTCCTCGGCCACCTTCGCGACGGGCCCGTCGACCGACTCGATGACGTCCGCCAGGAGATCGGGCAGCCGCCGCATCTCCGCCACCAGACGTAGGAGGTCGTCGGGCTCGAGGGTCCCGTGCAGCTCGGAGAGCTTCAGGGCGAGCAGGTACATGGCGGCCACCTGGGCGACGAACGTCTTGGTGGCCGCCACCCCGATCTCGAGGCCGGCGCGGGTGAAGAGCGTGCCGTCGGCCTCGCGGGTGGCCTGGCTGCCCATGATGTTGGAGACGGCGAGCACGGTGGCGCCCGCCCGGCGGGCGAGGCGCATGGCCGCCAGCGTGTCCGCGGTCTCACCCGACTGGGTGATGCCGATCACCAGATCGCCCGGGCCGACCACCGGGTTGCGATAGCGGTACTCCGAGGCGATGTCCATCTCGACGGGCAGGCGCGCCCACTGCTCGATCGCGTAGCGCCCCACGAGGCCCGCGTGGTAGGAGGTCCCACACGCCACCACCACGACGCGCCGGATCCCGGCCAGCTCCTCGTCGGAGAGCCCGGCGTCGAGCTCGATGCGCTCGCCCTCGGGCAGGCGGTCGCCGATGGTCTCGGCCACCGCGCCGGGCTGCTCGTGGATCTCCTTGAGCATGAAGGTCTCGTAACCGGCCTTCTCGGCGACGTCCTCGGCCCAGTCCACCCGCTCGGGCCGGAGCTCGAGCGACGTGCCCGCGGCATCCACGAGCTCGACCCGGCCCGCGCGGACCGCCGCGAACTCGTCGTCGTTCATGTAGATCACGTCGCGCGTCTCGCGTAAGAAGGCGGGGACCGCGGAGGCCAGGAAGTTCTCGCCCTCGCCGAGCCCGATCACCAGCGGCGTCTCCTTGCGCGCCGCCACGAGCAGGCCGGGCTCGTCCGCGCACACGGCCACGAACGAGTAGTGGCCGCGCAGCTCGGCGTAGGCGGCGCGAACGGCATCGAGCAGGTCGCCTGCGTAGTGGGCGGCGATCAGGTGGGCGACGACCTCGGCGTCGGTCTCCGAGGTGAACTCGGCGCCGGCGGCCACGAGGCGCCGGCGAAGGTCGAGATGGTTCTCGACGATCCCGTTGAGGACGATGTGCACCCGGTCCTCGGTATCGGAGTGGGGATGGGCGTTGGCCTCGGTGACCGCACCGTGGGTGGCCCAGCGCGTGTGGCCGATCCCGGTGGTGGGCGGGGCCTCGGCCACGGCGACGCCGCCGCCGGCGATCACCGCGGCTCGGGCGCCGACCGCCTCGCGCAGGAACGAGAGGTTGCCCACCGCCCGGATCGACTCGATGTGCTCACCGGCGACCAGCGACAGACCGGCCGAGTCGTAGCCGCGGTACTCGAGCTTCTCGAGGCCGCGCAGCAGCAGCTCCTGACCGGGGCGGGGGCCGACGTATCCAACGATTCCGCACACTCGAGCGCTACCTCCAACGTCGCCGGGGGCGGGAGACCACGGGCCTCCTTCAAAGACACGAGGAGCCGCTTCGACGCGGCTCCCGAAGACCCTCTGGCCAGGGGGGCCAGGCTAGCAATGGATCGGGAGCCCGCTCTACGCGGCGAGGACGCTATCGACGGCACCGACCATGGCCTTTACCCAGTCCTCGGACCGACCCGGATCGGCGCTCACCACCTCCACCGGCATGCGGTAGAGCGCCGCCGCGCGGCGTACGGCGGCGGCGCCCTCCTCGAGGCGCTCGGCCGCCACCGTCCCGGCCGCCTCGTAGACCACCCCGCGGACCGGCGTGTCGACCAGGGCCTCGAGCATCGACTCGAGGCGGGGCCCGTGCAGTGCGTCGATCGCGTCCGGTTCACCCACTGCTGTGCCCATCAGCCAGCACAGCACGGAGACGCCCTCCACGTGCCGGGTAAGCGTGCCGAGGCGGTCCGGGTCGGCGACGACCGCCTGGGCGCCGACGGCCTCGATGGCCGCGATGCGCCCGGAATGGCGCGTCGTGCCGCGCACGGCGTGTCCGCCGGCCACGAGCGCGGCCGCGAGCTCCTGCCCGCGGCAGCCGCAGCCCACGATCAGGACGCGCGACACAGGGACCCCGGTCTAGCGATCGCTCTCGTCGCCGTCGGCCCGGTAGTCGGCGGCGCGCGAGCGCTGGGACTGCTCCTCGAGCCGCACCTCCTCGCGGAATTCGTGCTCGGAGACCTCGCCGGCACCGCGTCGGCGCCGGCGCTCGTTGCGCGCGGCGATCATCTGCTCGACGTCGTCTAGCTCGAGCTCGATCTCCTGCTCGAACGAACGCGTAGGCTTCCAGTCGAGGATCTCAGGCCCCGTCTTCGAGGAGAAGCGCGCGGCCACGAGCACGCCGATCAGCACCAGCGCGATCCCGCCGAAGACGATGATGGCGAACGTCACGAGGCAGAGCGTAGGGCGATCGGGCGACCACGCCCCCGGGTGTTCGGGTCCCGACGAGCCGGTCAGCGGTCAGGTCAGCTCGCGCTCCACGGTGGCGACGAGACGGGCCACCACCGTCTCGCACTCCTCCTCCTCCGGCGCCTCCACCATCACGCGCACGAGGGGCTCGGTGCCCGACGGGCGGACGAGCACGCGCCCGCGCCCCTCGAGCGTCCGCTGCTCGACGTCGACCGCGGCCCACACGCTCTCGGCGCCCTCGAGCCCGTGCTGGTCCGCCACCCGGACGTTGACCAGCCGCTGAGGCAGCTTGCGCATGGCCCGGCGCTCGGCCAGGTCCTCGCCGGCGAGGGCCTCGAGGGTCATCAGCGCGGACGCGGTGCCGTCGCCCGCCGGCACGAACGCCGTGTCGATGATGTGGCCCGACTGCTCTCCCCCGAGCGTCCACCCGCGGTCGAGCAGCTCGGAGAGCACGTGGCGATCGCCGACCTTGGTCGTTGCGACCTGGACGCCCGCGGCCGCCATGGCCTGGTGGAAGCCGAAGTTCGTCATCACCGTCACCGCGACGCCGTCGCCGGGCAGGCGGCCCTCGGCCCGGCGGGCGAGGGCGGCCAGGGCGATCAGCTCGTCGCCGTCGACGACCGCGCCGCGACGGTCGACGGCCAGCACGCGGTCGCCGTCCCCGTCGAAGGCGAAGCCGACGTGGAAGCCTCCCTCCTCCATCCGCCCGGCCAGGAGCTCGGTGTGGGTGGAGCCGCAGCTCTCGTTGATGTTGCGCCCGTCGGGCTCGGCGGCCAGGGTCTCGACGTCGGCCCCGAGCCGGCGGAAGATCTCGGGGGCCACGTGGTGGGTGGCGCCGTGGGCGCAGTCGAGCAGCACGCGCGTGCCCGAGAGGTCGAGGCCGGTGAAGCGGGCCTCCAGCTCCCGGAGGTAGTCGGCCCCGGCGCCGTGGAGCTCGCGGATACGTCCCGGGGCCACTCCCGTCGGCGAGCGAGCGTCCACCGCGGCCTCCACCGCGGCCTCGGTGTCGTCGTCGATCTTCATGCCGTCCGGGCCGAAGAACTTGATGCCGTTGTCGAGGTAGGGGTTGTGAGAGGCCGACACCACCGCGGCCAGGTCCAGGCCGTAGCGGCGGACCAGAAGCGCCGCCCCCGGGGTGGGCAGCACGCCGCCGAGCAGGGCGTGGCCGCCCGCCGAGGCCACCCCCGCGGCGAGGGCGGCCTCGAGCATCGGGCCCGACTCGCGGGTGTCGCGCACGATCAGGACCTGTGGCTCGACGGCCGGCGAGACCGCCGCGGCGGCCCGTCCGAGGCGCAGGGCGAGATCGGCGGTGAGCCGCTCGCCGACGAGGCCGCGGACCCCGTCGGTGCCGAACAGCCCCCGGGGCGCCGGTGCGCCGGAGGCGCTCAGCGCTTCGAGAACTGCGGGCGCTTTCGCGCCTTCTTGAGCCCCGCCTTGCGGCGCTCCTTCTCGCGCGCGTCGCGGGTGAGGAAGCCGCGACGCTTGAGATCGGTCCGCAGGTTGGGGTCGGCCTCGACCAGGGCGCGCGCGATCCCGTGGCGGAGCGCGCCGGCCTGCGACGACACCCCGCCCCCGTGCAGGCGCGCCACGATGTCCATGCGGGAGGCGTACCCGGCCACCTCGAGCGCCTCCTGGGCACGCTTCTGGAGGGCGGGTCGCGGGAAGAACTCCTCGAGCCGGCGGCCGTTCAGCGTGTAGACGCCGCTCCCGGGCCGCAGGATCACGCGCGCCACCGAGGTCTTGCGCTTGCCGGTGGCGCGGTAACGGGCGTCGCGGGCCAGGTCGAGCGGGCCGCGGTCGGCGGGCGTCGCGGGCTCGGCGGCGCCGGCCTCCTGCGCCTCGGCATCGAGCGTCTGCTCGGGATCGACCGGCTCCTGGTCCTCCTCGATGTAGCGGGCGTACTGGCTCTCCTCGGAGTCCCCGACGCTCGGGGTCTCCAGCACCAGGTCGGGCTCGAGGTGGGCGCCGGGGATCACCTCCTCGGCGGAGTCGCTCGGCTCGCGCACCGGGCGCCGGAC
>JBPCQB010000114.1:0-19276 GCA_050998555.1 Thermoleophilaceae bacterium
TGCCGGAGGACCCGGCCGTGGATCCGCGAGATCAGGCCGTCCGACCACAGCCGCCAGTAGGCCGCGGGCCACATGCGGTTCTCGTACCAGGTGGTACCGGTGAGCAACGTCTGTCCGTCGGGCAGGGCGCGGAGGCGGAACTCTCCGCGACGCGACCGTAGGAACCCGTCGAGGTGCGGGGGATGCACTGCTCCCCACGGGGAGAGCTCGCGCATCGGCGGGGGCTGGTCGCGTACGTCGAAGGCCAGGCGGTGCGGAGCCTTCCAGGCCGTGATCGGCTCGACGAAGTCCCCGGTGGAGAAGCGGCAGCGCCGGAGCGCTCCCTTGCCCCGGCCCTCGATCACCGCGCCGACGGGGTAGGCGATGCCCGCTCGGAAGGCGACCTCACGGGGCGCCGGCAGGGCGGGGAAGGCCACCACGTGGCGCCAGACCTCGCGCGGCGGCGCGTCCACCACGACCGTGGTGCTCACGGGTCGGATCTCCGGTCGCGCGGGGCCCGAGCCCGGCGCGGTGAGCGGCCTGTTCGAGACCGCCGAGCGGCTGGCCCCGCTGGCCGACCTGCTGGCCGTCTCGTCGTTCGGCTCGCGTGACGAGTCGTGAGGCTCGAGCTCGGCTCCCCCGCCTTCGGCCGTTCGAGTGCGCCCGATCGCTCGTGCATAAACACAGGCACCCCCCTCACTCCGGGCGTGTCTGGGCTGGTGCACGTCCCTCGTGCATAACCGCAGGCACGTCGTTCGCGGCCGGGCGTGACCGGGGTTATGCAGGTCGCCCGGGGCCCGAACCGGGTCGCGTACGGGCCGCCACGCGCGCGCGGCCCCGGCTCAGGCGCCGGGCCGTGACGCCGTGGCCTCGGCCGGCAGCGCCCATCCGGCGGCCACCGCCAACGCCCGGGCGAAGCGCTCGGTGCGCTCGCCCCGCGCTCGTCCGAAGTGCCCGGCGGCCGGTGCTGCGGAGGCCAGCTCGAGCGGCGGGGCCCCGGCGCGGTGGAAGGTCCACGATCGATGACGGGTTCGCGCCTCGGTGCGCTCGGCCAGCTCGACGCCCTGGATGGAGACCGCTGCCTGCGCGAAGCGGCAGCGCACCTCCGCAGGCGGGGCGCCCGAGCGCTCGCCGCCCTCGACCGACACGGTGAACAGCCCTCCGTCGGCGAGGGTGAGGACGGTGGGGTGCCCGCCGAGGTCCTCGACCGTCCATTCGACCTCGCCGCCGGGTAACAGCGACACCAGAGCGTCCTCAAGGCTCGCGAAGCGGTTGAGCGCCGCCTGCTCATCGGGCGAGGCGTCGATCCAGGCCTGAGTGATCTCGTCGGCGCGGGCGCGGTCCATGGCGAGCATGGTCGCCGCGGGACCGGACGGTTCGGGGGCGTCTGGACCGATATTCGACCGGGGCGGTCGGGAAAGTCGCGAAGGCGTCGCCGTCGCGTTGCGCGGTTCACGCGCCCGGTCCACTTGGCCCGCCGGAGGGCCGGCGCAGGGGCCCTACCGCAGCTCCACGCCCAGAAGCCCCTCGAGCTCGGCCACGGTCCGGGGGGCGTCGCGGTGGCGCACCGCGGTCATGCCCACTCGCTCGGCTCCCTCGCAGTTCTCCCTGAGGTCGTCCACGAGCACGCATTCACCGGCCGGCACGCCGACCCGGTCGGCCGCCAACTCGAAGATCTCGGCGTCGGGCTTGTTCAGGCCCACCTCGCCCGAGATGACGATCGCGTCGAAGAGCTCGTCGAGGCTCGGGCGGTCGTAGTGGCCGGTGCTCCAGGAGTTCGACACCAGCGCGGTCCGCACCCCTCCGGCGCGGGCGCGCCGCACCGCCTCGTGCATGGCCTCGTCCGGGCGCATGCCCGCGAAGAGCCGGTCGATCAGGCCGTCGGTGTCCGCCACGCCCATCATCGCGCCGAAGCGCTCCGAGAACTCGTCCTCCTCGATCTCCCCGCGCTCGAGGCGCCGCAGGAGGGCCAGCGCATCCGGGTCGTCGCGGAACAGCCGCTTGACGGTGTCGGGGTCGATCCCCTCGCGCTCGCAGAACTTGCGGAAGGAGGCGAAGACGTCGGTGGTCAGCACCCCGCCGAAGTCCACCAGCAGGCCTCTCACGCGGGAAAGCCCGGCTGCGCCGGGGTTCGTCCGGGCCGGGCCACCCTCAGCGCGCCTGCATCGCGTCCATGCCCACGGCCAGGGCCACCCCGAGGCGCCGGTCCACCACCCGCCCCGTGTCCCCGGAGAGGTCGAGCACGTAGCGGTCGCGGATCCCCAGCAGCCGCCGCAGGCCGCCGATCAGGTGATCACCGGCGTAGTAGTCGAAGTGGTAGGGGATGGGGATGTACTCGAGCAGCCCACCGATCAGGGGCACGAAGCCGGCGAAGCGGCGGAAGAGCGCCACGCCCATGCTGCGCTCCTGAGCCCAGGCGATCTCGTGGCCGGCCGGGTCGAAGACCTTCCAGGTGGAGCGCAGTAGCGACGCCCCGAACACCTTGCCGAGCTCCCCGATCACGGCTCCCGACGGATCGGTCACCGCGTACCGGGCGCGCGGGTCCCATCGCGTGTGGGCCTTGATGCGGAAGACCTCCTCCCGCTTCGAGTCGTCGACGTAGGCGCGCAGGTCCTCCTTCAGCGCCATCCGCTTCTGCTGGACGAAGCAGGCCGGCCGGTCCCCTGACTTGCCGTCGGCGGCGAGCGTCGAGACCTCGTACTGGTTGACCATGAACCGCACGCGCTGCCGGACCAGGAAGTGGTCGTGGTCGCGGGGGTCGACCGAGCCCGCGGGAGGCGGTTCGGGAAGGGGCGCGGCGGCGGTCATATCTCCTCCAGGTGGCGGATGTTGTCGCGGTCCTCGGCGTCGTCGCTCGGACGCGCGTCGAACCAGGCGTCGAGGATCTCCTCGAGCAGGGCCTCGCTGGTGGTCCTCAGCGAGAGGGCGAGCACGTTGGCGTCGTTCCATCGCCGCGCGCCGCGGGCGGTCTCGGCGTCGGCGCAGAGGGCCGCACGGACCCCGTCCACCTTATTGGCGGCAATCGAGGCGCCGGTGCCCGTCCAGCAGCACACGACCGCCTGGTCGGCCCGGCGCTCGGCCACGTCACGGGCGGCCCGCTCGCTCGCCCACGCCCAGTCGGGGCGCTCGTCGTCCGCAAGCGCGCCGTGGGGTATCGGCTCGTGGCCGCGGCGGCGGAGCTCCACCACCACAGCGTCGGCCACGCCCGTGCGCTCGTCGGTGGAGACGGCGATCCTCACGGCCCGAAACGTACCGAGCCGACGAACGCGCCGGGGCGCCGCCGCTAAAGCTTCCCGACCGGATGCCGAAGCTGGGAGTCGATGCGCCTGGCTGGAGCGATGTCCGATGAGGATGCGAGCGAGACTCCTCCGGGGGCCGATTCGCGCTTCGCGAGGCGCTCCGCGCAGGCCGCCGGGGGTCCGTCCGACGCGCAGGCGACACCGGCGGTCCTCCTCATCGTGGACAATCCGCAGCACGCGGCGCTCTTCACCGAGCTGCTCTGCGACGCCTTCGGCCCCGACGCTCGGCTCCGCCACCGCACCACGCTGGCGGCCTCGCGCGAGGACCTCGTGTCCGGTGAGCTCGACTGCGTCCTGCTCGACCTCTCCCTCGGCGACTCGCCCGGGCTCGAGTCGCTCGCGAAGCTGATCGAGGTGGCGCCCGACCTTCCGGTCGTCGTGTTGAGCGGGGACGACAGCGATGCGCTGGCCGTGCAGGCCGTCCACGAGGGCGCGCAGGACTACCTCGGGAAGGCAGGCGCCGACGGCGAGCTCCTGTGCCGGGCCATCCGCTATGCGATCCAGCGCAAGGAGGGGGAGCTCCAGCTCGCCCGTCACGCCTACTACGACCTTCTCACCGGTCTCCCGAACCGCCGGCTGCTGCTCGATCGGCTGACGCTCGCGCTGGCGGCGGCCGAGCGCTCGGGCGCGCTCGTGGCCGTGCTCTTCCTGGACCTCGACCGCTTCAAGGTGGTGAACGACTCCCTGGGTCACGACGCCGGGGACGCCCTGCTGCGGGAGATCGCGGAGAGGCTGCCCGCGCTGGTGCGGCCGAGCGACACGGTGGCTCGCTTCGGCGGCGACGAGTTCATGGTCCTCTGTCCCGACCTCGATCACGAGCGCGAGGCCGTCGTGCTCGCCGAGCGTCTGAGCGGGGGCCTCGAGGAGCCCATGCAGGTGGACGGTCACCAGCTGTGGGTCGGAGCGAGCATGGGCATCGCCTTCGGGCGCCACGGCAGCATCACGCCCGAGGCCCTGCTTCGCGACGCCGACCAGACCATGTACCGGGCCAAGGAGCGCTCGAGCCGCTACGAGCTCTTCGAGGACGGCGCGGGCGCCCGTGCGCGGGCGCGCCTGAGCGTCGAGACCGAGTTGCGCCACGCCCTCGACCGCGGCGAGCTGCGCCTGTACTACCAACCCGAGCTCGATCTGCACCGCAACCGCGTCTGCAGCGTCGAGGCCCTCCTTCGCTGGTGTCATCCAGAGAAGGGGATGATCCCCCCGTGCGACTTCATCCCGGCGGCTGAGGACTCGAACCTGATCGTGCCCATCGGGGAGTGGGTGGTCGCGGAGTCCGTGCGCCAGCTCGCAGAGTGGCGCCGTACGGGCATCGGCGGCCCCGACCTGACGATGAGCGTGAACCTCGCCCCGCGGCAGCTCGCCGACGACCGCCTGCCGGAGGTGGTGCGCTCGACGCTGGAGCGCGAGGGCGTGCCGCCCGAGGCCCTGTGCCTCGAGCTCACCGAGAGCTTCGTGGCCGCCGATCCCGACCGGATGCTCCGCCGCCTGGAGGAGCTTCGGGAGATCGGGCTATCGCTGTCGCTCGACGACTTCGGGACCGGGATGTCGTCGCTCGGGGCGCTGAGCGCGTACCCGCTCGACATGGTCAAGGTCGACCGCTCGTTCGTGTCACGCCTGACCGGCGAGGACAAGGCGCGCCGGCTGTTCGCATCGGTCATCGGCGTCGCGCATGCGCTCGAGCTCCGCGCCGTGGCCGAGGGAGTCGAGACCCGCGAGCAGCTCGAGATCATCGCCGGCGCGGGCTGCGACGTGGCGCAGGGCTTCTTCGTCTGTCGGCCGGGACCGGTCGACACACTCGGTCCGGCGCTCGCGGGGGCCCTCGGCCACGCGTTCGTCTGAAGGGGGCGCCGAGGGCCCCGGCCCGTGCCTATGCTGGACCGGATGGCCACCGCTCGTCCGCTCGTTCGCGCCCCCGAGCTCGAGGGCGTCGGCTGGGTGAACGTGGTCGACCCGCTGTCGCTCGCGGCTCTCCGCGGCCGGGTCGTGATCCTCCACTTCTGGACGCTCGCCTGCGTCAACTGCCTGCACGTGATCGACGAGCTGCGCGAGCTCGAGATCGCGTTCCCGGAGGAGCTGACCGTGGTCGGCGTCCACTCCCCGAAGTTCCCGCACGAGGCCGACCACGACGCCGTGCGCCGCGCGGTGGCCCGGCACCGTGTCAACCATCCCGTGATCGACGACCCGGAGATGCGCACGTGGGCGCAGTACGCGGTGCGCGCCTGGCCCACGCTCGTCCTCGTCGACCCGGCCGGCTACGTGGTGGGCTCGGTGGCGGGCGAGGGGCACGCGGCCGCGCTCTCCGAGGCGGTCGAGCGGCTGGTGGCCGAGGCCGAGGAGAAGGACACGCTGCGACCCGGCGACCTCGCGGTCTGGGGCCCGCCCGCGGGAGAGCACACGCTGCGATTCCCCGGGAAGGTGGCCTCCGACGGCGCCGAGCGCCTGGTGGTGGCCGACACGGGCCGTGACCGCGTGCTCGTGTGCGACCTCGACGGCCGGGTCCTCCGGGAGCATCGGCTGCTCGAGCAGCCGCAGGGCGTGCGCTTCGACGGCGACCACGTGCTGGTGTGCGAGAGCACCGGCGACCAGGTGTGGCGGGTGGGGCCCGACGACTCGCGCACGCTCGTGGCCGACGGCATCTCCTCGCCCTGGGACCTCGCCCACGACGGCGAGCGCCTGGTGATCTGCGAGGCCGGTCGCCACCGCCTGTGGGCCGTCGATGCCCTCGGCCCGCGTCCGGTGGCCGGCACGGCCGCCGAGGGTCTTCGCGACGGTCCGGCGACGGAGGCGCTGATGGCTCAGCCGTCCGGGATCACCGCGCTTCCCGGGGCCGCCGGGGTCGCGTTCCTCGACGCGGAGGCCTCCGCCCTGCGCGTGCTCCACGAGGAGCACGTCGAGACCCTCGTCGGGCAGGGTCTCTTCGACTGGGGCAGCGCCGACGGCGACCTTGACTCCGCGCGGCTCCAGCACCCGCTCGGGGTCGCCGTGGCGCCGGACGGGACGCTCTACGTGGCCGACACCTTCAACGGGCTGCTCCGCACGTGGCGTGACGGACGCCTCGAGACCCTGCCCGTCGCCGGGCTCCTCGAGCCCGGCGGGCTCGACGTCCTGCCCGACGGCCGCCTCGTGGTGGCCGACACCGGCAACCACCGGATCGTGATCGTCGAGCCGGGGAGCGGGGCGCTCACCGAGCTGGCGATCCACGGCGCGTCCGGAGAGCTCGCCGGCGGCGCCGGGCCGGGCGAGCTCTGACCGTGCCCGAGCTGCCCGAGGTCGAGATCACCGCGCGCCGGCTGGGCGCGGCGCTGGCCGGCGCGGAGGTGGAGTCGGCGCTGGCCCCGGGGGTGGTGACCATGCGCACCTTCGCCCCGCCGCTCGACGCCCTCGCGGGGCGGACGGTGACCGGCGTCAGGCGCGCCGGGAAGATGCCGATCGTCGAGCTCGGCGATCTCTCGCTGCTGGTGCACATGATGTCCGCGGGACGGCTCGGGTTGTTCGCCGACCGCGCCTCGCTCCGGGATCGCCGCTCGCGCCTGCTCGTGCGCTTCGCCGACGGCCGTGAGCTGCGCCTGCGCGAGTTCGGCACCCAGCAGCGCGCGTGGGCGAAGCTCCTCCCCACCGAGGAGGTCGACGTCGAGGAGTCGGTGGCCACGCTCGGCCCGGAGGCCTGGCCCCCGCCCCCACTCGAGGAGCTCGCCGCGCTCCTCGACCAGCCGCGTCATCTCCATCCCCTGCTCCGGGACCAGCGGACGATCGCCGGCATCGGTCGCTCCTGGGTCGACGAGATCCTGTGGACGGCCCGCCAGTCGCCGTTTCGCACCGGCGCCGACCTCGCCCCCGACGACGCGGCGGCTCTCCACGCCGCCTGCGACGAGGTGCTCGGCGGCGCGCTCGAGCACTACGAGCGGGTCGTGGGCGAGACCCTCCCCGACAAGGCGCCGATGCCGCTCAAGGTCCATGCCCACCAGGGCCAGCCCTGCCCGCGCTGCGGAACCACGCTCGCGGCCATCCACTACAAGGACCGCACCACCACGTACTGCCCGGCCGAGCAGACGGGCGGAAGGGTGCTCGCCGACCGGCGCCTCTCGCGCCTGCTGCGATGAGCGACGATCGCCGCCAGTCGCGGGAGCCGCGATGAGCGAGAGGGTGTGGGACTACCCGCGCCCGCCGGCGCTCGTCCCCTGTGAGCGCCGCGTGCGCATCGAGCTCGGCGGCGCGACCATCGCCGACTCCACGCGGGCCCTGCGGGTGCTCGAGACCAGTCACCCGCCGACGGTCTACGTGCCCCGCGAGGACGTGGCCGCGGGCGTCCTCCGTCCCGCGGGCGGACGCTCGCTGTGCGAGTGGAAGGGCGCGGCCACGTACTGGGACGCCGCGTCCGGCGACCGGCGCGAGCAGCGCGCCGCGTGGAGTTACCCCGATCCGGTCCCTCGCTACGCCGCGCTGCGCGACCACCTGTGCTTCTACCCGAGCCGCATGGACGCCTGCTGGCTCGACGACGAGCGAGTGGCCGCCCAGGCCGGGGACTTCTACGGCGGCTGGATCACCGCGGACCTGGTCGGCCCGTTCAAGGGAGGCCCGGGGACGCTGGGCTGGTAGGTGGTCGCTCAGGTCGTCCCCCCGCTCGTATCGCTCACCGAGTCGGTCCGCGCGTTTGCGGGCGCGGTGGAGACCTTCGTCGCCAATCTCGCCGCGGTCTCCTTCGGTCTGCTCGCCCTCGGCCTGGGGCTCCACGGCCTCTACCTCCTGCTCCGCACGCGCGCGTGGTTCAACGCGCTGCGCGCCGCCTACCCGGACGAGCGCTTCCGGTGGCGCAACCTGTGGGCGGCGCAGATCGTCTCCTACGGGGTGAACAGCGTGATCCCGGCCCGCGCCGGCGACCCGGCCAAGCTCTACCTCGCCAAGCAGTCCATCCCGGGCTCGACCTACTCGGCGGTCGGGTCGTCGTTCGTGATCGAGACCCCGTTCGACCTCGTGGCCGCGCTGTTGGTGGTGGGCTTCGCGATCAGCCAGGGCGTCCTGCCCGACCTCCCCGACCTCTCCCGCCTGCCGGCCTTCGACCTCGCCTTCTTCGCCCGCAACCCCGACTTCGCGCTGTTCACGATCACGGTCATCGGCGTGGCCGCCGCAGTCGCGGTGGCGATCCTGTCGGTTCGGGTGAAGGCGTTCTGGGCCCGGGTCCGCCAGGGACTGGTCGTCCTCACCGACCGCCGCCGGTACCTCCGGGAGGTCATGCCGTGGCAGGCCGCCGGGTGGATCGCCCGCTTCGCGTCGTTCTGGGTGATCCTCGAGGCCTTCTCCATCGGCGGCTCGGTGTACGCGGTGCTGCTCGTCACCGCGGTCTTCAGCCTCGCCAACCTGGTGCCGTTCACCCCGCAGGGAGCCGGCGCGCAGCAGGCTCTGCTCGGGGTGGTGCTCGCCGGTGCGGCCGCGGGCCCCCAGATTGCCGCCTACTCGGTGGGCCAGCAGCTCTCGATCGCGGCGTTCAACGTGGCGATGGGCTTCCTCGCACTGACCGTGGTGTTCCGCACGAGGGACTGGCGCTCGCTGGTGCGGGCGGGCAGGGAGGCGGGGACGGGGGAGGCGCCGGCGGCGGATGACGCCCTCGGCGGTAAGGCATCCGTGCCGGGGAGGTAGCGGGCGCCGCGGCTCGGGGCCGACCGGTCACAGAGCCGTCGCCGTCCCGTGACGCTCGTCGCTCGGCGGTGTGCGAACCGTCGGGGTCGGCGGGTGAGATCGCACTGGCGCCCGCTATACGGGCGTAAATTGCACCGGGCCACGAAGCGCCCGCTCAGCCGGGACGAGCCGGACGATTACCCCGAACTCGTCGTCCAGGCTGATCCGGAACGCTCTCCCCGTGCGGTAGAGGCAGCCGTAGTAGTTCGGGTTCGGCGGCACCTCGGGGTTGAAGCGCGTGAAGACGCGCACCCGCTCGGTGCGGATCAAGGTCGTTCCGCCTGCCCCGGGGCACTTGAGCCTCGGTGCCGCGTCCGCGGCTCGGGGGCGGGCAGGCCGGCGAGGAGCGCCAGCGCACCGGCGAGTGCGAGCGTGGCGAGTGCGCGTGAAGCTCTCACGCCCCCTCGAACACGGCCGTGGCGCCCGAGTCGCGGGCGACTCGAGCGATGTGCTCGTGTACGCAATGAAGTACGCTGACCTAGTGGCGAAGACGGTCCTGTTCGCGATCTCCGCGCCAACCTCGTCGCCCAGCTCCTCGACGATGTCGCCGATCGTCGTGATCACGTGGTCGTGACCCGGAACGGCCGACCGGCTGCCGCCCTGGTCCCGATCGACGAGTACGAGGCGCTCGAGGAGACCGCCGAGACCCTCTCCGACCACGCCACGCTCGCCGCGATCGAGGCTGGTCTGGCCGAGATGTCGCGGGACCAGGTCGTGACCCTGGAGGATCTGCGCGAGGAGCTCGCCGAGCGCCGAGCACGCCGCTGAGTTCGTGGCCCGCGTCGTCCTCGCGCGCCGCGCCCGATCCGAACTGCTCGAGCTCGACTGGCCGCTCATCGAATGCCGTCGAGGACGCGATCGGGCTGCTCGAGCGCGAACCCCACGCCGGTCACCTCCTTCGCGGCCGGCTGGGGGGGGCTGCGGGCGCTGCGCGACGCCCTCGCGTGTTGAGGAAGAGCTAGGTTCCGAAGCCCTCGCGCGCCTCGCGCACGAGGGTGACCGCCTCGGGGAACAGCGCGCCCATGGCCTCGCGGATCTGCTGGGCCTGCTGCTCGGCGTTGCCCTGGAGGTTCATGCGGTTGATCCCGGCCACCGTCATGTCCACGGCCAGCTTGATGGCGTTGTCGGCCCACGCGACCTTCTGGGCGCCCTGCATCTGCTCGGCGATCTCGGCCATCCGCCGGCGGAGCTCCTCTGGGTCGCCGAAGAGGCCGAAGGGATCCTCTGAGGACATGGGGGCCAGTGTAGGACTAAGCTCGCCGGCTTCGTGGCCCTCCCGGTCCCCTCCTCCTCGACCACCTGCGTCGTCACCGGGTCCTCCTCGGGGATCGGAGCGGAGATCGCGCGCGAGCTCGCGCGGCGCGGGCACGGGGTCACGCTCGTGGCCCGCCGCGAGGAGCGCCTGAGTGAGCTCGCCGACGAGCTCTCAGGCTCCCACGGCATCCGTGCGGAGTACGTGGCCGCCGACGTCGCCGAGCCCGCCGGACGTTCGGCGGTCTTCTCGGCGCTGAGCGACCGGGGCCTGACCGCCGACGTGGTCGTCAACAACGCCGGCTACGGCAGCGGCGGGCGCTTTCAGGACCTGGACCCGGAGTCCGAGGAGAAGATGGTGCGTCTGAACGTCGAGGCGCTGCACTCCATGTGCGCGCACTTCGTCCCGGAGATGATCGGCCGGCGCCGTGGCGCGATCCTCAACGTGGCCTCGACCGTCGCGTTCCAGCCGCTTCCGCGCCAGGCCACCTACGCCGCCACCAAGGCCTTCGTCCTCTCCTTCACCGAGGCCCTGCACGCCGACCTCCACGGCACCGGGGTGAGCGCCACCGCCCTCTGTCCCGGCGTCACCCGGACCGAGTTCTTCGAGGTCGGCGGCATGAGCGAGGAGCTGGCCGGCGCGCCGGAGTTCGCGGTGATGGACTCGCCCGAGGTGGCGCGCCTCGGGGTCGAGGGCATGGACAAGGGCAAGCGCGTGGTCATCCCCGGGGCCTTCAACCAGGTCGGCGCGGTGTCGGGACGCATCGCGCCGCGCAGCGTGCTCGTCCCGTTCCTGCGCCGGGTCTACCCGGTGGGGAAGTGAGTCGCGGTCGCCGCTAGGCGACCCGAGGGGCCCTACTTCCCGGTCATGGGGCTCGGATCGGTCGAGGCCGCCGGCGCCGGTCTGGCGTACCGCTCGAGCGGCGAGGGGCCCGCCGTGCTCTTCGTGCACGGACCCGCGCTCGGAGCGGAGGTCTTCCGGGACACCCTGACCGCGATTGAGGCGCTCGAGGGGCGGGCGATCCGAGCGGTCGACTACGACCGCCGTGCCTACCGGAAGAGCGAGACCTTCGAGCCCTTCCGCGCGACCACGATCTCCGAGCAGGCCGAGGACGCCGTGGCCCTGATCGACGCGCTCGAGCTCGCTCCCGTGCTCGTGGTGGGCTTCGACGTGGGCGCGCTCGTCGCTCTCGACCTCCTCCTGCGTCATCGGTCCCGGCTGAGCGGCGCGGTGCTCGTGGAGCCCGCCCTGCTGTCGCTCGTCGCCGAGGGACGCGAGGCGGTGGCCGCGCTGCGCGAGGTGGTGGAGACGGGCGTCCGCGACGGGGGCCCGGGCGGAGCGGTCGAGGCCTACCTCGAGCACGCGGGCGGACCGGGGACGCTCGAGCGCCTCGGGCAGGATCGCCTGAACGCGGCCCGCAAGAACGCCCGACCCTTCGCGGCCGACCTCGCCGCGGGGCCGGCGTGGCGCTACGCCCCACGCGACCTGCGGGAGCTCGCGGCGCCGGTGACGGTGGTGAGCGGTGAGCGCAGCGCGCGAGCACGAAGGGGGGCCGCCGCCGCGCTGGCCCAGCTGCTCCCGGATGCCGAGCTCGTCGAGCTCGACGCCGGGCACCTGGTCCCGTTGGAGGACCCGAACGGGCTGGCGCGCGTGGTGCGCACGGCGGTCGGCGCGGCGCGCTAGACGCCGCGCACCCGGCGTGGCGCTACGCCTCGCCCGGCAGCACGAAGAAGACGACGACCGCGAGGTGGAAGATCGCCCCGCCGATCACCAGCAGGTGGAATATCTCGTGGTACCCGAAGACCGTGGGCACCGGGTCGGGACGCTTGCGGGCGTAGATGACGGCGCCGACCGAGTAGAGGACGCCCCCGGCGAGGATGAGCAGCAGGGCGGCCACGCCGAGGCTCGCGGTGACCCAGGGCAGCGAGAACAGGCCGGCCCAGCCGAGCACCAGGTAGACGACGGCCACGAGCCACCCCGGGGCGTCGATCCACACCAGCTTGAGGATGATCCCTGCGGCCGCCCCGCCCCAGATGATCGAGAGGACGACCACGGAGATCGTCCCGTCGAGGGCCAGCAGGGCGATCGGCGTGTAGGTCCCGGCGATGAGCATGAAGATCATCGAGTGGTCGAGGCGTCGCATCCAGCGGCGGGCACGGGGCGACCAGTCGATCCGGTGGGAGAGCGCGCGGACACCAAACAGGCCGCGAAGGGGGACCGCGGAGATGCTCGTGGCCACGATCGCCGCGGCTCCCCGAGCCGCTAGGACGAGCATCACCCCTACCGCCAGGGATACGAAGAACGCGCACTTGTGGGTGACGCCCCGCATGCGGGGCTCGACTCGCGGCTCCTCGGCCCCCGGCGTGGAGCGGCGCCCGGGCTCGGGGCCGGGGTGGGCGGTGGTGCTCTCGGTCATCGTCGGGCCTCCGCCGGCGCCGAAGCGGGCGCCTCGATGCGGACGTCGAACTCCCCGAGCGCGCCGAGCAGCTCCCGGGGGTCGAAGGCGGCGGCCGGGCCGAGAGCGCCCGCCCGGTCGTAGGCGGGCTCGGACATGCGCTCCGCACCGTAGGCCAGCGCCGCGGCGGTGAGCCCGTAGACGTCGCGCCCGGTCACGCGCAGGCGACGGGTGCGTCCGTCGCGCGCGCGAACGAGGGCCTCGACGATGAAGGTGGAGCTTCGCCGTGCGTCCTCGCTCGGGCCCTCCGGCAGCCGGTCGACGAGCGCGTCCACCACCCGGCGCAGCGGCGTACGCAGCGCCAGGGAGAGCCCCGGCTTGAGCAACTGGACGGCGGCGCCGAGCCGCGGGTGCGGGGCGAGGGTCGAGGCGGTGATCAGCACTTCGGCGCCGCGGGTGTCGGTGTGGCGGGGTACGGAAAGGACCTCGCCGCCGGGAAGGCGGACCATGGCCTGACGCCCGAGGGGAGGGCCGAAGTCAAAGGTGAGGCGCTCGGGGCGCAGCCGCGCGTGGCGCAGCTCTCCGTCGGTGTAGAGGAGGTCGCCCCCGGACACGGCGTCGAGGGATGACCGGGCGGTCCCCCGGCTCGCGCCGAAGCCCTCGACCGCGTAGGCCACGGTCACCTGCTCGAGCGGCTCGAGGCCCTCGGCGGCCAGCCGGGCCACGCAGTCTCCGGGCACGATGTCGAACCCGAGCGCGGGCACCAGCGCGACGCCCGCCCGCCGGGCACGCTCTCCGTAGCGCTCGAAGACCATCCGGATGAAGCCCTGCTCGCCGGTGGAGTCGACGTAGTGCACACCGGCGTCCACCGCCGCGCGGACCACCGGCTCGCCCGCCTGCGTGAAAGGGCCGGCGCAGTTGACCAGCACGTCGGCGCCCTCGAGCAGCGCCGCGAGCGAGTGGGCATCGTCCACGGTGGCCATCCGCACCGGCGCGCCTTCGGTGCGCTCGCGGGACACCCGCTCGAGGCGCTCGCGGCTGCGGCCCCCGAGCACGAGGTCGGTGCCGCGGCGCACCAGCTCGTCGGTGACGAGCCGGCCGGTGTACCCGGTGGCTCCGTAGAGGACGACGGTCATGGGGCGGGCGACCTTAGAAGGCGGTCCCACGCGCCTCCGGCCGGCTCCGTGCGGGTATGGTCGAGCCGTGCGGGTGGACGAGGTCATGACCCACGCGGTGGTCAGCGCCGAGACGTCGGAGACGCTGGCCGGCGTCGGCGCGCTGATGCGCGACCGCGGCGTGGGCTCCGTCGTCATCGTCGACGGCGGGCGCCCGGTGGGTGTCCTCACCGACCGCGATCTGGCGCTCGCCGCGGTGGCCGACGGCGTCGAGTCCTCCAACCCCGCGCGGGCGCACATGAGCCGCCCGCTGGTCACCGGTCAGACCGGGATGGACCTCGAGGAGGCCGCCGCCCTGATGGTCGAGAACCGCATCCGCCGGCTTCCGCTGCGCGACGGCGAGCAGCTCTCGGGGATCGTCACCATCGACGATCTGGCCCTGCGCGTCGGCGACCCGAGCCTCGCCCAGCGGATGACCGCCGAGGTGGCCCGCGCCGCCCTGCCCGGCTTCTACTTCCGCCAGCGGGGCGGCTAGGTGGAGACGCTGAGCGCCGCCGAGCGCCGCCGCCGCGCTCGCGTCGAGAGGGTGATCCGGATCATGAGTCCCGGGCTCGATCTCATGCTCGCCGTGGGCGACCGCGTCTCGCGGATCGTCGAGCGGGAGGACCCGGAGTACTACCCGGCGCGTGTGGAGGGGATGGAGCTCGCGCCCCCGCCGCCGCGCGAGCGCGGGTAGGGGTGGTGGCCACGGCCACGTCGGCCTCGCGGACCGACCAGCTCGCGTGGGAGGCGAAGGTCGGCCGGTGGGCGGGGCGGGCCGCGCTCGCGGCCCTCGTGCTGCCGCTCGTGGCGCTGGTCATCGTCTACTTCGGGATCGGGGACAGCCCTCCCGAGCCGGCGCAGGGGCTGCCCCTGGTCGCTGAGCGCCAATCGGTGTTCGTGGCCGTCGCCTCGGTGCAGGTCCTGAGCCTGCTGTTGCTGGGCGGGGCACTGGCCTTCCTCGTCGCTGCCAGTCGGTTCCGCCGGCCCGAGACGCTGCCGGGCGCGCTCCCCATCGTGATCGTGGGCACGCTGGGAGCCGCGGTCGCCGCGGTCATCCCGACCGTGCGGCTGATCGACATCGCGTCGGAGTTCGTCGGGGGCGGCCCGCGTACGCCCGCCCGGGCGGAGCAGCTGACCCGGGAGGGTTCGGGGACGATCGTCGCACAGGTCGATCTTGCCGCGCGGGTGGCCTTCGGCCTGACCATGGTGCTCGTGGGCATCAGCTCCATGCGGGCCGGGCTCGTCTCCCGGTTCATCGGCATCCTCGCGGTGGTGGTGGGAGCGCTCGTCGTGCTGTTCGGCCTCAGCCAGAGCCTCCTCCTCTTCCAGTCCCAACCGCTCCTCTTCTTCTGGACCGGCGCGCTGGCGCTCGTCCTGCTCGACCGCTGGCCCGGCGGGCGCGGGCCGGCGTGGCGGACCGGGGAGGCGACCCCGTGGCCGAGCGTCGCCGAGCAGCGCGCCGCTGTCCAGCGCGGGCGCGACGGCCAGCCCGCGTCGGGGGGCTCGGCCGGGACCGATGGGCCGGATCCCGGCCCCCCGCCGCCGCGCAAGCGCAAGCGGCGCCGGTAGCCGGCGCGTCCCCGCTGCGCGGCCCTGCGGATGGAGCTCGTCCTCTTCGCCCTGTGGTGCTTCGCGGTCGCTCTGGCCCGCGGCCTGGCCGGCCTGGTGCTCGGCAATCTGCGCCTCCCGGCCACGCTGGCCCTCGCATCCACCGCTGCGGCCGGCGCGGGCGCCAACCTGGCGCTCAGCGCGGTGGCAGCCAGCACCGCCCTGACCAGCCACGTGCGGGCCGGGCGGGTGAACTGGGGCTTGCTCGCGTGGATGGCGCCGCCCTCGATCCTCGGAGCGCTGGTGGGCGGATACCTGTCCGGCCTCCTCCCCGAACGCGCGCTGCTCGTGGTCATCGCCGCGGTGCTCGTGTACTCCGGCGTCGACCTGCTGCGACCGGGACGGGGACGGCGGCGGGCCGGATCTGACGCGGGAGGGCCGATCTCGACATCCGCGCCGCGGTGCTCACGGGCGCCGGGATCGGCCTGCTCGGAGGCGTCGTCGGTCTCATCCTCGGCTCGCTGCGAATGCCGGCCCTGCTCCGGCTCGTGGGCGAGGGGCCACACCGGGCGGTGGGCACGAACTCCGCCGTCGGGGCGTGCGTGGGCGTGGCCGGCGTCATCGGTCACCTGCCCTCCGGGGCGGTCCCCGACCTCGACCTCGTGCTCGTGGGAGCGGCGGCCTCGATCCCCGGGGCGCTGCTCGGCGCGCGGTTGACCGGCCGCCTGGACGAGCAGGCTCTGGTCCGCGCCATAGGCATCGTGCTCCTGCTGGCCGCCGCCGGGGTCGTGGTGGCGGCGCTGCGGTGAGCGTGTCAGGCTGAGCGCCGTGGACGTCGCCGTGGTGATCTTCGACGGAGTCGACGACCTCGACGTGTTCGGGCCGTTCGAGGTGCTCGCCGCGGCGGGGAAGGCCGGTGCCGAGATCCGCGTCCGCATGGCCTCCATCTCCTCTCTCGGGGAGGTGCGCACGAGCCACGGGGCGATCGTCCGACCGAGCGGGCTCCTCGACTCAGACCACGTGGCCGACGTCCTGCTGGTGCCCGGCGGCGGGTGGAACGACCGCACCGAGCACGGGGCGTGGGCCGAGGCGCAGCGCGGCGACCTACCCGAGCTCATCCGCCTCCGCCACCGCGCCGGCGCGGTCATCGCCTCGGTGTGCACCGGGGCCGGCATCGTCGCCGCGGCGGGGATCCTCGACGGCCGCACGGCCTCCACTCACCACAGGACGCGTGACGAGCTGCGCGGGAGCGGGGTGGAGATCGTCGACGCGCGCGTGGTCGACGACGGCGACATCGTCACCGCGGGCGGCGTGACCTCGGGGATCGACCTCGGACTCTGGCTGGTCGAGCGGGAGGCCGGCCGGGAGCTGGCGGACCGGATCGCGGACTACATCGAGTACGAACGGCGGGGTCGGCCCCTCCTCGGTCCGAACGCCGACGAGCGATCGCGCCGACTCGTGGCGGCTCAGCCCGCCCCGGCCGCCACGGCCAGGCGCCGGTAGGCCTCGCCCGGCTCCGCGTCGCCGAACACGGACGAGCCGGCCACGAACAGTCGCGCGCCGGCCGCGGCGCAGAGCGGAGCGGTCTTCTCGCCCACCCCGCCGTCCACCTCGACCGGGACCTCGCCGGGCAGGACCGCGCGCAGGCGCGAGATCTTGGTCGGCGACGAGGCGATGAAGGACTGCCCGCCCCACCCGGGGTTGACGGTCATGCAGACGATGAGATCGGCCTGCTCGGCGGCACCGAGGGCGAGCTCCGCAGCGGTGGCCGGGTTCAGCGCGAGGCCGGCGCCGCACCCCTCCTCGTGGATGAGCTCCAGAGTGAAGTGCAGGTGGGGCGTGGACTCGTGGTGGACGCTGATCGAGTCCGCCCCCGCGCGGGCGAAGTCGGCGACGTGGCGCTCCGGACGCTCGATCATCAGGTGGACGTCGAGCAGCGCGCCGGCCGCGTGCACCCGGTCGCTCAGCGCGGACACGATCAGCGGCCCGATGGTGATCGGGGGCACGAAGTGGCCGTCCATCACGTCGACGTGGATGATGCGTGCGCCGGCGGCGATCACCTCGTCGACCTGGGCGCCGAGGCGGGCGAAGTCGGCGGAGAGGATCGAGGGCGCTATGCGCCTCTCGCGCGGGGCGACGAGCTGCGGCGGAGTCATGGGCGCCGGCGCACCAGGAGCCGGACGACTTCGTCAGAGGTCTCGACCGAGAGAACCTCGTCCCCGCTGCGCGTGGCCCAGGCCCGGACGTCGAGCTCGGCGTCGGGGTCGGTGGCGAGGACCTCGAGCACGCGCCCCGACGTCATGGCCGCGACCGCCTGAGCGGTGCGGGCCACCGGGATCGGGCAGGCGAGGCCACGGACGTCGATGGTACGGTCGGGCTCGGGCGGAGCGGGCGCCGGCGGTGCGGGCCTCGCGGTCGACTCGGTCACGGGCGCCACGTCCGGCTCAGACCCGGGCCGCACGCCGGCCATCGGTCCGGATCTCCGAGATGATGCGCTCGAGCCGCGGCTCGGCCCGGGTGTCGACGTGGGACATCGCCGCGGCCACGGAGGGGTGGACGCCCGCGACCAGCGCGTGCATCTCGTGGGCCACCGCGCGGTAGGAGGGATGGCCCTCGCGCCCGGAGCGCAGCTCGACGAGCTGCATGGCCTCCCGGGCGTTCAGGTCGAGCACGTACCGGATCCGGTACCCGAGGCAGAGCGCGTAGGCGGCCACCTCCGGCCGCCCGATCGCGGTCAGGCGCTCGTGCTCCGCGCGGGAGGCTTCGAGCCCCCGGCGGTAGAGGTCGGCCGCGCCGGCGGACTCGAGCTCCTCGGGCACGCCGGCTCCGAGGTCCGGTGACAGCGCCTGCCACTGGACGGTGAGCATCCGATGGCGCTGGAGGTCCCGGAAGGCGCCGTAGTCGGAGACCACCTCGAACCGGTAGCGCACGGCCTCAAAACCCCGCCCCGGGCGGTGGCGGCGATTCTCGCGCTCGCCGACGAGCTCGGCGATCAGCTCGGCCCGCTGCCCGCTCGACATCGTCCCGATCGCCGTGCGGAGGTCCTCCTCGGAGGAGGCCGAAGCTTCGAAGAGGAGCCCGGCCAGGAGGTCCTCCTCGGTGCCCTGCACGGAGAGCAGCCGGACCGACGGACCCTCGGCCGCGTCCCCTGCGCTCCCGCGGTCGAGGCCGAGGCGGGCGGTCACCCGGGCCGCTGCCTGCCCGCGCTCGGCCAGGAAGTCCGCCCACCGCCCGCCACGATCGGGCCGGTCGACCCGGGTGACGAAGCTCGGGATCACCTTCTGGAGCTCGGGCAGCATCATCTCCCCGATCGTCCGCGCCTCCGGCAGCGGCGACGCGGCCAGGCGCAGCAGCAGCGCCTCGTAGGCCTGTCCGCTCGCGAAGATCCCGACGTGGGAGAGCGTCGCCGCGGGCAGCAGGCCGCGCAGCAGATCGAGCGCCTTGGCCCGTATCGAGCGCCGGTGAGCCGCGTCGGGCTCGTCGTCGCGGCGCGGGAAGCGGTCGGCGGCCCAGCGCTCGGTGATGGGAAGCGCCCGCGCGTAGAGGTCGAAGAGAGCGTCCATCGCCCGTCCGTACTCCGGGCCGAGCGAGGCATCGCGCCAGTAGCGGTAGCCGCCGCCCGGGATCGGCGCGTCGTAGGCGATGTAGCGGGTGGACTGCTCGAGGTAGGCGGCGAGGCGCCCGCGCTGGAGCAGCTTGGTCATCACGTTCGAGACCCACTCGCAGGCCACGTGGGCGCCGCCGAGCTGGGCCACCGAGTCGTCGCCGTAGCCGAGGAAGATGCGCTCGTAGAGCTGCGCCGCCCGCTCGGCTCCGGGGCCGGCCGCTCCGGCGCCGTCCGCGGTGACCTCGCCGGCGAACTCGTCGAGGAAGAGCCGGCGCAGCGTGCCCGGGTAGCGCGAGTAGCGTGCGAAGAGGGCGCCCTTGACCGTCTCGGGCAGACCGGTGAGCGCGAACACCGGCCTGTCGAGGT
>JBPCQB010000125.1:0-7742 GCA_050998555.1 Thermoleophilaceae bacterium
CGTTCCCGGCCTCCTACGGCGGCCGCGAGGTGGCCGGGGTCCGGCTGCGCTTCGAGGAGGGCCGCGTGGTGGACGCCTCGGCCGAGCGCGGGGAGGCCTTCCTCATCGAGACCCTCGACACCGACGAGGGCGCCCGGCGCGTCGGTGAGCTCGGCATCGGAACCAACTACGGAATCGCGACGGGCACGAAGGAGATCCTGCTCGACGAGAAGATCGGGGGCACCGTGCACCTCGCGATCGGCATGTCCTATCCGGAGACCGGCGGCACCAACGAGTCCGCGGTCCACTGGGACATGGTCTGCGACCTGCGCCAGGGCGGCTCGATCACGGTGGACGGCGAGGAGCTCCAGCGCGACGGGCGGTTCGTGGCCTGAGCGGGCCGGCGTCGCCCTTCCTTCCGCCTTCGGCCCGGACGGGGAGGCCGCGATCTCCGGCGCTCCTCCTCTGGACGCTCAGCGGCCTGTTCCTCGCCCGTGTCCTCGGTCAGGTGCTCGTGGTCTTCGCCGGGGTCGAGTGGCTGCCGGCCGCCGGTGAGTGGTACTCCGGCCTCCTGCCCTACCCGCTCCTGCTCCCCGCCCAGGTGGTGATCCTCGGCCTCATGGCCCGGATCAACCTCCAGGCCGGGCATGGGAGGGGATACCTGAGGGTGCGGCGCCCGCGGCTCGGCCGGGCGCTGCTGGCGTCGGCGGCGGTGTACGCGCTCGTGATGCTGGTGCGCTACGTGGTGTCCGGCCGGCTGCACCCCGAGCGTCGACTGCTCCCGCCCGGAGTCATCCCGATCGTCTTTCACTGGGTGCTGGCCGCGTATCTCGCGGTGCTCGGGCGGCTCGCCCTGCGCGGCACCGGCAGGCCGTGACTCCGCCCACGAGCCCGCACGCGGGCCTCGACGCCGAGGGCCGGCGGTTTCTTCACGGGCGCGTCGACGCCGGGGCGATCGAGCACGTGCGCGGCACG
This sequence comes from Thermoleophilaceae bacterium, assembly GCA_050998555.1. Classification (GTDB taxonomy): domain Bacteria; phylum Actinomycetota; class Thermoleophilia; order Solirubrobacterales; family Thermoleophilaceae; genus JACCZP01. The sequence continues at coordinate 955 of JBPCQB010000125.1, forward strand.
GCCGCCCGCGAGCCGATCCGGGTCTACGTCGGCCTCCACGGCGCGCCCACGGTCGCCGAGCGCGTGCGCACGGCCGTGGCCGAGCTCGAGCGTCTCGGAGCCTTCGACCGCCGCCGCATCGTGGTGGGCTCGCCGACCGGCCTCGGATGGCTGAACCCGACCGCGGTCGAGGCGGAAGAGCTCATGAGCGCGGGCGAGGTCGCCACCGTGGTCGTCCAGTACGGCGACCAGCGCTCCTGGCGCTCGCGACGGCGCGTGCCGATCGGCCGCGACACCCATCGGGCGCTGCTCGAAGCGCTCGGCGAGCGCCTCGAAGGCGCCGGGGAGCCCGAGCTCGCGATCTTCGCCGAGAGCCTCGGAGCGTGGGCTTCGCTCTCGGCGCTCGGCGGCCCCGAGGACCTCGACCGCCTCGGCGTCGGGCGAGGGCTCTGGGTGGGCGTGCCCTTCGACGCGCGCGAGCACCAGGGGCGCGTGGCCCCGACCGCAGCGCCGCGGCCCGATCCGCGCTTCGGTGCCTTCATCTCCACCGCCGAGCTCGCGGCTGAGCCGATCGAGCGCCGCCGCGCGCTTCGCTTCACCTTTCTCACCCGTCCCGACGACCCGGTGGCCACCTTCGAGGGCGCGCGCGTGCTGTACGCGCCGCCTCGGAACCGCCGTCCGGGCCAGGCGTGGTTGCCCGTGGTCTCCGCCCTCCGTAGCCTGCGCGACATCGTGCGGGCCACCGACTTCGCGCCCGGCCGCCTGGGCGCCACCGGCCACGACTACCGCGGCGAGCTGGCCGCTGCGGTGCGGACCGCGTTCGGGCACCACGACGTGAGCGCGGAGGATCTCGGGCGGATCGAGGCCGAGCTCCTCGAGCGCGAGCGCCGGCGCGCCGCCCGCGACGCCCGGGGGTCCGCCGCGTGAGCCCGCTCGTCAACGACGTCCACTCGGCGCTCAACCCGACCGAGGTCCTTCGCGTCGTACCCGTCGATTCGCTCGCGGCCGCCCAGGAGGCCGTCGCCGCCGCCCGGGCCGAGGGGGCCGAGATCGCGATCGCCGGTGGCTTCCACGCGATGGGTGGGCAGCAGTTCCGCTCGGGCGGCGTCCTCCTCGACTCCCGGCCGCTCGACAGGGTGCTCGGACTCGACCGTGAGCGCGGCGTGGTGGAGGTGGAGGCCGGCGTGCAGTGGCCGGGGCTCATGCGCTTCCTCGAGGGGGAGCAGAGTGATGATCGCTCGCCCTGGGCGATCGTGCAGAAGCAGAGCGGCGCCGACCGCCTCTCGATCGCCGGATCGATCTCCGCCAACGCCCACGGCCGCGGCCTCGACCTACGGCCGATGGTCGCCGACGTCGAGTCGCTGGTGCTCGTGGGCCCCGACGGCGAGGCTCGGCGTTGCTCGCGGACCGAGAACGCCGAGCTCTTCGGACTCGCGATCGGGGGCTACGGCCTGTTCGGGGTGATCGTCTCGGTGGCGCTGCGCCTGCGACCACGGGAGAAGCTCGAGCGGGTGGTCGAGGAGATCGCCCTCGACGGGCTGATGGCCGCCTTCGGGTCGCGTATCGACGAGGGCTACCTGTACGGGGACTTCCAGTTCTCGACCGACGAGCGCTCGGAGAGCTTCCTGCGGCGCGGGGTCTTCTCGTGCTACCGCCCGGTCGACCCCGAGACCCCCGTCCCCGAGGGCCAACGCTCGCTCGCCCCCGAGGACTGGGAACAGCTCATACTGCTCGCGCACGTCGACAAGGCCGCCGCCTACGACACCTACGTGGGTCACTACCTGCGCACCTCGGGACAGGTCTACCTCTCGGACGCCCACCAGATGGCCGAGTACGCCGACGGCTACCACGCCGCGGTCGACCGCGCGATGGGCGCCGTCCACGCGGCGAGCGAGATGATCACCGAGATCTACGTGCCCCGGGCGCGCCTCGTCGACTTCATGGCCGAGGTGGCCGAGGACTTCCGCCGGAACGATGTGAACCTGATCTACGGCACCATCCGGCTCATCCGCCGGGACGAGGAGAGCTTCCTGGCGTGGGCCCGTCAGGACTTCGCGTGCGTGATCTTCAACCTCCACACCGTCCACACGCCGGAGGGCGAGCGCCACTGTGCCGAGGCCTTCCGACGCCTGATCGACATGGCCATCGCCCGCGGCGGGTCCTACTACCTCACCTACCACCGCTACGCGACCCGCGAGCAGGTGGAGCGCTGCCACCCGCGCTTCGCCGAGTTCCTGCGCCTCAAGCGCGAGCACGACCCCGACGGGCTTCTCACCAGCGACTGGCACGCCCACCACGAGCGGCTCCTCGCCGGTGACCGCTAGCTCCGCCGCCGAGAACCCGCGCACCGCTGCGGGCGCGCCCATCCGCGAGGGCGCGGGGCCTCTCGCCGTGCTCGGCTGGGTGCTGTATGACCTGGCCAACACGATCTTCGCCTACGCGATCCTCACCCGCTACTTCAACGAGTGGATAATCGTCGAGCAGGGCCAACCCGACATCTACGTCGGCCTGATGACCTTGGGCGTAGCGGTGGTGCTGCTGGTCACCCTGCCGTTCTTCGGCGCGCTGGCCGACCGCTGGCACCGCCGGATGCCCTTCCTCGCGGCGTTCACCCTGCTCTGCGTCGCGGCCACCGCGGCGCTTGCGGTCGTCGACGGGGTGCTACCCGCCCTCCTCGTCGCCGGGCTCGCGATCTTCGCCTACAACAGCGCGCTGGCGCACTACGACCCGCTGCTGTCCGCGGTCGCCCCGGCCGAGCGCCGCGGCCTCGTCTCCGGCCTCGGCGTCGGGGTGGGATACGTGGGGGTGTTGCTCGCCCTGGCCGTGCTCGGCGACCTCGTGCCGACCGGTGACAACCAGCAGGCGTTCCTGCCCACGGCCGTGCTCTTCCTCCTCTTCTCGCTGCCCTGCTTCCTCTGGGTCCGAGACCGCCGCGGCGCTCCGCCCGCCAACGACGCCGCGCTGCCCTCGATCGGCCCCCGGGCCCTGGCCGGCCGGGTCGTGGCCAGCGTCCGCCACGCCGCTCGGGAGCGCCACGGACGGCTGCTGCTGGCCCGCTTCCTCTACGTCGACGCGATCGCCACGGTCGGGGCCTACATGACCGTCTACGCGCGCCGGACCGGCGACTTCCCGGGCGCGTCGGTGGATACCCTGCTCGCCGCCTCGATCGCCTTCGCCATCCCGGGCGGCCTCGTGGCGGGGGTCCTCGTGCAGCGCGTCGGGCCGAAGCGGGTGCTCACCGCCACCCTCCTGCTGGTGGCGGCCGCGCTGCTCCTCGCCGGGCTGAGCGGCTCCGGGGCCATGCTGTGGGTTGCCGGTCCCGCCGTCGGCATCGCGCTCGGCGCGGTGTGGACCAGTGACCGCGTGTTCCTCGTGCGCCTGTGCCCCGAGGAGCGCCGCGGCGAGGCCTTCGGTCTCTACACGCTCGTGGGCAAGGCGTCGAGCGGCATCGGCCCGGTGGTGCTGTGGGGCGGCACGATCCTCCTTCTCTCCGGCTCGCTCGGCGAGTACGGAGCGAGTCGCGTCGCGGTGTGCCTGCTCGCGGTGGCCGCCCTGGGGGGCCTCGCGCTGCTCGGGCCGCTGTCCGACGAGGAGAGCGTGCCCGCCGAGCCCACCCACGGCGGCCGGCCCGGCCATGTCCCCGGCTGACGGCGCCGCGGGCGACACCGGTCCCCGGCGTCCGTCCGATCCGGCCGGCCCTTCGTCACCGTGGGCTCTACGCCAGACGGCGGGCCTCGCCGTCTCACGCAGCGCCGCCTGGTCGATACGGGCCTCGACACCGTGGGTCTTACGGCACACGATGTGCCGGGGAGACACAAAATGTTCCTCAGGGCAACGCTCGTGTGCCGTAACGCGCACGACGTCGAAAGCGCGGATGGCGGTCGGCAGTCGGCGCATCCGGCGACCGCCGGGCGAGTCCGATCGGCCCTAGAATCACGTCGATGTCCGGGCACTCCAAGTGGTCCTCGATCAAGCACAAGAAGGGCGCCGTGGACGCGAAGCGCGGTGTGCTGTTCACCAAGCTCGCGCGCGCCATCCAGGTGGCCGCCCGTGAGGGTGGGGGGGACCCGGTCGGGAACGCCGCCCTGGCCAACGCCGTGCAGAAGGCCAAGGACTCGCGCATGCCGAAGGACAACATCGAGCGTGCGATAGCCAAGGGCACCGGCGCCGACGCCGATGCCGACGCCTTCGAGACCGTGGTCTACGAGGGTTACGGGCCCGACGGGGTGGCCATCCTCGTCGAGTCGCTCACCGACAACCGCAACCGCACCGGCTCGGACGTACGGCATCTGTTCAACCGCTTCGGCGGCAGCCTCGGAGAGCCGGGCTCGGTGGCGTGGGTGTTCGAGAAGCGGGGCGTCGTGCTCGTGGACGCCGAGCGATACTCCGAGGATGACCTCATGGCCGCGATCGACGCCGGGGCCGACGACGTGACCCAGGACGAGTCCGTGCTCGAGGTCCTCACCCAGCCCGGCGACCTCCAGGCCGTGCGAGAAGCGCTCGAGGCGGCCGGAGTCGACATCGAGCGCGCGGAGCTCACCTTGCGCCCTACCTCGCGGGTCGAGGTCGACGACGACCGCGTGGCCACGCTGCTGCGACTCCTCGAGGCCCTCGAGGACAACGACGACGTGTCCGCCGTCCACGCCAACTTCGACGCCGACGAGGCTGCGCTGGAGCGCGCTGCGGTGTGAGCGACGTCGCGCAACTCGGCGCGCGTGCCGAACCAAGCGGGCCCGCCGGTTGCCGGTTGACACGCCGACACGCCGACCGGATACTGACCTATCAGCTTGCTCGATCAGGGGATCCGATGCCACACGGTTTGACGGTGCGATGTCTCGTAACGCCCACGCTCATCGCGCTGTTGGCCGTCGCGTGGCTTTCGGCGGCGGCGGCGCCCGCCCAGGCGCAGCGCTCGACGCCTCTTTCCGACGCGCAGTCCGCAGCCAACAAGGTGGTGCTCAAGCGAGCGCAGGCCCTCGACCGCGACGATCCGACCAGCGCTACCGATCGCATCGCCACCGGCAAGCTCGGCGTCTGCTCTCGTGGGACCGGCCGGACCTACCGGTGCGCCGCCCGCTACGAGGTCCGCACCTACAGCCTGACCGAGGCGACCAAACGTCGTACCTGCACCGAGACGGTGGCCGTGACGCTCAGCCGGCGGGACCTCGGCCGCGCCCGCGCCCGCAGCGTCGGCGATTTCGCCTGCCGCGAGGAGTAGGGCCGCGGCGCCTGAGCCGCGCTAGACGGCGACTCCGGGCAGGCGTCCGAGCGCGGGCGCAGAATCCCCGCGATGGTGATCGTCCTCGGCATCGACCCCGGCACCGCCAACACCGGCTTCGGGGTGGTGGTCTCCTCCGGCAGCCGCCTGGCCGCGCTCGACGGCGGGGTCATCGGCACCCGGGCTGGGGAGCGCCTCGAGCGCCGGCTGGCGAAGATCCACGCCCAGGTCAGCGATCTCATCGCCGAGCACCGGCCCACCGCCCTCGCGGTGGAGGACATCTTCTTCGGTCAGAACGCCCGCACCGCGTTCGCGGTCGGCCAGGCGCGCGGGGCGGTGCTCCTCTCCGCCGGCGCCGCCGGCGTCCCGTGCTTCTCCTACACCCCCCATGCGGTCAAGCAGGCGGTGTGCGGGTCGGGGCGGGCCGAGAAGAGCCAGGTCCAGCGCATGGTCGGGTCGCTGCTCTCCCTCGCCGCGCCGCCCGAGGAGGACCACGCGGCCGACGCCCTCGCGGTGGCCATCTGCCACGCGAATCGCTCGGCCCTACGCAGGGCGCTCGCGTGATCGCCTCGGTACGGGGCACGGTGCTCGTCCGCCGGCCGGACGCGGTCGTGGTCGAGTGTGCCGGGGTGGGCTACCGCCTCGCCGTATCGGCCCAGACCCTCCGCGGCGTGCCGCGGACCGGCGAGCAGGCTCTGCTCCACACCCACCTAATCGCCCGCGACGACGGCATGCTCCTGTTCGGCTTCGCCTCCGAGCGCGAGCGCGAGCTCTTCCTCCTGCTCACCGGCGTGCAGGGCGTGGGACCGAAGGTGGCGCTCGCGGTGCTCTCCGGCGGAAGTCCCGAGGAGCTGCTGTCCGCCATCGCCGGCGGTGACGCCGCGCGCTTCCAGGCCGTGCCGGGCATCGGCAAGCGCACCGCCGAGCGGGTCATCGTCGAGCTCCGCGAGAAGGTCGCGGGCACCGTGACGGGTGGAGCCGAGGAGATCGTCATCACCCGCACCGACGATCCGCGCGCGCTCGCGCGGCAGGGTCTAGTCGGGCTCGGCTTCACCCCCGCGGAGGCCGACACCATGCTCGACTCCGCGTCCGGGGAGACGCCGGAGGAGCTCATCGGCTACGCCCTGCGGTCGTCGCGGTGACCCCCGCGCCGAGCGAGCCGTCGGCGTGACCCCCCAGGGGTCCATCCGCACCCTCGGCGCCGAGCGCATCCAGGCCGAGGGCGCGGCCCTCGGCCCCGCCGACGAGGAGCTCGACCGGTCGCTGCGGCCGCGCCGGCTCGCCGACTGCGTGGGCCAGCCGGCGGTACGCAACCAGCTCGCGGTCTTCATCGAGGCGGCCCGCGCGCGCGACGAGTCGCTCGACCACGTGCTGCTGGCCGGCCCGCCCGGGCTCGGCAAGACCTCGCTGGCCCAGATCGTGGCCAACGAGCTCGAGGCGCCGTTCGTGCAGACCGCCGGCCCGGCCCTCGAGCGCAAGGGCGACGTGGCCGCGTTCCTCACCGCCCTCGAGCCCCGGTCGGTGTTCTTCGTGGACGAGATCCACCGCCTCCCGCGGGCGCTCGAGGAGACCTTCTACCCGGCGATGGAGG
>JBPCQB010000014.1:0-2878 GCA_050998555.1 Thermoleophilaceae bacterium
CGTCTCCGCGGTGGCGCGGAGCCACGGCGGGTCGGTCGGCCTCGACGAGGAGGGGGCCGCGTCGGGAGCCCGGTTCGTGGTGAGGTTGCCGGCGGTGGAGGCCGAGGCTCCCGAGGCACCGCGCGACGAGCCGGTGGTTGCCGCCTCGTCCGGGACTCCCTCCTGATCAGTCCGGTGCGATGAGGGCCACCTCGGGAAAGTAGGTGCGGACCCGGCGAGTGTCGCGGGTAAGGAGGGTCAGGTTCGCCGCGGCGGCGTGGGCGCCGATGAAGAAGTCCGGTAGAGGGGTGGCGCGCGAGCCGCCCTGGCTTCGGTACTCGCGAAAGGCCCGCGCCACGAGCCACCCAGCGGCCCACGGGAGGCCGGCCCGCACGAAGCCGGCGCCCTGGAGGGTGCGCTCGAGCCGCTCCCGGCTCTCGAACCCCACCGCGACCTCGGCGTAGACGATCTGGTTGATCGCAAGATCACCTTGCTCGGCGGCTTCGGAGAGCTTCTGCTCCGACCAGTCGCGCCAGGGCGAGGGCGCCAGCACGTCGAGCAGCACGCTCGAGTCGACGAGCGTGGTCAATCCTCGCCGCGCGTAAGTAGCAGCACGGCTTCTGCGCTGAGACCGCCGTCCGCCCGATCTCGCAGCCGCGCGACCAGCTCGGCTCCACGATCAAGAGGGGGGAGAGCCCGGATGAGCGCTCCCTCGTCGCCGGCCACGACCTCGACCTCAGTCCCGGCGCCCAGCCCGTACCGCTCGCGCAGCTCCTGCGGGATGGTCACCTGCCCCTTGGACGTCACCCGCATGTAAGGAGGGTATCTGTCTTACCGAGCTGGCCGCCCACCTCTGACGAGCGGGCCGGTCGGCGCGGCGGGGTCAGCCACGGGCCCGTCCCCAGATGATCGGGCGCACGAGCGGGGCTGACTTCGGCATGCGCCCGGCCTCGAGCCGCTCGACCGCGAACGGCGAGCGCTCGAGCGTCTCGGCGGTGCGGCGGTTGCAGTGGCATCCGTGGGCGAAGAAGCGCCAGGGTGCCTCGAGGCGGTCCTGCCAGCGGGCGAGTCGAGGATCCTCCGCGCGGACGTGCTCGAGGAACAGCAGCGCGCCGCCGGACCGCAGCACGCGCCGGAGCTCGGCCAGGGCCTCCTCCGCATCCGGCACCGTGCACAGCACGAACGTCGAGACCACGGTGTCGAAGGAGTCGTCCGGGAACGGCAGCTCCTGCGCCCCGGCGCGGACCACCCGCCCGGCGCGCCCGCGCTCGCGCAGCTTCCCCTCGAGCCGCCGAGCCATCGGCTCCTCGGGCTCCGCCAGCACCAGCCCCTCGATCCCCTCGCGCGGGTAGTGGGGGAGGTTCATCCCGGGCCCCGGTCCGACCTCGAGCACCCGCCCGCGGGCCTCGCTCAGAACCTCCCGCCGGCGTTCGGACAGGCCGGCGCGCTCGCTCGGGGCGAGAAAGTGCTCGTAGCCGGCGGCGAAGAACCTGCCCCAGAGACTCACGTCCCAAGGGTATGGTGCGCGCGTCGCCCGCCGTGGGACGCGGGCGGGGCGCCGCGCCCGCCCTCTGAACGGGAACGGAGGAGCGAGACATGCTCGAAGGCCTGATGCAGCACGACCACCCGCTGACGCTCAAGCACGGGCTCGACCGGATGCGGGAGATGTACCGGGACTCCGAGATCGTGACCCTCGGCGAGGAGGGCACGCGCCGGGCGAGCTACGGGGAGGTGGGCGATCGCGTCGACCGCCTGGCCGCGGCGCTCACGGCGCTCGGGATCGAGCAGGGCGACCGCGTCGGCACCTTCTGCTGGAACCACCAGGAGCACCTCGAGCTCTACATGGCCGTGCCGTGCATGGGCGCCGTGCTCCACACGGTGAACATCCGGCTCTTCCCCGAGCAGGTCACCTACATCGTCAACCACGCCGAGGACCGGGTCCTCTTCGTGGACGACGTGCTCGTGCCCGCGCTCGAGAAGGTCGCGCCGCAGCTCGAGACCGTGGAGCGCTATGTGGTCATCGGCGGAGGGGACACCGGGTCGCTGCCCAACGCGATCCGCTACGACGACCTCATCGCCGAGCAGGAACCGGGCTACGAGTACCCCCACCTCGACGACCGTGCGGCCGCCGGGCTCTGCTACACGAGCGGCACCACCGGCAACCCCAAGGGCGTCCTCTACTCGCACCGCTCGCAGGTCATCCACTCGCTCATCCAGCTCATGGCCGCCTGGGGCGGGATCGTGGCCGAGGACCGGGTCCTGCTCATCGTCCCGATGTTCCACGCCAACGCGTGGGGGCTCCCCTACTCGAGCTCGCTGGTGGGGACGAACCTGATCATGCCCGGGCGCTTCCTCCAGTCCGAGCCGCTGGCGAAGCTGATCGAGTCCGAGCGGGCTACGCGGTCGCTCGGCGTCCCCACCATCTGGCTCGATCTGCTCCGCTACGCCGACGAGCACTCGCCCGATCTCTCGAGCATGAAGGAGGTGCTGTGCGGGGGCGCCGCCGTGCCGATGAGCCTGATGAAGGGCTTCGAGGAGCGCCACGGCCTGAGGATCATCCAGGGCTGGGGGATGACCGAGACCGGCCCGCTGGCCTCCCTGGCCCGCCCGCCCGAGCGGCTGAAGGGCGAGGAGCACTGGCGCGCGCGGGCGACGGCGGGGCGGATCGTGCCCATGGTCGAGGCCCGGACCGTGACGGAGGATGGCGAGGTCAACCCCCGCGACGGCGCGACCACCGGCGAGCTGGAGGTCCGCGGTCCCTACATCGCGAGGGCCTACTTCCGCGACGACTCCGGCGACGAGAAGTTCCACGACGGGTGGCTGCGGACCGGGGACATCGCCTCGATCGACATCGACGGCATCATCCGCATCTCCGACCGCACGAAGGACGTGATCAAGT
>JBPCQB010000140.1:0-13737 GCA_050998555.1 Thermoleophilaceae bacterium
GACCTATGAAGTGCCACTCGAAGAGCTCGCCGTGCTCGGCCTGCTTTGCGAGCAGATCCTGCGCGCGATTCTCCCCCACCAGCTCGATCCCGGCCTCGGCCAGCGCCGGCAGGTCGCCCGCCTCAACGTACTTGACGGCCGCCAGCAGCTCCACCTCGGCGCCGATCTGCCCGCGCACGCGCTCCACGTTCTCCCGCATGCGGGTGATGTCAAGCATGGAGCAGGGCCAGCCCCGCTTGGCGGCCGGTAACGCCGTGATCGCGGCGGTGGGAGAAGTAGCGCTCGGGTAGGCAGCTCGTGCACTCGTCCACGTGCTGCACTTGGCTCACGCCCGCTGCCTCGAGCTTGCGGGCGATCACCGCGCGCAGGTCGAGCATGCGCCCGCTCGCCACACCGTCGAGCTCCGCGAACGCTCCGAGCACCTCGGGGCCGACCTCGTAGCAGCAGCCACCTATGCCGGGCCCCACCGCGGCGGCCACTGCTCCCTCGAGGCGCTCCAGGGCGCGCTCGAGGATCCCGGCGGCGAGCGGCCGCCAGCCGCAGTGGAGCATCGCCACTTGCCGGCCGTCGCTGAGCGCCACCGGGTAGCAGTCGGCCACGAGCACCAGCAGGGCCAGGCCCTGCCGATCGGTCAGGTGCCCGTCCACCCGCTCGAGCTCGGCGCCCGGCTCCGCGTAGCCGTTCGGCGCGGGCGGCTCCTGCCACTCGCGCAGGTCGCCTCCGTGCACCTGCCAGCCCATCGCCACCCGCTCTGGCGCGAGACCGACCGCATCGGCCAGCCGGCGGCGGTTCTCGGCCACCCGCTCGGGGTCGTCGTCGGTGAGGATCCCCAGGTTGAGCGACTCGTACGGGCCGACGCTCACGCCGCCGCGACGCGTGGCGAAGGCCACGCGTGCGCCGGGCAGGTCGACCTCGATCGGGTCGGGGCCGGCGAGACCGCGGTCGGCTCCGCTCTCGACGCTCACCGCTGCGCTCCACCGGCCAGCTCGAGGGCGAGCCGGAGCTCCTCCTCGTGCCCGGACACCTCGCCGTCGAGCTTGCGCCGCAGCGTCTCCTCGAGCGCCCGCCCGAGCGCGGGGGACTCCGGGACGCCGGCGTCGACCAGCTCGGCCCCCGTCACCTCGAGCCGGACCTGCCGGAGATCGGCGACGTAGCGCAGCACGGGCGGGCCTGGGGCGCCGAGCGCGAGCGCCACGGCCAGCGCCTCGGCCGGCTCGCCCCGGAGGAGCTCGTGCAACTGCGAGGGCGAGCGCTCCACGGCGAGGTCGGCGCGCAGCGCGGGACCGGACCGTGCGGCGCGCATCACGCGGTCGCGGACCGCGGCACGCAGACCGAGGCTCTCGATCCAGGGTTCGAGCTCCTCGGGTGAGCGGCTGACCAGGGCGCCGAGCACGGCGAGCACCCGGTCGGCGCCGGTGTCGAGGGCGCCAAGCGCCGCGCCGGCCGCCAGCGCGGGGTCGGCCTCGAGCGCCGGGTGCAGCGCCCGGTCGAGGCCGAGCTCGGCAAGCGCCGCCACGCCGTCGGCCACGTCGACCTCGGCGAGAAGGTCGAGGAGCTCGTCGCGCACGCGCGGGCCCGAGACGGTGTCGAGCGCCCGCCTCGCGACGGCCTCACGGGCGAGGCGCTCGGTCTCGGCGTCCATGTGCGCTCCGAGGCGCACCTGATAGCGGACGGCGCGCAGCAGGCGCGTGGGGTCGTCGACGAACGAGCCCTCGTGGAGCACGCGGACGACGCCGGCGCGTAGGTCCTCGCGGCCGCCGAGCGGGTCGTAGAGGCGCCCGAGCTCCGACCCCGATAGCCCGAGGGCCATCGCGTTGACCGTGAAGTCCCGCCGACCGAGGTCCTCGGCCAGGGGCGCCGGCTCGACCTCGGGGAGGGCGCCCGGGCGCGGGTAGCGCTCCCGCCGGGTGCGAGCGACGTCGACCTCGAGATCCCCCGCCCTCACCGTCGCGGTGCCGAAACGCTGGTGCTCGGTCGCCCGTCCATCGAGTCGCCCCGCGAGCGCCCGCGCGAGCTCGTGGGCGTCGTGCTCGGTGCAGAGGTCGAGGTCGGCCGACCCCTCCCCGCGCAGGAGATCGCGCACCGCGCCGCCGACGAGATGGGCGGGCACCAGTCCCTCGAGCGCAGGGAGGAGGAGCGACATGCCGGGAAGCTCGCGCAACCTCGTGCCCAGCGTGCCCCAGTCGATCATGGAGACGAGATCCGATCGGCCAGCCGCAGGAGGCCCTCGTCGAAGGTGAGCAGGTCGGCCCCGGCCTCGATGGCCCCCGGGAGGACCAGGGCGTCGGGGGCTATCGCTCCCACTCGTCCCGCAGGGCGTCCAGGTAACCGGGCGGGGAGACGCCGGAGAGGCGTCCCGCAAAGCGCTCGACCAGGTCGTCCGCGCGGGTGATCTCGAGTCTCCCGGAGGCGAGAACTTGCGCCTCTACCTCGTCTCCCGACGCGAGACCCGCCTCGCGTACGAGACGGGCGGGGATGGTGACCTGGTTCTTGTTGGACTGGCGGCTCACGACGCTCTACAGCGTAAGCCCGAAGGTAAAGGCGTCGACGCGCGGCTACCGCACCGCGATCCCGGCCTCGCGCATCCTCGCCTTGGCCTCCCCGACCGAGTACTGGCCGTAGTGGAAGATCGAGGCGCAGAGGACGGCGTCGGCGTGGCCCTCCTCGATGGCCTCGACCAGGTGGTCGGGCCGTCCGGCCCCGCCGGAGGCGATCACCGGCACGCCGACGGCCTCCGACACCCGCCGAGTCAGCTCGAGCTCATAGCCGTCCTCGGTGCCGTCGCGATCCATGCTCGTGAGCAGGATCTCCCCCGCTCCGCGCTCGGCACCCTCGCGGGCCCAGGCCACGGCGTCGCGCCCGGTGGCGGTGCGCCCGCCGTCGACGAAGACCTCGTACCCCGTTTCGCCACGCCGGGCGTCGATGGCCAGCACCACCGCCTGCGCTCCGAGCACGCCGGCGATCTCCTCGAGCAGTTCCGGTCGCGCCACCGCAGCGGAGTTGATGGAGACCTTGTCGGCGCCGGCGTCGAGCACGGCCTGGGCGTCGCGCACCGAGCGCACCCCGCCGCCGATCGTGAACGGCACGAACACCTCGTCGGCGGTCCGCCGCGCCAGGTCGACGATGGTCTCGCGCTTGTCGCTCGAGGCCGTGATGTCGAGGAAGACGATCTCGTCGCCGCCCTCGGCCTCGTAGCGGGCGGCCAGCTCGACGGGGTCCCCGGCGTCGCGCAACCCGACGAAGCGCGTGCCCTTCACCACGCGACCGTCCTTGACGTCGAGGCAGGGAATGACCCGGGTGAGCGCCATGGTCAGGTGAGGGGCAGCCGGGCGTCCGCGATCACGGGAGGAGATGCTGGCAGAGCCGGGCGGAAGGGCTCTCGCGCCCCTCGTCGGCGGCCGAGGACGCGTCCGGATATCCCGCGCCGAGCCCGTCGGACGCGTCCCCAGTGCGACGTGGCCGCCTCTCGCTGTCCCTGGCGGAAGAAGGCCGCGGCTCTCTCAAGACCTCGCGCCGCTGCCGGAGCACGGGGTACTCGCGCCGCAGGCAGCGAAGCTCCTCCCGCTCGTTGATGGTCAGGCCCTCCCGCCGGCCGCCGTCGACCTCGACCTGGCGGGTCTAGGAACGAAGCGTCTGGGTGCAGCCGTGGTCCTTGGCGATCCGGGGAATCGGCTCGCCCGAGGAGCGCACGAGATCGATCGCCTCGCGGCGGAACTCCGGTGGGTAAGGCGGTCGGGTACGGGGCACTTGAACTCCTTTCCCAGCACGGTCGTTAGCCGGCTCGACACGACCGCCAAGCTCGCGCGCCGCCGGCTCTTGTGGCCCACCCGGGACCCGGGGAGAGGCCTTGGCGTCGAGCCCGCCGGAGCGGCTCGTCTCCGCTCACGCCGCCGCCAGCGGGCGCTCGAGGAGGAGGTCGAGCAGCGCGCGGCCCTCCTCGGTGAGCAGGTAGTACACGATGCGACGGCATGGGAACCGCCGTCCCCGCGTGGCTTACCGCGATCTCGTGGGTCTTCGTGGGCGTCGCGCTGTTCTGCGCGGCGGCGCTCCTCTACGACATCTACGGCCGCGGCCATCGTCAGCGCGTACGCGCCATGGAGGCCGTCTGGCCCATCTCCGCGCTCTACTTCGGGCCGCTCGCGCTCGCGATCTACGCCCGCTGGGGCCGGCCGCGGACCGATAAGTGGCGGGCTGAGCACGAAATTGCCGCCGAGACCACCCTCCCCGCGGAGGCGACCACTCGAGGCATCACCGGCGGCGCGGCCTCCACGCTGGCCCACTTCATCGGTGTGCCGCTCGTCGTCCTCTCCGGCTTGACCATCGCCGGGCTCGACTTGTGGGCGATGATCCTGGTCATCGCCGCGATCGCCACGGCGCTGCTCTTTGCTTCGAGTACTTCGTCACGAGGGGCCGCCAGCGCAGCCTCTCCTCGGGAGGCGTCAGCGCCTCCTCGGACCGCGGACGGACCTGGCGGCGGCGTGGGACGATCGGCAGCCAGCCGGCGGTCTTCGCGGCCGTTGACGAGCGCTCCCTCTACGCCGCCCTTCCCGACGGAACGCTCATGGCGAGCACGGACGGCGCGAGGACCTGGACGACTCGGTCACGCCTATAGACGCCGAGGTGCTCGGGGCTCCGCTGCCGGCCGCGCTCGAGATCGAGTCCGAAGGCCTCGCGTAGCGCTCGTGCATACCCCGAGCCGGCGGCGTTCGGCGACCGTCAGCGGCTCAGCCACCGAGACAGGTCCTCGAGCGCCTCGGGGCGGACGAAGTAGTAGGCCCAGAGGCCGCGACGCACGGAGTCGACCACTTCGGCCTGGCGAAGCACCTTCAGGTGGTGGGAGACCGTCGGCTGGCCGACGTCGAAGAGCGGGGTCAGCTCGCACACGCACACCTCCCCCGCGTGCCGGCGCAGCACGTCGACGAGCTGGAGGCGGATCGGGTCGGCGATCGCCTTCGCGACCGCGGCCATGCGTTCGGCCTCCTGGCGGGCCACCTCCGGGTAGGCGACCGGCTCGCAGCACGGCTCTCCGGGCGCGCGCTTCTGCTTCGGGGTGAGCTCCAGATCGACCATGATCAATCTACGTATACCGATTGAAATGGTGGCTGTCAATGTTTAGGCTCTCGGCCGTGGCCAAGGTCGGTGCGCAGCCGAACGGCGAGAGCCCGTCCTCCATCCCGGTGACGACGGCTTCGAGCGCGTCGCGGTCATCACCGACGTCCACGCCAACCTCCCGGCCCTTGAAGCGGTCCTCGAGGCGATCCGCTGGCTCGACGTCGACGCGTTGTACTGCGGCGGGGACCTCGTCGGCTACGGGCCACACCCCAACGAGGTCTGCCGTCTCGTCGAGGCGCGAAGGATCCCGACGATCTACGGCAACTACGACTGGGCCATCGCCCGTGATCACCTCGACTGCGGCTGCGCGTACGTGACCGATCGCGACCGTGCCCTTGGCCAGCGCTCGGTCGAGTGGACGCTGGCCCACACCGACCGACACTCGAAATACTTCATGCGCCGGCTGGCCTTCGACCTTCGGTTCCGCATGGGTGATCGCCGCGTGCGCCTGGTCCACGGCTCGCCGCGCAAGGTCAACGAGTACCTCTTCGAGGACAAGCCCGCGCGCACCTTCGAGCGCATCGCCCGGGGTACCGACTGCGACGTGCTCCTGTTCGGTCACACCCATCAGCCCTGGGTCCACCAGTACGGCGGGGTCTTGTTCGTGAACTGTGGGGCGGTCGGCAAGCCCAAGGACGGCGACCCCCGGGCCGCCTTCGCCCTGCTCGAGCTCGACGAGGCCGGCCAGGTTCAGGCCTCGATCGAACGCGTCTCATATGACGCCGAGGCGGTGGCCCGAGACCTAGCCGCCGCCGGACTCCCCAGGGAGTACGCCGAGAAGCTCGTAGCCGCCACCTAGAGGAGGAAAGATGAGGTACGTCCTGTTCGTCTGCACCCACAACGCCGGGCGCTCGCAGATGGCCGAGGCCTTCTTCGCGCGCCATGCGCCGCCCGACATCCGCGCCGAGTCCGCCGGGCAGGAGCCGGCTCGAGAGGTTTGGCCCCAGGTCGTCGAGGCCATGAACGAGGTCGGCATCGACCTGGCCGAGCGGCGCCCGCAGAAGCTCACGGTCGAGATGCAGCTGCACGCCGACTGGGCGATCACGCTGGCCTGCGGCGCCCAGTGCCCCTACGTGCCGACCACGGTCGAGGACTGGGACATCCCCGACCCGGCGGGACGCTCGCTCGAGGAGGTGCGCTCGATCCGCGACGCCATCGAGGGGCGCGTACGAGAGCTCCTCGACGAGAAGATCGACCTGATTCGCTCGGACCGTACCGCCCACCAGGCTCGGCTGCGGCGCCTGCTACCCGACCTGGTCGCCGAGTTCGGCGGGCAGCGGACCGAGGAGGAGATCCGCACCGCGGCCGACGCCGCTCTCGCTGAGTTCCGGGACGCGCCCGTGCGCTCCTTTGTCATGACCATCGCCAACCGCAAGGCGCGCGAGGTCCTGCGCGCCAGCGGCCAGCCCGCCCCCGTCTAGCCCTGGACGCCTCGCTCGCCCTCTGGCGCCGGGCTCTGGCCGAGGGGCTCGGCACCTTCTTCCTCGTGTTCGCCGGTTGCGGCGCGATCGTCGCCGACGATCGCTACCAGGGCGCGCTCGGGACGGTGGGAGTCGCCCTCGTGTTCGGCCTGGTGGTCATGGCGATGATCTTCGCCACCGGCCACCTCTCGGGCGCCCACCTGAACCCCGCCGTCAGCCTCGCCTTCGCCCTGACCCGACACTTCCCGACCAGCGACGTAGACGCCTACGTAGTGGCCCAGGTCGGCGGCGCGACCGCGGCCGCGCTCTGTCTTCACGCCGTCTGGCCGGAGGGACCAGGCGATCTCGGCGCCACCGTCCCGAGCGTCGGCGCCGGCGGCGCCCTCCTCTACGAGGTCCTGCTCACCGTCGTCCTCATGTTCGTGATCACCGCGGTGGCCACCGACGTCAGGGCCGTCGGCTCGGGGGCCGCGCTCGCGATCGGCGGCACAGTGGCCCTCGACGCCCTCTTCGGCGGCCCGGTCACGGGCGCGTCGATGAACCCCGCGCGTTCCTTCGGGCCCGCGCTGGCCGCCGGGGAGTGGCAGGCCTTTTGGGTCTACCTCGCCGGACCTCCCGCGGGAGCCCTGGTCGGCGCGCTGGCCTACCAACTCGTGCGCGGCGAGGCACCGGGCTCCGAGGAGCGCACAGAGCACGGGACGCTCGATGGATCCCCTCCGCCGCTGCCCGACGTGCCCTGACTCCCGTCTTCCTGCCAACGGGCTCCGAGGACTGATATCCCGCGCCCGCGGATGCTTCTAGTGGGTTCGGCTTACGGGACTCTCAGAACTCGACAGCCGCGGGCGTGGCGAAGCTGGCGCCAGCCCCGAAAAGCGTTAGGACGCCGTGCCGGGTCTCCGCAATGAGCGACTCACGCTGCGCCCGTCGTCGAACGCGAAGGTGCCGCCGGCGAGATAGTCATGGTCATCGGCGTCCCGCGTCGGCTGCCACGCGCCGGCGTCTGCCGCGGGATGGGTGACGCAGGCACACAGGCTCCCCGCGCGGGTCAGCACGCGCGCCATCTCACCGACCGCACGGTGCATGTCCTGCACGTCCGGGAGCACGTTGTAGGCGACCACGAGGTCGAGCTGGCGTCGTCGAACGGCAGGTCGCAGGCGTTGCGACGAGGTATGTTCCCTCGGGATCGCGCTCCGCGGCCGCAGCGACGAGCGTCGGGGAGGCATCCAGCGCGGTCACGGCGTGGCCGCGTGCCGCCAGGTCGCGCGTGACGCGACCCTCGCCGCATCCCACCTCGAGCGTCCGCCCCGCCGGGGGCGGCACCAGGGCGAGGAAGGCATCCCGATAGCGCCAGTAGGCGTCGTGACCTGGCGTCCGCGCCCAGGCCAGCCATTGCGACGCCCGATCCTCCCACCCGGCGGGCACGATTCGACACTAGACCGAGCGGCGGTCGTGCGTCGCGGACGGCCAGCCATACCCCAGCGCCGCCTGCCCCTCCGCCACCGTGAAGCGCCGCTCGTACAGGGCCTTACCGCTGATGACCCCGGTCAGGTTCGCCAGCTCGAGCCCGCGCAGAGCCTCCAGGTCCGCCACGGAGGCGATCCCCCCGGAGTACAGGAACCATCCCTCGACGACGGCGGCCACCCGGCGCACCTCGTCGAGATCGGGGCCCTCGAGCATGCCGTCGCGGTCGACGCTCGTGTAGAGAAGAGTCCGGACCCCCTGGGCCTGCATCGCGGTGATCGCCTCCTCCCCGGACATCGCGGCCTCCTCGGTCCACCCCGCAACCGAGACCCGCCCGCCACGGACGTCGACGCCAACCGCCACCCGCTCACCGAATGTCTCGAGCGCTCGGTCGAGGAGCTCTGGGTCGCGGAAGGCCGCGGTGCCGAGGATGACCCTTCCGGCCCCGGCCGACACCGCGTCGCGCACGGCCTCGAACGACCGCAGCCCTCCCCCGTACTCCACCTCGACGCCGAGCCCGGCGATCTGCTCGAGGTGGCCTAGCGAGCGTGGCGCCCCGTCGCGCGCTCCGTCGAGATCCACCACGTGCAGCGCACGGGCGCCCTCGTTGACCCACGAACGCGCGGCCTCGAGCGGGTCGTCCCCATACACGGTCTCGCGGTCGAAGTCGCCGCGCTCGAGGCGCACCGCCCGGCCTCCGCGTATGTCGATGGCCGGTAGGAGGATCACGCGGCGGTCGGCTCGCGCTGCGCGGCGGCACACCGCGTCACGAAGTTGCCGAGCAGCGCCAGACCGTCGACGCTCGACTTCTCGGGGTGGAACTGCACCCCCCACACCGACCCCCGCTCGACCGCCGAGCAGAACGGAGCGCCGTGCTCGGCCACGCCCACCACGTCGTCCGGGTCCGTGGGGTCGGGCGCAAAGGAGTGGACGTGGAAGAGCGTCGTGGAGGAGCCGAGCCCCGCACACAGCGGGGAGGGGCGCCGCCACTCGACGGGAGCCCAGCCGATGTGCGGGAGCTTGAGCCCCAGCGCATCGAGGGCGCGCACCCGGCCGGCCAGCACCCCGAGCCCCTCCGCGCCGCCAAGCTCCTCGGAGCCGTCGAACAGCACCTGCATGCCGATGCAGATTCCGAGCACCGGCACGCCCTCGGCCGCGCGGTCGGCCAGTACGCGGTCGAGGCCGAGGGCGCGGATGCCGGCGACCGCCTTGGGGAACGCGCCGTCGCCGGGGAGGACCAGGCCGTCGGCGCGGCGGACGCGCTCGAGGTCGCTCGTGATCTCTGCACGGGCGCCGAGACGGAGCAGGGCCTTCTCCGCGGAGCGGATGTTGCCCATGCCGTAGTCGAGGACCGCGATGCGGGGAGCGTCCCTCATAGGTCAACCTCCCAGAGGGCGCTCTCTCCCCGCCGACTCTCGGCGGACCCAGAGGCGCGTGCGGTTCGTCGATGGGGATACTGGCGTGGTGGGTGGTCTTCCACGGAAACCATGCCGATGCATGATGACGAGGCGTGCTTCGTGCTCCCGTGAGTGGCGTCGAGATCGGCGACTATCGGTGCCCATTGGTGTCACCAGACCAAAGACGCGGTAGTACGAATCGTCGGACCACCACCCCTAGCGCCGTGCAAGCAACACCGGCGAGGACGAAGAACACGGTGAACGCGACCGCCAGGACGAGCTGAAACGTCCTCTCGCCCGGCTCGTCGCCATCGCCGGCGATGGCGACCAGCACGAGGAATCCGAGACCGACGAGCGCCGGGAGAACGACTGCTTGCCAGCGTCCAGCAGCGAGCGAGAGAGGCTCTAAGGCCAAGGAGATCCCACGCTCGGTCAGGGCGAGGCTCACGGCTGCGGCATCGTGGGAGCCGCCGGCCCTCACAGCACGCCCTTGGTCGAGGGCACGCCGGGCTCGGTCGGGTCGATGGCCACCGCCCCCCGCAGCGCTCGGGCGAGCGCCTTGAACGCCGCCTCGATCATGTGGTGGTGGTTGGTGCCGGCCTCGACGTCGAGGTGGAGGGTGAACCGTCCCCGGCTCGCCAGCGCGCGCACGAACTCCTCGGCGTGCTCCCCCCGGAAACCCGTCACCGCCAGCTCGCTCAGCCGCGAGTCCACCACCGCGAGACCCCGCCCCGACACGTCGATGGCCGCCGCAGCGCGGGCCTCGTCCATCGGCACCCGGGCCTCGCCGTAGCGCGCGATCCCCGAGCGGTCGCCGAGCGCCGCGTCGAGCGCCTCTCCGAGCACGATCCCCACTTCCTCGACCGTGTGGTGGGGGCCGGTCTCGAGGTCGCCGCGGGCCTCGACGTCGAGATCGAGGCGACCGTGGCGCGCGAGCAGGTCGAGCATGTGGTCGAAGAAGCCGACGCCGGTGCTGCGCGCCCCGGCGCCCGTCCCGTCGAGGCCGAGGCTCACGCGGACCTCGGTCTCGCCGGTGCGGCGGGCGATCTCGGCGGTGCGGCTCATGCGCGTCCTCTCATCGACTCGGCGTGGAGGGGAAAGCCCTCGGCCTCGGCGAGGGCGGCTCCGGCCGGGGCGAGGCGGGCGGCCACGCCGGCGGGCAACGATACCCGCGCCATCCGCCGCCGGAACGTCGCCGGACCGAGGGCGCTCTGAAAGCGTGCGGCCCCGCCGGTGGGGATCACGTGGTTGGATCCGGCCACGTAGTCCCCGAACGCCGTACCCGCGTCGCGGCCCACGAACAGGCATCCCGCGGAGCGCACGCGGTCGGCGAGGGCCTCGGCCTCGGCGCCCTGGAGCTCGAGGTGCTCGGGCGCGATCGCATCGGCCAGCTCGACCGCCGCGGGGACCGACGCCGCGCACACGAGAGCGAGCGAGGCGTCGGCCGCGACGGGCGCCCCTCCCCCGCCGAGGCGCCTGCCGACCGCGTCCGCCACCCCGTCGAGCACCTGCTCGTCGTCGGAGATCACCGTCAGCGGCGAGTCGGGACCGTGCTCGGACTGAGCGAGGAGGTCGAGCGCCACGAGGTCCGGGTCGGCCCCCGCGCTCGCCACCACCACGAGCTCGCTCGGCCCGGCCAGCGAGTCGATGCCCACCAGGTGGGATACCTGGCGCTTGGCCTCCTGGACCCAGGGGCTTCCCGGGCCCACGATCACGTCGACGGCGGGGACCGTCTCGGTTCCGAACGCCAGGGCGGCCACCGCCTGCGCCCCGCCCATCCGGTAGACCTCGGTGACCCCGCACGCGTGGCAGGCGGCCAGGATCGTCGGGTGCGCCCGACCTCCGGGTCCGGGCGGCGCACACACGACCACCTCGTCCACGCCGGAGGCCCAGGCGGTCTCCGCGCACATGACCACCGACGAGGGATAGGGCGCCCGTCCCCCGGGCACGTAGGTGCCCACCCGCCGGACCGCCACCTCGACCAGCTCGACGCGCTGGCCCTCGGGCAGGTCGACGGTCACGGGGTCACGGCGCGCCGCGCTCGCCACCGCGCGCACGTTCGCGCGGGCGGTGAGCAGCGCATCGAGCAACGGGGCCTCGACCGCGCTCGCCGCGGCCTCGAGCTCGTCCCTGGGCACGCGCAGCGCCTCGGGGCGGACCTCGGCGTGGTCGAGCCGAGCCGTCAGCCGCTCGAGAGCGGCGTCGCCTCCGGCTCGGACCTCGGCGAGGATGGCCCGCACCTCGCCCTCCACGGCGGCGGCCGGCGGCCAGAGCGCGCGGATCTCCGCGGCGCTCGTCCGCGGACCGAAGCGCTCGAACCTCATCGCGGGACGGCGGCGCGCAGGCGCGCCACGAGGTCGTCCACCGCGGCGGCCTTCAGCTTGTGGGCCACCGGGTTGGCGATCAGCCGCGCCGTGCAGACGGCTATCTCCTCCCGCTCGGCGAGGCGGTTCTCGGCCAGCGTGCGGCCGCTCGCGGTCAGGTCCACGATGGCGTCGACGAGGCCCGTGAGCGGGGCCAGCTCGACCGAGCCCTTGACCTCCACGATCTCCGCCTGACGACCGGTGGCGGCGAAGTGGCCGCGGGCTATCCGCGGGTACTTGGTGGCCACGCGCACCGCCCCGAGGCGGCGCATCGAGCGCTCGAGGGGGTCGGCGCCCTCGGGCTGGGCGACGATCATGCGGCAGTGGCCGTAGTGGAGGTCGAGGAGCTCGTAGACCTCGCGGTCGGGCTGCTCGAGGAGCACGTCCTTGCCGGTGATGCCGACGTCGGCGGCCCCGTGCTCCACGTAGGTCGGCACGTCGCTCGGGCGCATGGTCACGATGCCGGCCTCGGCGAACAGCAGGCGGCGGTCGTTCTCCCTCACCTCGGCGGTGTCGATGCCCAGGCGGTCGAGCACGTCGAGGGTGTCGCCCAGGAGAGCCCCCCGGGGTACGGCGATCACGAGCTCCGGCCGCTCGGCGGCCAGGCGGGCGCCGCCCCGACCGGCCGGGGGCTCATCCGGCCCGTGCGCGGAGCCCGTCACGCGAGCCGCTCCTCTTCGGCCTGGGCCACGTGGACGCGGTGGAGGTCCACGACGATGCCGCAGGCCGGCAGGGCCCGCCCGAAGCGCCCGAGCAGCTCGTCGTATCGACCGCCGCCGCCGATCGCAAAGCCCACCGCCGGGTCGTAGAGCTCGAACACCGCTCCGGTGTAGTAGCCGAGGTCGCGGACCAGTCCGAGGTCGACGATCACCCGCTCGGCCGCATGGCCGCCGGCCAGCATCTCGACGCACCCGGTCAGGCGGTCGAGGGCCTCGACCGCGGGCGCGAGGCCCTCGCCCAGCGCGCGACGGGCGGTCTCGATCACCTCGCGCCCGCCCCGCAGCGTGGGCAGCACCGCCAGCGCCTCCCGCTCGCTCGCGTCGAGATCGAGACGGGCGAGCAGAGTCTCGAGGCCGACCAGGTCTCTGCGGGTGAGACGCTCGAGCAGCGCGGTCCGGGGCTCGAGGCCGACCCCGAGGTGGTCGAGCAACGTTCGGTAGAGAGACCCGTCGCCGATGGCCACCCGGTGGCGGCCGAGGCCGGCGCGCTCGAGGCCGGAGAGCATGAGGCCCACCACCTCGGCCTCCCCGTCGGGGGCCGGCGCGCCGATCAGCTCGATGCCGGCCTGGAGCACCTCGCGCGGGCGTCCGCTCTGAGGCTCGACCGCTCGGTAGGCGTGGGCGAAGTAGGAAAGCCGCAGCGGCGTGGGCGCCTCGGGGAAGCGCGAGGCCACCATCCGGGCGATCGGGATGGTCATGTCCGAGCGCAGGACCAGGACCTCGCCGCGTTCGTCGAACACCCGGTAGCCGGCGCCGGCCGAGCGCTCGTCGCCGCGGCGCAGCACGTCCTCGTACTCGACGGAGGGGGTACGTACCTCGCCGTACCCGGCTTCCTCGAAGGTGGCGCGCAGACGGGAGGAGAGCCCGCGCAGCTCGCGCATCTCGTCGGGGAGCACGTCGCGCGTGCCCGCGGGGGTCCGGTGGATCATGCCCGGCTTCCCGGCACCCGGCGGCCGAGCGCCGTCACCGCGGGCTCAGGCCGGGACGCGCTCGACGGCCACGCGCTCGATCCGAGCCCCGAGCCCGCGCAGCCGCTCGTCGATCCGCTCGTAGCCGCGGTCGATCTGGCGGATGTTGCCGATCTCCGAGGTCCCCTCCGCGCACAGCGCGGCGATGAGCAGGGCCATCCCGGCCCGAATGTCCGGGCTCTCCATGCGCTCACCGTGAAGACGCCGTGGCCCGGAGACCACGGCGCGGTGGGGGTCGCAGAGGATGACGCGGGCGCCCATGGAGATGAGCTTGTCGACGAAGAACAGGCGGTTCT
>JBPCQB010000176.1:0-5432 GCA_050998555.1 Thermoleophilaceae bacterium
ACGACCCCCATGACGGCGGCCGCGCGAACCAGGGCGCTCGCGCGCGGGGACACGAGGAGTGGCGCTAACCCGGCCCGGGGTTGATGATGTTGACCACGATCCCTCCCACGATCCCGAGCACCAGCAGGGCGATGATCGGGGTGATGTCGAGGGCGATGGCCCCGAGGCGGACCGGCGGGATGAAGCGGCGGAAGAGGCCGAGGTAGGGGTCGGTGACGCTGGTGACGAAGTCGAGGACCGCGTGCAGGATTCGGTTGTAGGGGATGCGCGTGAAGTAGGACATGATGATCCGGGCGATGATCAGGATCGAGTAGACGGTCACGAGCGTCGAGACGTACCGCGCGACCTCGGGGCGCCCGACGGCGAGGAGGAGGTAGTCGGTCATCGACGGCCGGCCGGGGAAGCGCCGTCGCGGACGACGGCGTCGACGGCGTCCTGGAAGGCCGACCTGAGCCCTGCGTGCTCGAGCGCCGCCAGGCCGCGGGCCGTCGACCCGCCCGGCGAGGTCACGCGCCGGCGGAGCTCCTTGGGGTCGAGCCCCCCCTGCTCCATGAGCGCCGCCGCGCCGGCCATCGCGCCCACCGCCATGCGCGTCGCGTCCTCGGGGGCGAGGCCGTGGCCCACCCCGGCGTCCACGAGCGCCTCGGCCACCAGCGCGTGAAAGGCGGGCGCGCAACCCGCGAGCGCGGTGGCCACCTCCATCTGCGCCTCGGGCACGGCCACCACCGTGCCCGCGCGCGCGAAGAGCTCGAGCACCGCCGCCTCGGGTCCCTCGGCCGCCCGTGAGCCCGGCGCATAGCAGAGCACCGCGCGGCCCACCTCCGCGGCCACGTTCGGCATGAAGCGGTAGACCGGTATCCCCGGGTAGGCCCGCTCGAGGTCGGCGAGGCTCGTGCCCCCGAGGAGGGAGACCACCGCCCGAGCCCGGCCCGCGAGCCCCTTGGCCACCTCCTCGAGCTGGGCGGGCTTGTGACAGAGCACCACGACGTCGGCGCGGTCGGCCACGTAGGCGTTGGCCTCGAGCGCCTCACCCCCGCTCTCCGCAGCGAGCGCCGCGGCCCGCCTGGCGTCCGGGTCGGCCACGAGCACGGGCTCACCGAGGCCGCGCACCAGGGCCGCGGCCATGTTCCCGGCCCCGATGACGCCTATCCGCATGTGCGCGGAGGATACGACCGGATCAGGACTGGTTGAAGAAACCCTTCTCGATGAGACGAGCGCGCTCCTCCGCGGAGACCTCGACGTTGCGCGGAGTCAGCAGGAACACCTTGTCGGCGATCCGCTGCATCCCGCCGTCGAGCGCGTAGGTGAGACCGGACGCGAAGTCGATGAGGCGCTTCGCCAGGTCGTTCTCGGTGCCCTGGAGGTTGAGGATGACCGGCACCGAGTCCTTGAATTGGTCGGCCACCTGCTGGGCGTCGTTGAAGGACTTGGGCACGACGAGGTGCACGGAGAGGTCGGCGCGGCCGTTGCTCTGGACCGGGCGGAGCGTGCGCGTCGACCGCGAAGAGGAGGACGAGGAGGCGTTCCCGGAGTCGTCGGCGAAGATGTCGTCGATCTCGTCGCGGCGGCGGCGGCTCTGGAGGCGGCGCACGTTCGGCCGGTCGCGGTAGCGGTCCTCGAGCTGGGACTCGGGCTCCTGGGCGGGAGCGCTGTCCTCTTCCTCCTCGTTCCAGCGATCGTCCTCGGCCAGGCCGAAGTAGACGAGCGTGCGGTGCCAGGTGTCGCGGAACGCCATGCTGGGGCCTTGTTCGCCGGACCGGGACGCGATCCTCCCGGTGTCCGGTTGACAACTTACAGGCTCGCGCGGCGCTCCACGGCGGGCGGCGCGCGGGGAGACGAACGACGGGGGAAGCCACGGGCGAGAGCTTCGACATCGAGTCCGGCGGGGTGTCGCTGGCCGGCGAGGAGGCCGGCGAGGGCTCGGCCGTCGTGCTCCTCCACGGTCTGACCGCGACGCGCCGCTACGTCCTGCACGGATCCCGCTCGCTCGAGCGCTCGGGTCGCCGCGTGGTCGCCTACGACGCGCGGGGCCACGGCGAGACGACGCCCCCCGAGGACCCCGACGCCTATGCGTACACGGACCTGACGGCGGATCTACGAGCCGTCCTCGACGACCGCGAGGTCGAACGCGCGGTGTTGATCGGCAACTCGATGGGCTCCCATACCGCGGTGGCCTTCGCGCTCGAGCAGCCGGACCGCGTGGAGGCCCTGGTGCTCGTCACCCCGGGGTACCCCGGTCATCCGTCCGACGCCGACGACCTCGCCGCCTGGGACTCCCTCGCGGCCGGCCTGCGCCTCGGCGGCGTCGACGGCTTCCTGGACGCCTACCGCCCCAAGGTGGACGCCAGGTACCGCGAGACGATCGAGACCTTCACGCGTCAGCGCCTCGAGCGCCACCGCGACATCCAGGCCGTGGCCGACGCCATGACCGTGGTGCCGCGCTCGGCGGCGTTCGAAAGTCTCGAGGCCCTCGACGAGATCGACGTGCCCTCCCTGGTGGTCGGAAGCCGCGACGGCGCCGACCCGGGCCATCCGCTGAGGATCGCGGAGAGCTGGGCGGAGCACCTGCCGAACGTCGAGTTCGCGGTGGAGGACGAGGGAGAGTCGCCGCTCGCGTGGCAGGGGGCGCAGCTCTCGCGGCGGATCGCGGCGTTCCTGGACGACTGACCCGCCCCGCCGCCGCCGCGACGCGACGCCGTCGCCCGTCTCAGCCGTACAGCACGCTCCCCAGCCGCACGATCGTCGCCCCCTCGGCCACGGCAACCTCGAAGTCCTGGGAGGTCCCCATCGAGAGGCGCTTCAGGCCGTGCTCGGCGGCCAGCTCGGCCAGGCGGGCGAAGTGACGGCGGTTGTCCTCGGGGCGCTCGACCGCCGGGGGCATCGTCGCCAGGCCGCCGACCGGGACGGGGCAGCGGGCGATGAAGTCGGCGAGCGCCTCCGGGGCGACCCCGCCCTTCGAGGCCTCCCCCGCCACGTTCACCTGCACGAGCACCTCGCGTGCGGGATGGCGCTCGAGGGCGCGAAGGACGGAGTCGGAGGCCACGGAGTGGATGAGCCGCACCGCGGGCGCCACCTCGCGCACCTTGCGGCTCTGCAGGTTCCCGATGAAGTCCCACTCGAAGCGCTCGGCGTGGCCGCCCTGCTTCTCGAGCAGGTCCTCGACCCGGTTCTCCCCCACCAGCGCTACGCCGCCCTCGGCCAGCGCCCCGAGCTCGGTGGCGGGCACGTACTTGACCGCGGCGCACACCTCCACCCTCGCCGGGTCGCCGCCGGCCGCGGCGATGCGCTCGCGGACGCGCTCGAGGTTCGTCCGCACCCGCTCGGGGTCGAGCCCGGCGACGCTGCCTCTCACCGCCGCCACACGATCCCTCCCTGCCGGCCGGTCATGCCGGCGTCGCGGCGGTGCGAGAAGAACAGGTCGGGACGGCAGGAGGTGCAGAGCGCGACGTCCTCCACCCGCTCGACACCGGCGGCGGCCAGCCGCGCCCGCGCGACCGCCTTTAGGTCGAGCATGCGGCCCGAGGCGGCACCGGGCACGTCGTCGAAGGCGGCCAGCACCTCGGGGCCCACCTCGTAGCAGCAGCGGGCGATCGCGGGGCCGAGCACCGCCGCCGGCGTCTCCTCGAAGTACTCGAGCGTCCGCTCGAGCACCCCCGCGGCCAGGCCGCGCCACCCGGCGTGGGCCATCGCCACCCGGCCGGGAGAGGCCAGCGCCACCGGCAGGCAGTCGGCCGCCAGAACCAGCAGGCCGAGCCCGGGCATGCGCGTGGTGTGGGCGTCCACCCGGGGGCGAGATCCTCCGAGGGCGGCGAACGCGCCGTCCTGCGGCGGTGCCTCCCACTCGCGCACGCCGGCCTCGTGCACCTGCCAGCCCATCGCCACCCGCTCTGGCACCAGGCCAACCGCGCGGGCCAGTCGAGAGCGGTTCTCGGACACCCGACCTGGGTCATCGTCGGTGAGGATCCCGAGGTTCAGCGACTCGTACGGTCCCTCGCTGACGCCGCCCCGACGCGTCGAGAAGGCCACGCGCGCTCCGGGCAGGTCGACCTCGATCGGCCCCGGACCGGCGAGACCGCGGTCGGCTCCGGTCTCGACGCTCACCGCTGCGCCGCCCCGGCCAGCTCGAGCGCGAGCCGGAGCTCCGCCTCGTGCCCGGACACCTCGCCGTCGAGCTTGCGTCGCAGGGTCTCCTCGAGCGCCCGTCCGAGCGCGGGGGACTCCGGGACGCCGGCCTCGATCAGCTCGGCGCCCGTCACCTCGAGCCGGACCCCCCGGAGGTCGGCGACGTACCGGAGCACCGCCGTTGCCGGAGCGCCGAGCGCCAGCGCCACGGCCAGCGCCTCGGGCGGCTCGCCCTGGAGGAGCTCGTGCAGCTGCGAGGGCGAGCGCTCCACCGCGAGCGCCTCGACCAGCGCCGGGGCCGACCGCGCCGTGCGCATCACGCGGTCGCGTACCGCGGCGCGCAGTCCGAGGCGATCGATCCAGGGCCCGAGCTCCGCCGGTGAGCGACTGACGAGGGCGGCGAGCACGGCGAGCACGCGATCAGCGCCCGTATCGAGGGCGCCGAGCGCCGCGCCGGCCGCCCTCGTGGCGTCGGCCTCGAGCGCCGGGTGAAGGGCACGATCGAGTCCCAGCTCGTAGAGACGGGCGACGGCGTCGGCGACCTCGGCCTCGGCCAGGAGGTCGAGGAGCTCATCGCGCACGCGCGGGCCCGAGACCGTGTCGAGCGCCCGCCCGACCGCAGCCTCCCGGGCGAGCCGCTCGGTCTCGGCGTCCATGCGCGCCCCGAGACGGACCTCGTAGCGCACGGCGCGCAGCAGGCGCGTGGGGTCGTCGAGGAAGGAGCGCTCGTGCAGCACCCGAACCCTGGCGGCGGCGAGATCCTCGCGTCCCCCCAGCGGGTCTCGCAGCCGGCCGAGCTCCTCGCCCGACAGGCCGAGGGCCATCGCATTGACCGTGAAGTCCCGGCGGCCGAGGTCCTCGGCCAGCGGCGCAGGCTCGACCTCGGGCAGGGCGCCGGGGCGTGGATAGCGCTCGCGCCGGGTCCGGGCGACGTCGATCTCGAGGTCAGGAGTCCTCACCGTTGCCGTGGCGAAGCGCTCGTGCGCCTGGGAGGTGCCGCCGAGCCGCTCGGCCAGTGCACGCGCCAGCTCATGGGCGTCGTGCTCGGTGCAGAGATCGAGATCCACCGACCGCTCCCCGCGGAGCAGATCGCGGACCGCGCCTCCGACGAGGTGGGCGGGCGCC
The DNA here is from genome assembly GCA_050998555.1 of Thermoleophilaceae bacterium. Taxonomy (GTDB): domain Bacteria; phylum Actinomycetota; class Thermoleophilia; order Solirubrobacterales; family Thermoleophilaceae; genus JACCZP01. The sequence goes on from JBPCQB010000176.1 coordinate 5,248, forward strand.
AGACCCACGAGGACCGGAAGAACGAGCGACATCCCGGGGAGCTCACGCAACCTCGGGCCGAGCGTGACCGAGTCGATCATGGCGAGGAGATCCGACCGGCCAGCCGCAGCAGACCCTCATCGAAGGTGAGCAGGTCGGCCCCGGCCTCGATGGCCCCGGCGAGGACCAAGGCGTCGGGCAGTCGC
>JBPCQB010000020.1:0-21966 GCA_050998555.1 Thermoleophilaceae bacterium
GGTACTCCTCGTAGGGGCGGTGCCCGGCCACGATCCGGCGCTCTCCTGCGCCCTCGAAGAGCGCCGTCGGAAAGGTCACCCGCTCCCGACCGCCACCGGCGTCGACCACCGCGCCGTCGCGCTCGCCGGCCGGCACCTCGGCCACCAGCGCACGAGCCCTCTCGACGTCCTCCCCGAAGGCCTCGACGATCGCGCTCGACCCGAGCGCCGAACGAAAGGCACCGGCGTCGATGCCGGTGCGGGCGGCCTCCTCGGTCAGCGCGTCGACCGTGTCGAGCTTGCGCCGGCGGCACATCAGCCCCTCGCGCAGAGCGCGCAGGTACCTCGCCCCGCCGTCGGTGGAGAGCTCGGCGGCGGCCTTCGCGGCCATGGCCGCCGGGTAGGTGGAGCGGATCGGGTTCTCGGTCCAGAGGCGCGGGTCGATCGGCGCACCCGTCTGGTCGGCGACGTCGAGCCAATGGTCGAAGAGCGCCCGCCACGGTCCGTCGCGCCCGGGATCGCCGTAGTCGCGGGCCAGTCCACCCATCACGTAGGTGATCCGCACCTGGGCGTCGAACTCCACGAGCAGACGCCTCAGGGTGGGCTCGGACGCCCACGACCAGGAGCAGCCCGGATCGGTGACGTACTCAAGCCCCACGCTCACAGCCCGCCAAAATATGCGCCGCGTGATCGGAACCTTCATCTCCGGGCGCTTTCGGCTCGAGGAGCGGATCGGCGCCGGGGGCATGTCCACCGTCTACCGGGCGTTCGACGAGACCCTCGAGCGATGGGTGGCCATCAAGGTCCTCCACGCCGAGGTGGCCTCCGAGGAGGACCAGATCGAGCGATTCCGGCGCGAGGCGCGCGCGGTGGCGCGGCTGTCGCACCCCAACGTGGTCGCGGTCATCGACGCGGGTGAGGACGACGCCCGTCCCTACATCGTGTTCCAGTACGTCGAGGGCGAGACGCTCAAGGACCGCATCCGCCGGCTCGGGCGGCTGCCTGTGGGCGAGGCGGTGGCCTACGCCATCGAGATCGGCCGGGCCCTGGCCGCCGCCCACGAGGAGCGGCTCGTGCACCGTGACGTGAAGCCCCAGAACGTGCTCATCGACCTCGACGGCAGCGCGAAGGTGACCGACTTCGGCATCGCGCGCTCGCTCGAGATGGAGGGGCTCACCCAACCGGGTCGGGTGCTGGGCACCACCGACTACGTCTCTCCGGAGCAGGCCCTCGGGCACAAGGTCACCCCGCAGTCCGACCTCTACTCGCTCGGGATATGCCTGTTCGAGATGCTGACCGGCGGCGTCCCCTACCGCGCCGACACCCCCGTCGCGGTGGCGATGAAGCACGTGCGCGAGGGGATGCCCGACGTGCGCGGCCGGCGCCCGGAGATCTCCGCGTCGCTGGCCGCGGTCATAGATCGAGCCACCGCCAAGGAGACCCGGAACCGCTACGCGACCGCCGAGGACATGGTGGCCGACCTCGAGGACACGCTGGCCATCGAGGCCGCCCGCTCGGGGGAGGCTCCCGGAGAGGCCACGACCGTGCTGCGCCAGCTCTCGAGCGACACCGCGGACTTCGTTCCGCTGCGGGTGCGCAACCACGCGCGTTACGTGGCGGTCGCGGTGCTCGGGCTGGCGGCGGTCGCGCTGGTCGCCGTGTTCGTCGCCGGCGGTGCCGAGCAGGGGACCCCCGGGGGCGCAACTCCTCAGGGGAGCGGGAACCTCACGCCGGTGCGCTTCGCGGCGAGCGCGGCCACGGACTACGACCCGGCCGGTGACGGGCGCGAGAGCCCCACCGACGCCCGCAACGCGATCGACGGCGAGCGCTCGACCCTCTGGGACACCGAGCGCTACGACGGCGAGCTGGCGCAGCTCAAGCCCGGCGTCGGGCTCTACGTCGACACCGGCACGCCGGTGGCCGCCCGGCAGCTCGACGTCATCACCTCGATGCCCGGGTGGGAGGCCGAGATCTTCGCCGCCGAGACCGTGCCGGAGGGCATCCAGGGCTGGACGCGCGTGTCCGGGCGCCGACCCTTCGAGGGCCAGACCGACGTCCGGCTCGAAACCGGCGGGCGGAGGTTCCGCTTCTACCTGGTGTGGATCGTGTCGCTCTCCCCCGGGCGCAAGGCGTCGATCGACGAGATGACGCTGCTGCGGTAAAGCCGGACCGCAGACCTCAGAACCGGTAACGCCGCTCGCTTTCGTAGCGCTCCACCGCAAGCGTCACGAGGCGGTCCACCAGCTCCGGATAGGCCACCCCCGACGCCTCGAAGAGCTTCGCGAAGACGCTGGTCTCGGTGAAGCCGGGCATGGTGTTGAGCTCGTTCAGCAGCACGCGGCCGTCGGACTCGACGAAGAAGTCGACCCGCGCGAGGCCGCTGCACCCCACCGCGCGGAAGGCCTCGACGGCGACGGAGCGGACGCGCTCGCGGACGTCGGCCTCGAGCGGCGCGGGCACCTGCAGCTCCATGCCGCCTGGCGTGTACTTCGCCTCGTAGTCGTACCAGTCGGCGTCGATGACGATCTCGCCGGGCTCGGAGGCGACCGGGTCGTGGTTGCCCATCACCGAGCACTCCACCTCCCGCCCGAAGGCCATGGCTTCGACGATGGCGAGCGGATCGTGGGCGAAGGCCGCCGACAACGCCCCCGGCAGCTCCTCCGCTTCGGACACCTTCGAGATCCCCACCGACGATCCGAGGCGCGCGGGCTTCACGAAGACCGGGAGCCCGAGTCGCGCGAGCGGCTCCACCGCGTCGCCCTCGCGCACCGCGGCGTACTCGACCTGGCGCAGGCCGGCGCGGGCCATGAGGTCCTTGAACAGGACCTTGTCCATGCACACCGCCGAGGCCGGCACCCCGGCGCCCACGTAGGGCACGTCGGCCGTCTCGAGCAGCCCCTGGACGGTGCCGTCCTCGCCGAAGGGCCCGTGGAGGACGGGGAAGACCACGTCGGCGTCGAGCAGGCCGCCGGCCGGCTCGATCGCGACGGCGCGGCCGGAGCTCGTCCACTCGCCCGTGCGGGCCACCTCCACGCTCACCGTCTCGTGCCCGGCGCGCTCGAGGCCCTCGCGGACCGCGGCCGCGGAGCGGAGGGAGACGTCGTGCTCGCTCGAGCGCCCGCCCGCGAGGACGACGACCCTCACGGCTCCTCGGCCACGTAGATCACGACCGTGCGCCCGATGTCGAGGCTCCGCCCGGGCGCCGGCCTCTGGCGGTCGACGAGGCCGGCTTCGGTGACCGTGTCGCTGGTCCCGCGGACCTGCACGGACAGGCCTGCCCGGGTCAGCGCCGTGCGCGCCGCGTCCTCGGTCAGCCCCACCACATCGGGCACGGTCGTCGACGACGCGGGAGTGTCGTCTCCCGACGGATCGTCCGGCGGCGCGTCCTCGGCCGGGCCGTCGGACACCGTGATCGCCACCTCGGAGCCCTCGTCCACCTCGGCGCCGGCCGCGGGGTCCTGCCCCAGCACGCGGTCCTCCGGCTCGTCGGAGCCGATGCGCTCGACGCGGGCCTCGAGCCCGGCATTCGCGAGCTCCTCCTCGGCCGAGTCGAGCGAGGAGCCCTCGAGGCTCGGCACCTCGACCTGCTCGGCCCCGGTGGAGACGATGAGCCGCACCCTGCTCCCCCGCTCGAGGTCCTCGCCCTCGCGGGGGACGGTGCGGATGGCGAGCCCCTCGTCGAGGGTCGTCGAGCTGCGCTCCTCCTCCTCGACGTTGAAGCCGGCCTCGTTCAGCTTCTGGACGGCGCGACGCTTCGCGAGGTTGCGCACGGACGGCACCTCGCCCACGCCCGGACCGCCGGACACGCGCAGCAGGACGTCGGCTCCACCGTCGACCGCCCTACCGGGCGGGGGCTCCTGGCCCACCACCACTCCCTCGGGAGCCCCGGAGGTGACGCGCACGGGTCGAGGAACGAGGCCCTCGCGCTCGAGCACCGCCGCCGCCTCGGCCACGGGCTTGCCGGTCACGTTCGGTACCTGCACGGTGCCGGCCCGCAGCAAAAGGAGAAGGACCAGCCCGACCAGGAGGAGTCCCAGCACGGCGACCGTCCAGACGAGCCAGCGCCGACCCCGCGCCTCGTCGTCGGGCAGGGGCTCGGGCGCGATGCCGGGCGGCGGAGCGAGCACGACGCCGTCCTCGCCGGAGCGCAGCGCGTGGCGCGCCTGCTCGAGTGCGTCCACGAGCTCGCCGGCGTCCCGGAAGCGCTGCGTGGGCTCCTTGGCCAGCAGACGCATGACCACGGCCTCGAGCGCGGGGTGGACGTCGGGTCGCACCGAGGACAGAAGCGGCGGCGCCTGGTTTATGTGCTGGACTGCGATCGACACCGCCGAGTCGCCCTGGAAGGGAAGCTGCCCGGCGAGCATCTCGAACAGGATCACGCCGATCGAGTACAGGTCGGAGGTCGCGTCCACAGGCTGGCCCTGGGCCTGCTCGGGCGAGAGGTAGTGGGCGGTGCCCATGATCGACCCGGTCTCGGTCATCTCGGAGGCGCCCGCGCGCGCGATCCCGAAGTCGGTGACCTTGAGATGGCCCTCGTCGTCGACGATCACGTTCTGGGGCTTTAGGTCCCGGTGGATCACCCCGTGGCGATGGGCGAACCCGGCGGCCTCGACGAGCTGCACGCCCAGGTCGATGGTGCGCTCCTGGTCGAGCGGCGCATCGGCCAGTAGGAGGTCCTTGAGGGTGCGCCCCTCGAGGTACTCCATCGCGATGTAGTAGGTGTCCTCGTGCGTCCCGCGGTCGTAGACCGAGACGACGTTCGGGTGCGAGAGGCCGGCGGCCGAGGACGCCTCCCGCCGGAAGCGCTCCACGAAGTTGCGGTCCTCGGCGAAGCGCTCGTGGAGGATCTTCACGGCCACTCGCCGGCCGAGCGTCGTGTCCTCCGCACAGAACACGTCGGCCATGCCGCCGCTGCCGATCTGCTCGATCACCCGGTAGCGGCCGTCGACCACCGTGTTGTCGGCGACCTCAGCCACGGCGTCCGGAGAGCAGGGCCTGGAGCACCTTCTTGGCGATCGGAGCGGCGACGGTACCGCCCTGGCCCGACGTGCGCTCGACGGTCACCGCCACCGCCATCTTCGGGTCGTCGAGGGGGGCGAAGCCGATGAACCACGCCTGGTTGGTCGCCCCGCCCTCCACCTCGGCGGTGCCGGTCTTTCCGGCCACCGGCACGCCCTCGAGCGCCGCCTGGGTGCCCGAGCCCTCCTTGACCACCTGGGCCATCATCGCCTTCAGCTGGTTCGCCGAGTCGCGCGACATCACCTGCGCGGCCTCGGCGGTGCGCACCCGCTCCTCGAGCCGGCCGTCGCGGGCCACGACGCGCTCGCCGAGGCGCGGCTCCATGCGCGAGCCCTCGTTGGCGACCGTGGCCGCGACGGTGGCCATCTGGAGGGGCGTGACCTGGAGGCGCTCCTGACCGATGGCCACCCGCCCGATGTCCACCGGGTCGTCCTCGTCGAGCAGCCGCCCGCGCCGGCCATACACGCCGCTCGGGGTGAGCTGATCGGGCGGGTAGTCCATCGGCGGCTCGACGTTGAAGCCGAAGCGCTCCATGTAGTCGTAGTACTCCTCCTTGCCGAGCTGCTGCGCGACCTGGGCCCAGACGGTGTTCACCGAGTTCGTCAGCGCCTCGGTGAGCGACGTGGGGCCGTAGTCCTGGTTGCCGAAGTTCTGGAGCGGGACGCCGCCGATGCGCTTGTTCGAGGCCCCGTCCAGCACGGAGTCCGGCGTGAAGCGACCGGAGTCGAGCGCGGCCGCCGCGGTCACGACCTTCATCGTCGATCCGGGGGGGTAGCGCCCCTGCGTGGCGCGGTTGAACAGAGGCGAGTCCTCGTCGGCGTTCAGCTCGCGGAACTCATCGGGGACCTCGTTCGGATCGAAGCCCGGCACCGACACCATCACGCGAATGCGCCCGGTCTCCGGCTCGATGGCCACGATCGAGCCACGCTGGCCCCCGAGAGCCTGGAGGGCGGCACGCTGACCCTTCGGGTCGAGGGCGGTCACCAGGTCGTCGCCCTCCTGGGTGCGTCCGAGTAGCTCGTCGATGAACGACTCGACGCTGTCCGCCGCGCCGGTGAGCTCGTCGTTGCGCGACTGCTCGATCCCCGCGCGCCCGAGCTCGATGAACGAGTACCCGACCGCGTGGGAGAACAGCGTGCCCTGTGGGTAGCGACGCTTGTAGCGGCGGCGCTGACCGCGGCCCGAGCCGTCGCTCTCGGCCAGACGGGTGCCGTCGCGGGCGAGGACGAGGCCGCGGGGCACGAGCTGCTGCTCGAGCAGCGGCCGGCGGTTGGCGGAGTTGTCCTCGAGCGAGGAGGCGGTGAACACCGTCCAGTTAGAGGTGAAGGCCACGAGCAGCGCGAAGAGCACGACCACGAGGCCGAACAGGTGCCTGACCTGGCGGTTCATACGAGCCCTCCCGGGGTGGCCAGGCGATCGCGCCGGGCGTGGTCGGAGACGATGAGCAGGAGAGCGAGCAGCACGAAGTTGGCGAGGATCGAGGAGCCGCCGTAGGAGACGAACGGAAGCGTGACCCCGGTCAGCGGGATCACCCGGGTGACGCCGCCCACGACCACGAACACCTGGATCGCGAACACCGCGGTGAGCCCGGTGGCGAGCAGCTTCGAGAAGGCGTCCCCGGCCAGCATCGCGGTCTTCATCCCCCGGGAGACGAAGAGCAGGTAGGCCACGAGCAGGCCGGCGGCCCCGAACAGCCCAAGCTCGTTCACGATCAGCGCGTACACGAGGTCGGTGTGGGCGGCGGGAAGGATGATCTGGCCGGTCGGCAGCTCGAACAGCGCGCGCCCGAACCCCTGGCCGAACAGACCCCCGTCGGCCTGGGCGAAGAGGGACTGGGCGATCTGGTAGCCCTCGTCCTCCACCACCCTGCGGTCGAACGGGTCGAGCCAGATCGCGAAGCGCTCCTGCACGTGGGTCACCGTCCGGGCGAAGAACAGCGCCCCGCCGAAGAACATGGCCGCGCCGGCGGCGACCAACGACAGCCGCGCGGTCGCCACGTAGAGGAGGGCCAGGAAGCCGCCGAAGAACATGAGCGACGAGCCGAGGTCGCGGATGAACACGAGGAGGACCATCGCGGCGCCCCAGATGACGATCAGCGGCCCGAATCGCCGCAGCGAGAGCCTCGGAAAGCGCCCCTGGACCAGCACGTCGCGGGTGTCGCCGAGGTAGGAGGCGAGGAACACGACCACCGCGAGCTTGGCGAACTCCGCGGGCTGGAACTGGATCGGCCCGAGCTTGATCGCGAGGTAGGCGCCGTTGGCCTGGGCGCCGATCCCCGGCACTCGCGGGAGCAGGAGCAGGACGATCCCCGCCGCGGCGATCGTGTACCGGTAGCGCTCGAGAATCCGGAAGTCGCGCAGGAAGAGGATCGTGGCGCAGAACAGTGCCAGCCCGATCACGAACCACGTGGCCTGCTCGCGGGCGAAGTCCTCGGCGATGCGGTACTGCACGACGAGGCCGAACGCGGCGAGCAGCGCGGCCAGCGGGAACAGGTAGGGATCGGCGTCGGGCAGCCGAGCGCGGATGAACAGGTGCCCGAACAGGCAGCAGCCCAGGAAGAACGCGCCGTAGATGAGCGTGACCGGGTTCTCGATGTCCGCGGAGCTCGACCGGGTGATCAGCACCGACGTGAACCCGGCGGTGACGAGAAGGGAGACCGGGATGAGCCCGAAGAGCTCCCGCCAGCGGGCGGACATCAGCGCCGCCCCGCCGGCGCACGCGGCCGGGCCGCGGGCGAGTGGCGGCGCTCGATCTCGCGCACGAGATCGGTGGCGTCGGTGCGCGAGCGCAGCTCGTGGTCGAGGATGCGCTCCCGCTGGAGCCGCGGCACCGCCGCGGCCGGCACCGGGCTCTCGTACTCGAGCGTGTAGAGACGCGTGTCGAACAGGAGGTCGTAGGGCAGGCCGCGGTAGAGGGTGATCATCCCCCGCTCGCTGGACCCCAGGAAGTAGACCCGGCTCGCCGTGGCGTAGGCGGCTGCGCCGAGCCCCGCCAGCACCGCCACCACGACGGCGGTGCGGAGCAGCATCCGCCACGGCGAGCGCCGCACTCGCCGGCGGGTGCGCGGAACACTCCGGGCTCCGGCCGCCCCGGCCGCCCGCTCCGCGGTCGCGGGCCCGGGGGAGCCGGCGGCCCGGCGTTCGCGCTCCGCGGTCTCGGCGTCGAGGAGGAAGGTCTCGCTCTGGCCTCCGGCGCGCGCACCGGGGCCGGTGGAGGCCGCGGAGGCCGAGGCCGCCCCCACGCCGGCGGCCACCGCCGCGGCGTCGATCTCGCCGGTGTCCGCCTCCGCGCCGGCGCTGCCCTGCTCGCCGAGCCGGAACATGACCACCGTGATGTTGTCGCGGCCGCCGTTGGCGTTGGCGATGCCCACCAGCTCCTGCGCGGCCTCGGTGAGCGAAGCGCCGGCTCTCAGCACCTGGCCCAGGCGGTCCTCGGTGACCATCGCGGTCAGGCCGTCGGAGCAGAGGAGGTAGACGTCACCGGCGGCGGCGGGGAAGGTCAGGGTCTCGACCTCGACGTCCGGCTCGGGCCCGAGCGCACGGGTGATGATCGAGCGCTGGGGGTGATGCTCCGCGGCCTCGCGGGTCAGCTCCCCTCGGCGCACGTACTCCTCGACCAGCGAGTGGTCGGTGGTCAGCCGCTCGAGGTCGCCGTCACGCAGCCGGTAGGCGCGCGAGTCGCCCACGTGTCCGATCGCCACGTCGTGGTCGCCGACGATCACCGCGGTGAGGGTCGTGCCCATCCCGGCCCGGGACTCGTCCTCGCGGGACATGTCGTTGATGCGGCGGTTGGCCTCCTTGGCGACGCGCACGAGCTCGCGCTCGGGACCCTCGGAGGGGGCGAGCCCCTCCCGGAAGACCTCGACCGCGATCTGCGAGGCGACCTCTCCGGCCCGCGCCCCGCCCATGCCGTCGGCGACCGCGAACACGGGCGAGGACTCGTAATACGAGTCCTCGTTGGTCTTCCTCTGTCGGCCGACGTCCGTGACGCCGGCCTCCTCGACGATGGCCAGTCCCACTTGGGCTACTCCTGGTAGCGGTACTCCGTCTCCCCGATGCGCACGGTATCGGCCACCGACAGCCGCTCCGGACGCCGGAGCGGACGGCCGTTCAGGTAGGTGCCGTTGGTGGACCCCGCATCCTCGACGTAGATGTGACCGCCGCGGAGGTACACGTGCGCATGGGTGGACGATGCGAAGGAGTCCTCCACGGTGATGTCCGCGGTGCTCGCGCGTCCGAGGGACAAGCCCTCGCCGACCTCGAACTCGGTGCCGGGGTCGTGGCCCATGGCCGCCACCACCTCGAGCCTGGGCAGGCCGCTCGAGCCGGCCTCCTCCGGCTCGGCGCGCCGGCGTCGGCGCCCGGGGCGGGCGGCGCCGCCGGCGTCGGCGTAGGCCTCCTCGGCCACGCCGGCCACGTCCCGCGAGGCGCTGCGGGCGACGAGGATGAGGAACAGGTAGAGCACGGCCAGGAAGCCGAACTTGAGCAGCAGCGCGAGGGGATCCTCATCCACAGGAGCGCCTACTCGGTCTCGAAGGAGAGCTTGGCCAGCCCGAGCGTGATCTCGTCGCCCTCGGAGAGCGAAGCCTCGTCCACGCGCCGGCCGTTCAGCTTTATCCCGTTGGTCGACCCGAGGTCGGCCACCACCCAGCCCTCGCCCGCGCGACGGACCTCGGCGTGGCGGCGCGAGACGTTCGGGTCGTCGATCACCACGTCGCACTCGCGCGAGCGGCCGAGGACGGCGGTGTCGCCCGACAGCACCGTGCGCTTGCCGTCGCCCACGAGCAGCGCGCGGACGGAGTCACCCGCGCCGACCGAGAGCGGGCGGGCCTCGCGGTCCGGCGAGTAGACCATCGTGTGGCCGACGTCGCCCTGCTGGGGCTGGCCGCCCTCCTCCTCGGGCGGGCGCACCATCTGGGCCTGGATGCCGAACTCCCCGATGCGCAGCCGCTCGTCGGTCTCGAAGTCGATCCCCGGGCGGGTGACGAGCGCGAGCCCCTCCTTGCGGGCGTGCTCGAGCAGATAGTCGGACAGCTCCTTCTTCAGGGCGTCCTCGTAGTTCTCGAACTGCCGGCGGTCCGGCTCCGAGAGGTAGACCGTGTAGCGGTTCGGGACGTACACGCGCGAGATCGAGATCGCCCGGTGCTCCTCCATCTCCTTGGCCAGCTTGCGCGCCAGCTCGACCGGCTGCACGTTCGACTTGAACACGCGCCCGAACGTGCCCTCGACGAGGCCTTCGATCTTCGATTCGATGGAGCGCATGAGGCTCATTGCGAAGCCATCCTACGCAAGACCGGGGCCGCCGCCACCGCCGTCAGGGCGCCCAGGAGAGCCCCTCCCAGGGCGCCGCGCGGGTCGGTCGCAAGGCCCCACTCGGCGAGGTACTCGCCCATCGCCCGGTGTGCGAGCACCAGTCCCCCGGCCCACGCCGCGCCGAGCAGGAGGTCCTGTCCGAGCGAGCGCCCGCGTACGGCCAGGGGCAGCACGACGGCGAAGGCCACCCACGCCAGAGCGGGCAGGAGCGCGGGAGTCGTGAGGAGCGGCACGAGGCCGTCACGGACGGCAGCGCTCGACGAGGCCGCGAGGCTCGCGGGCGAGTCCGTGCCCTCGGGGGCGCCGAACACGAGCCGCTCGCCGCCGGCCACCTCGGCGAGCGCCACCCATAGGAACCCGGCCGCGGCGAGGCCCGCGCGGCGAAGGGTGCCCCGGGCGAGCCCGGCGAGCGCGCAGAACCCGGGCCCGAGCGCGATCCAGCCGAGGGCCACCGCGACGGCGGGGGCCGACCAGAGCGCTCCGGCGCGGGGAAGCACCAGCGGGACGCAGGCCACGCCGGCGGCGATCATCACCGCGGCCCCCTGGCGGTCGAGGTCGCCGAGCCCGAGCCACGCCACGAGGCACGCCGCGGCCACGAGCCACGCGATGCGGGGAAGGAGCGCCGCCCCGAGGCCGACCGCAGCGGCCACCGCCGCCGGCTCGACCGGCGGGCGCCCCGGCGGGAGGAGCTCGAGTGCGAGTGCGGCGAGCGCCGCGGCTCCTGCCCCCGCGGCGAGGCGGGCGCCGAGGCGCTCGAGGGCGCGGGAGCGGGGCTCGGCGTAGGGGTCGTGGGCGCCCCTGGCGTCGAGGGGCTGGAGCCGCGCGTCGCCGGAGTCGCGGGACGGGTCCAACGCTCCGCCCGCCCAGAGGCACTCGGCGAAGCCACGCCGGGGACGGCGGGCCAGCCCGAAGCGCTCGAGCGTGGCCGGCTCCTCGAGCCCGCCCTCGCCGGAGAGAGTGTCCCCGGGCCGGGCCAGCCCCTCGCGGAGATCGTCGAGCGTGCCCCGCCAGGCCGGGTCGGGCTCGAGGGCGCGGTCGATCGCCCGGGTCATCCCGTCTGGAAGGTCGGGACGCGCACGGCCGAGCGCGGGCAGCGGCGTCCCGACGCGGCGTGCGGTGTCGGCCAGTCCCTGGCCACGCACCGGGTTCCACCCCGCCAGGGCCTCGTAGAGGGTGATGGCGAGCGCGTAGAGGTCGGCCTTCCCCGAGGCCTCGAGCCCCTCGGCCTGCTCGGGCGCCATGTAGGCGAGCGTGCCCACCACGTCGCCGGTCCGGGTGAGCGCATCCTCGGAGGCGAGGCGCGAGGCGCCGAAGTCGGCGAGCTTCGCGAAGCCCGCGCCCGCCGCGGGCTCGGCCACGACCATGATGTTCTGGGGCTTGACGTCGCGGTGGACCACCCCGCGGCCGTGGGCGTGGGTCAGCGCGTCGCACATGGCCTCGCCGACGCGGGCCACGTCGCGATCGGAGATCGCCCCACCCTCGATGAGCTCCGCGAGCGTCCGCCCGGGCACGTACTCGGACACGAGGTACGCGCGCTCGGCGTCGGAGGAGAGCTCGTAGAGGGCCACGATCCCCGGATGGCCGAGCCGGGCCGCGGCGCGTGCCTCGCGCTCGGTCCGCGCCCACGCTCCGAGGCCCTCGCGCGGGACGGACTTGAGCGCCACCTCTCGCTCGAGGCGCTCGTCGACGGCGAGCCATACCACTCCGAAGCCGCCGGCCCCGAGGCGCTCCCGGAGGCGGTAGCGACCGACGACCAGGGCTTCGGGCTCGAGCCGAGGGGCCGCGGTCTCTCCCTCCAGGGAGAAGGTGCCCTCCTCGTGCCGGGCAGCGGTCGGGTCGGCAGCGGTCGCCTCCCGAGGCGGGCCATCGCGCAGGACGGAGGTCGCCTCCCGCGACTGGTCGGGCTCGAGCCGCTCGGTGGTCCGGTCGCGTTCCATGGCGTAGGTGGCTCTTCGGGCGCGGGTGCACGGGACCTGCGAGCCGCGAGGGCCGCGCTCCCGCCCCGGGCGAGAAGACGGCCGACCCTGCGGTCATACTCCCATGCACGGTCGGCCGGCCGAGGGATCGTCCCTTCCGGCGCCGCAGCCCAGAGAAGGTGTCCTACCAGCCCGACACTGTGCCCACGTCGCCGTCGCGCCCGCGCTCCACGCCCCCACGGCGCCGTCCGCCCCCGCGGCCGGATTCCGCCATCCGCTCCCGCCAGGTGGTGGCGCTCGTCGTCGCCCTCGTGGTCGTCCTGCTGCTCGTCGTCGGTGTCCGCTCGTGCCGCGACTCTCGCCGCGAGCGTGCGCTCACCGACTACGCTCAGGACTCCGGTGCTCTGGCCCAGGAGTCCTCACAGCTCTCGGCGTCGCTCTTCGGGCTGCTCACCCGTCCGGGCGACGCCAGCCCGGTGGAGATGCAGAGCACGGTCAACGGCCTCTCCGTCCAGGCGGCGCGGCTGGCGGACCGTGCCGGGGCCGTCGAGGCGCCGGGTGACCTCGTCGAGGGCCACGGGCAGTTGACGGAGGTGCTCGCCCTGCGGCGTGACGGGGTCGCGGGGGTCGCGCGCCAGTTGCCCACCTCCCTCGCCGACGAAGGTCGGCAGGAGGCGGCGCGAGCGATCTCCGACGAGATGCGGGCCTTTTTGGCCAGCGACGTCCTCTACGCGCGGCGGTTCCGGCCGGCGATCGAGCGGAGCTTCCGGGAGGAGGATATCCCCGGTGGTGCTCAGGCCGCGAGCGCCCCCTTCCTCCCGGACATCTCGTGGCTGCGGCCCGAGACCGTCGCCACCCGTCTCGGGCGGCTGCGCTCGGGAGCGAAGGACCGCGTGGCCACCCCGGGCCTCCACGGAGTGGGTCTCGCGGGGGTCACGGTCACGCCCGCCGGCGCGCGGCTGGCCCCGGGCACGCCGGTCCGGATCGTCGCCGACGAGGGGCTCGGCTTCGACGTCGAGGTCCAGAACCAAGGTGAGAGCGAGGAAGAGGTGACCGTGCGACTCACGCTCTCCGGCGAGGGCTCCGAGCCGATCGAGAGGGACAAGGAGCTCGCCGAGCCCTTGGCCGCGGGCAACTCGGAGACGGTGTCCATACCCCTGGCCGAGACGCCGCCCACCGAGATGCCCGTGACGGTCGAGGTTGAGGTGGCGCCGGTTCCGGGCGAGGGCGAGAAGGGCAACAACCGGGGAACGTTCGGAGTCACCTTCACACCCGCCGCCGCCGGGGCGGAGTCGCAGTAGGCTGGCGCGGATGACGGAGCTGATCAGCTCTCCGACCGGCCTCGTCGCCCTCGGCGCCGCCGCCGGTGCACTCATCGCCCTGCTCCTGCTCGTCGTGCTCGCGGTGAAGCTCCGGCGCCTGCGTCGGGCCCAAAAGGCGGTGCTCGGCGATCACGAGCAACGCGACCTCGTGGCCCACGCCGAGCGCCTGGAGGAGGGCTTCGTGGGCCTCCGCGAGATGGTCGAGCACTCGCTCACCGGCGCCGAGCACCGACTGGTCGACCTCGAGGAGGCGCTCAAGGGGTGCGTCGCGCACACCGCGCTCCTCCGCTACGACGCCTACGGCGAGATGTCGGGCCGCCAGTCGAGCACGATCGCGTTGCTCGACTCGAGGCGCTCGGGCGTCGTCCTCTCCTCGATCCTCCACCGCGACCACTCCCGCATCTACGTGAAGCAGCTGCAGGAGGGCACACCCGAGCTCGAGCTCTCGCCCGAGGAGCAGGAGGCCGTGAGCGCCGCCCTGTCCGACGCGCCCGCGCCGGCGCACGAGGGCAACGGCCGCGTCTAGCCCGCCGGGCTCGAGCCCCGGGCCGGCGCCCATGCGCGTGGGCTTCCTCGGACCGGCCGGCACGTTCACCGAGGAGGCGCTGCGGGCGTCGGCGCCCGGCCCGGTCGAGGAGGTGCCCTACGCCACCGTCCACGAGGCCATCATGGCCGTGCAGGACGGCCATGCCGACCGGGCGGTCGTCCCGATCGAGAACTCCCTCGAGGGCTCGGTGACCGCGACCCTCGACGCGCTCGCCGCCGACGCCGCGGACGTCCGGATCGTCCTCGAGGTGGTCCGACCGATCACGCACTGCCTGATCGGTCGGGCCGGCACGGGCCTCGACGAGGTGCGCCGAGTGGTCTCCCACCCTCAGGCCATCGCCCAGTGCGAGGGCTTCCTGCGTGCGCGTCTGCCCGCCGCCGAGGTCACGCCGGCCACCTCCACCGCGGAGGCGGTCAGGACGGTGGCCGACTCCACCGAGCCGTGGGCGGCGCTCGGCTCGCGTCTGGCCGCGGAGCTCTACGGCGCTCCGGTGCTCGCCGAGGGCGTCGAGGACCGTCCCGGGAACGAGACGCGCTTCGTCTGGCTCGCGCCCGCCGCGGCCGCCGCGGCCGCTCCCGAGGCGACCAAGACCTCGATCGTGTTCTTGGGCCCCGGCGACCGTACGCCCGGCGCGCTCGTCGGCGTCCTGCGCGAGCTCTCCGGCCGCGCGATCAACCTCACGAAGATCGAATCCCGGCCGCGGCGGCTCGGCCTCGGCCACTACCTGTTCTTCCTCGATCTCGACGGCGGTGAGCACGACCCGCCCGTGGCCGCCGCGCTCGAGGCGCTCGCCGGGCGGGTGGAGTCGCTGCGGGTGCTCGGCTCCTACCCGTCGGCCTGACGGCGGCGGAGATCGCCGGGCCGCACGCGTCCCGCCGGGCGGCCGCCGGCGCCGCATAGGCTCCGGCCGTGCTCGCCGCCTTCGCCCGCGCCCAGGACGCCGGGGACCCGCTGGCGGGGCTCGAGGTGGGGGAGCGACCCGAGCCGGACCCGCCCACGGGCTTCGAGGTCATCGACGTTCGCGCCGCCGCGCTCAACCACCACGACTACTGGGCGCTCCGCGGCACCGGTCTCGACGCCGACCGCCTGCCCATGATCCTCGGCTCGGACGCCGCCGGGGTAACCGCCGACGGCCGTGAGGTCATCGCCCACCCGATCGTCGAGGATCCGGACGGGAGCTGGAGCCTGCTCTCCGAGCGTCGACCGGGCACCCTGGCCGAGCGGGTGGCGGTGCCGAGCGCCGGGCTCGTGGACAAGCCTGCGGAGCTCTCGTTCGAGGAGGCGGCCTGTCTGCCCACCGCGTGGCTCACGGCCTACCGCATGCTGTTCGTGCGCGCCGGCCTGCGACCCGGCCAGCGGGTGCTCGTGCAGGGTGCCGGCGGCGGGGTGGCCACCGCGGCGATCGTGCTCGGCCGGGCCGCCGGCCTCGAGGTCGTGGCCACGAGCCGCAGCGAGGCGCGCCTCGAGCGAGCGCTCGAGCTGGGCGCCACCCACGCGATCCCGAGCGGCGAGCGGGTGCCGGAGCGGGTCGACGCGGTGATCGAGACCGTGGGCGAGGCCACCTGGGCCCACTCGCTGCGCTCGGTCCGAGAAGGCGGCCGCGTGGTCGTGGCCGGGGCCACCACCGGTGCGAACCCACCGGGCGAGCTCCAGCGGGTGTTCATCCGTCAGCTCGACGTGCTCGGCTCCTCGATGGGGACGCTCGAGGAGCTGCGCGAGCTCGTGAGGGCCTGCGTCGTCACCGGCGCCCGTCCCGTGATCGACTCGGTACGGCCGCTGTCCGAGGCCCCCGACGCGATGGCGCGAATAGCGGGGGGCGAGGAGATGGGCAAGCTGGTGCTCGTGCCCTGAGGGGAAGTCCTCAGACCGGACCGCTCAGCCGCCAGTCCATGCGCCGGGCCATGTAGACCAGCGGCTCGCCGTCCGCGGCGAAGCCGCCGTCGGCGTCGCCGACCAGGATCGAGTGGTCGTAGCAGTCGAACACCGCGGCGCGGCGGCAGCGCAGGTAGACCAGCACGCCGTCGATCCGGGGGACCTCGCCGTCCCAGGCCCACTCGAGGCCCGCGAACTTGTCGTCGCTGCGGGAGGCGAAGAGCCGCGCGACGTCCTCCTGGGTCGAGCGCAGCAGGTGGACCGCGAAGCCCTCCCCGCCGGCGACCACCGCGGAGTGGCAACGCGATCCGTGCCCGATGGAGACGAGGACCGAGGGAGGGTCGGAGCTGTAGGCGGAGATCGAGGTGGCGGTGAGGCCGCACGGCGCTCCGTCGGCGCGGACCGCGGTCACGACCGCCACGCCCGACGCGAGGCCGGCCATCGCGTCGGTGAACAGCTCGGCGGACGGCGCCGGGGCGTCGCTCGACGTCGGCCTCGAGAAGCTCCTCATGGCTCGCGATCGTAACCCCCGTCCCGAGAGCCGGCACCCCGGCGGTCCGGACGCACCGGAGCCCAGGCAACCCAGTCCGTGACTACACTGGCCGACGGTGGCGTTGCGGGTGGTGGCAGAGGCTCCGACGGAGGCTGGCGCGGACGAGCCAGCTCCTCAGCTCGCGCTGTCCGCCGACCGGCCCGGGCAGCGCCGCCGTACCAACAGCCGGGTGCTCGTGCTCAACGCCTCCTACGAGCCGATCAACGTGTGCACGGTCCGCCGCGCCGCCGTCCTCATCCTCAAGGCCAAGGCAGAGATCCTCGAGGACGGCGAGTGGAGCCTGCACGCCGAGTTCTTCACGATGCCGCGCCCGCTGGTGATCCGGTTGAACTCCTACGTACGGGTGCCCCGCGACGCGCACTCGCGGAAGATCACGCGCCGGGCCATCTTCGCCCGCGACCGCTGGACGTGCCAGTACTGCGGCGTCGAGCGCACGACGCTGACCGTCGACCACGTCGTCCCCCGGTCCAAGGGCGGACCCTCCTCATGGGACAACATCGTGGCCTGCTGCGCGCCGTGCAACCGGCGCAAGGGCGACCGCCTGCCCGTCCAGGCCAACATGCATCCCAGGCACGCGCCGCGGGCGCCGAGCCCGACGGTGTTCGTGCACGTGGCCACGCCGTCGATCCCCGCGGTATGGGAGCAGTACCTGGCGGCCTGACGCTCACCCGTTGGCCTGGGCGAGCAGCCCCAGCGCGAGCGTGGTGAACGCCACCATCACGCCGAGCATCCAGTACTGCGAGCGCACGGCCAGGCGCCCCTGGCCGTCGTAGAGCACGAGGGCACGGTCGTGGGCGAGTGTCAGCGCGGCCACGTGGCCGGCCACGACCATCGCCACCTGTAGGTACCAGACCGCGGCGGCGCCGACCACCGTGTAGTCGATGGCCAGCTCGGCCGTCCCGAACAGGTTCCACCCGATCCCGAGCGGATCGGAGACCAGGTAGCCGAGCGCCTGTCCCTGGAAGATCAGCAGCGTCATGTAGTGCGCCGCCGCGTACACCAGGGCGATGGGGACGAGGGAATGGGCGAATGCTCGCGCCAGACGGTCGGCCGAGTGTCCGCCGCCCACGCTCCGCGCCCCGGCCACGCCCAGGCGATAGAGGCCCAGGATCAACCCGACCGCGACCAGCAGGCCCACCGTGGTCGCCACCTCGCCGGCCACCACGGGCGGCAGGCCGACACCCGCCAGCACCCGTTGCAGCGGCGGACCGACCGCCTGCCAGACCGGTCCCTCCGAAGCGCCGTCGAAGGTGACCGTGCCGATCATCACCGCGAGCAGCGTGGTGGTCCCCGGCAGCGCCTCGAGCCTGGTGAGCCCGGTGAGCGGCGGCCGCAGACCGATGTCGCGCTCCCGGCGCTCCCACGGTGACAGCCGCGCGAACAGGTTGAAGTAGACCGAGAAGGTCTCGGCCCGGCGGATCCACGGCTCGACGCCGTACATCGCCATACCGATGAACGTGATCGCCGAGTACCCGAAGGCGGCGAGGGCGACGACCCGGGGCGAGTCACCTCCCTGGTAGGCCAGCTCGAACCACGCGAACACGAGCACGCCCACCGCCGCCGGCCAGCGCCCCAGCCGCTCGGGATAGGCCAAGGGCGCGGGCATGGGCTGGCGGGCGGCCTTGCCCGCGCTCCACGCCACCGCATGGCCGATCGCCCGCCACGGGTTGAGCACGCGGAAGACGTCCCCGAACAGCAGGCTCACCGGCACGAGACCCACCCAGAACAGGATGTAGACGAAGTTCGGGGCGAAGTTCGCGCTCGAGACCTGCTGGCCGACCAGACCGCTCCAGATCACCACGAGGAGGAGCAGGGCCCCCAGGGCACCGCCCACGATCTCGACGGGCCGGCTGGTCAGCACCCGCCCGAGTGTCCGGGGAAGGGGTCGCCAGGCGTCGCCCTCGAGCTTCGGGTGCGGCCACAGGGCGGCGAGGGCGGCGAAGGAGACGATCAGGACCACGACCGCCGCCCAGACGAACAGCCACTCGGGAATGGGGAGGTCGCTGCGTGCGGAGATGCCGTGCGCGCTCGCCGCGGCCGGGGCCAGCCCGAGTGCAGCGACCGGGGCGGCTCCGACCGGGGCAAGCCACCTCGCCCTCACGGCTCCACCCGCAGCTTCCCGAGCAGCGCGCCGCTGCCGTGCTCCTCGATCTCGAAGATGCCCTCGATCGCGGCCGGAAAGCGCGTACGCACCGTGCGGCCGGCCTTCAGGTCGACGTAGCGGTCGTAGCCGTGGATGTGCACCACTCCGGCGGCGTCCGAACGGAACGCCAGGCGGACGGTGTCGCCCGATTCCACCGAGACGGTCTTCGGCTCGCCGGCGGGCGCGCCGCCGGCGACGCGGATCATCTCCTCGCCCTCCGGCCGCGCCGGGGGACGCTCCTCGGCGGCTTCCCCGCCTCCGGGTGCCTCGGCGCGAGCCGGGTCGTCTCGGGGGGTGGTGCTGCCGGGACGGAAGACGAAGAAGGCTGCGACGGCCAGGACTAGGGCCGCGATCACGATGCCGATGCGGCTCGCGTTGGACACGGTTCGGATACCTCCTGCTCGCTGGGTTCGCGTGCCCGGGGACCGGGCGCGCGCTCGACTCACCGCGAGGGCAGGGGAGGGCTACGTCCGGCGAGGTGACGAGCGACGGCCGAGTCGCCGGTCGGGCGCACGCACGGGGCGCGGACGGCGACCCGCTCGGATCGGCGCGAGGGCGGTCGGGTGGCGCGACGGGCGGCGGCGCGGGTCACGATCGTGTGCGCGCCGCGTAGCACGAGGGCGACAAGCGCTCCGACCCCGACGGCCAGCACGAACCCCGTCCACCCCCCGTTCCCGACGACACCGGCGAGGCCGCCGGCATGACCGGGTGCGAGCAGGCCCTCGAGCGACTCCTGCACCACGTAGAGCGCGACCAGAGCCGCGCTCGCCCGCCACCACAGCCCGAGGAACGGCGCCACCGGACGCTCGGCGGGCCCGCCTTCGCCCGAGGCGCGGGCCACGGCGTGCATGACGCTCGCGCCGGCCAGGCACAGTGCGACGACGCCGGCGGCGGTCACGATCCACAGGTAGCCGTGGCCGTGACGGCCGAGGGCCTCGCCCGAGTCGGCGCCCCAGCCGGCCAGATATCGCACGCGGTGGACCGCCAGCGCTCCGGCGCCGACGAGCGCCGCGGCGCGAAGGGCGTGCGTCCGCGAGTGCATCGATCCGAGTATGACCGGCCTGGCCGCCTGGCCGGCACCCACCAACGACGAGGGGCGCCCGCAGGCCCCCCTCGTCTACAACAACTGAACTGGATCGGCGGCGGTTTATACGGCGCACGAGCACCGGGCCGGGGAGACCACATCCGACCACCTTCCGCCGACGGTGCCCACGGTTGGACTCCGCCAGTTGGGTCCAGCACCGACCTAGCGGCCGGGCACCTCCAGGGTCCCGTAAAGCATGTGAATCAAGTTAGGACCACCTCCTTTCCCTGGTAGGCCCCATGTAAGCACACGGGGCGGACCGCCGGCCGCGATCCGCGTAAGACGCGGCGCTGAGGCCCAGGAGGGCGCCCGGAGGCTCAGGCCGAGGAGGGCCCGGTGCCGTTGTCCCGGCCGGGCACCTCGCCGTCCTCCTCCGGGTCGTCCTCGGGCTCCAGGGTGGCCTCCACCGCCCCGGCGGCGGCCTCGCCGGTGCCGTCGGCGACCTGGTCGACGGCGTCGTCGCCCGAGTCGAGGTCGAGCGGGAGGGGCTCCTCCCCGTCCACCGGCGCGTCGGGGCCGGAGTCCTCGACCACGAGCGCCACGGCGCTCACACGGTCCCCCTCGCGCATGTTCATCAACCGCACTCCCTGGGAGGAGCGTCCGTACCGGGAGATCCCACCGACCGAGGTCCGCTGCACCATCCCCTCCTGGGAGATGAACAGGAGCTCCTGGCGGTCGTGGACGATCAGCGCGCCGGCCACGCCGCCCTTGCGCTCGGTCAACCGGATGGTCTGGACGCCCATCCCGCCCCGGCCCTTCTGCGGGTAGTCGGCGATCGAGGTGCGCTTCCCGAACCCGTTCTCGGTGACCACGAGCAGCTCGGTGTCGTCGCGGGCGATGTCCATGGCCAGCACCTCGTTGTCGCCGCGTGAGATGTTCATCCCGCGCACACCGCTCGTGTCGCGCCCCATCGGGCGGGCCTGGGCCTCGTCGAAGCGGATGGCCTGGCCCGAGCGCGACACCATGATGATGTCGTCGTCGCCCGAGGTGCGGCGTACGGCCACCAGCTCGTCGTCGTCGCGGATGTTGATGGCGATGATGCCGTCGGCCTTCATCGGCGTGTTGTAGGCGGCAAACTCCGTCTTCTTGACGATGCCCTGCTTGGTCGCGAAGACCAGGTAGCGGTCCTCGGCGTAGTCGCGGGTGGCGAGCACGGCGCGGACGAACTCCCCCTCGGTCAGGGGCAGCAGGTTCACGAGCGCGCGGCCGCGCGCCGTGCGCGAGGCCTCCGGAAGGTCGTAGACCTTCTGGCGGTACACCTTCCCCCGGTTGGTGAAGAACAGCAGGTAGTCGTGGGTGGAGGAGACGAAGAGGTGCTCGATGTAGTCGTCGTCCTTCATCTCCATGCCCATGACCCCGCGTCCGCCGCGCTTCTGCTGGCGGTAGGTGGCGAGCGGGAGCGACTTGATGTAGCCCGACCGGGTGATGGAGATGACCATCTGCTGGTCGGCGATCAGGTCCTCCACGTCGATGTCCGACTCCGAGTGGGTGATCTCGGTGCGACGCTCGTCGCCGTAGGCGTCCTTGATCTCGAGCAGCTCCTCCTTGATGACCGCCGAGACCCGTCCCTCGTCGCCGAGGATGTCGCGCAGCTCTCGGATGCGCTCGACGAGGTCGCCGTGCTCCTGGCGCAGTCTCCCGGCTTCGAGGGCGGTGAGCCGCTGAAGGCGCAGATCGAGGATGGCCTGGGCCTGTATGCGCGTCAGGCCGAACTGGCTCATGAGCCCGTCGCGGGCGGCGTCGGGGTCCGCGGAGGCCCGGATCAGCTCTATGACCGCGTCGAGGTCGTCGAGCGCCAGCAGCAGTCCCTCGACCACGTGCAGCCGATCCTCGCGCTGGCGCAGCTCGTGCTTCGTGCGCCGCACCACGACCTCGCGCTGGTGCTGTACGTAGGACTCGATCAGCTCGCGCAGCGACAGCGTGCGGGGCACGCCGTCGACCAGCGCGACGGTGTTCACGCCAAAGGTGGTCTGCATCGAGGTGTGCTTGAACAGGTTGTTGAGGACGACCCGCGGGATCGCGTCGCGCTTCAGCTCGACGACGATCCGCGTGCCCGACCGGTCGGACTCGTCGCGCAGGTCGGAGATCCCGGCGACGCGCTTCTCCTGCGCCACCTCGGCGATCTTGCGGATCAGCCCCGAGCCGTCGTTGCGCCCGTCGCCCTTCGACACCTGGTAGGGCATCTCGGTGATGACCACGGCCTCCTTGCCCTGGCGCAG
>JBPCQB010000167.1:0-7639 GCA_050998555.1 Thermoleophilaceae bacterium
GGCACCGCGCGTGCGCGGCGTCCACGAGCTCCCGATCGACGCTGCCCTTCGATGGCCCGACGCCGACCGCGTAGGTCCGCGCCGCGTCGAGGGTCGCCCGGACCGCTGCGCTGGTGCGCTCGCCGGCAGACGCGTGGGCAGGCCAGGGCGAAAAGGTCTCGACGCACGGCTTCACGAACGCGAGCGGCTGGTACCTCAGCTCGGGGAGGTATCCCCCCGCGGTGAGGGTGGTAGTGGCCTCGACGCTCGCCGTCTCCCTCGGGTGCTCCTCGCCGCTCACACCATCACGCGGGCGCAGCGGCGGCAGAGGTTGACCGCGCCGGCCTCGTCGGGGAGCGCCACGGGCGTCTCGACGGCGGGGCAGGACGGGTTCACGCAGTGGGCCTCACGGTGGGAGACCGGCTGGGGCACCGTGAGGCCACGGCGCCTGAGCAGGTCCTCGGCGAGGCGGCGGACGCGGTGCTCGTCGGTCTGCTGCTGCTCGACGATCGGCGCGTCGGGATCGCGTAGGGGCTCCGACTGCATCCGCTTCAGGTTGAGGACCTCGGCCATGACGGGATCGGCGCCCTGGTCGCTCAGCAGGAAGTAGGCCAGCACCGACTCCTCCTGGCCGTCGCGGTAGAGCCGCCCGATGCACTGGTCGTGCATGCCGGGGCTCCAGTCGAGCTCGCCGAACACGGCCACCCGGCACACGTGCTGCAGCCCGTCGAGCCCGGCGCCCGAGCGCAGGCTCATCATGAGCACGCGGGAGTCGCCGTTGACGAAGGCGCCACGGCTGCGCTGCTTCTGGAGGGCGTTCTCCGTGCCCGTGTAGAGCACCGGGTCGTAGCCGATCAGGCGCTT
The DNA here is from genome assembly GCA_050998555.1 of Thermoleophilaceae bacterium. Lineage (GTDB taxonomy): Bacteria > Actinomycetota > Thermoleophilia > Solirubrobacterales > Thermoleophilaceae > JACCZP01. The sequence goes on from JBPCQB010000167.1 coordinate 844, forward strand.
CTGCCAGATGTCGTAGACGTCGCGGTGCCACCCGAAGAGGACGATCTTCTCCTCGGATTCGAGCAGGAGCTTCACGAACTCCGCAACGTAGGGCGCTTTGGCCACGCCGGTCGCGTGGCGCATCTTCCAGTCGAGGTCGCCGCTCGCCTGGAACAGGTCGCGGGCGTCGCCGCGGCGACTGACGATGAGCTCGGCCAGGGCAGTCGCATCGCCCGAGAGCCTGTCGAGCACCTCTTGATCGGTCTCGACGGGGTGGGGCACCCGCTGGACGTCCCCGGGCAGCTCCCGCCTGACCTCCTTCGTGGTGCGCCGGAGCATGAGTCCCTGCTCACGCAGGTGGGTACCGAGCGCGGCGGGGTCCGCGACGCTCGCCTTGTCGCTCCATCCCTCGTTGTCGCACCACTCGCGACCGAACTCCTGCTTCCCGCCGAGGGCATCCGGGGCGATCACCGACATGACGTTGTAGATCTCGCCTCCGTAGTTGTAGATCGGCGTAGCCGTCAGCCCGACGCGGAACTGCGCGCCCTCGGCCACGATCGCGGCAGCGGTGTACTTCGCGCTCTCGGTGCGGCGCAGCTCTTGGGCCTCGTCGAAGATCACCGTGCGCATGCGACCGGCCAGGGCGTCCCCCCAGCCCCGGAGCTTCGAGTAGGGCACGATGAGCACGTCTGGGTCGTGCCCGTGCATCGAGCGGTGGCCGGCGGGGTCATAGGGCTCGAGCGTGCGCACGATGTGGGGGCGCAGGAACGGCAGGGTCAGGGCGAGCTCTTCCGCCCACTGCTGGGGCAGGTGGGTCGGGCAGACCACGAGGGCCGGCAGGGCCCGCGGCTCGCGCAGGAGCAGCAGACCGCTCATGGTCTTGCCGAGGCCGAGGTCATCGGTGAGCAGGAGGCGCCCGGTGGTGAGGGCGAGGTCCGCCGCCACCAGCTGATAGTCCCGAGCCGGGCGGGCCAGCTCCGCGGCGAACTCCAGGCGGGGCGCGGCGCCGGAGAGGATCGCCTCGACGGCGTCCTCGGTCCGGCGGTGCTGGCGGGCTCGGTCGAGCAGCCGTTCTTGGTGCTCGGGCTCGACCTCCATGGGCCAGCGCTCGAGCACCCACTCGATGTCGCGGGCGACCTCGGGGGTGTCGCCCAGCGTGATCGCACCCGAGCGGCGGGCGCTGGCGCGGGGGAAGATGCGCTTCAGCCGGATCATCACGTCCGGTGTGGTCTCAATACGCCACGCCCGTGCGCTCTGATCCTCACCGAGCGACCCGGGCTCGAGCAACCGGACCCTACCTTGGAGCTTCACGGGCCGGACCCGGCGAGGTTCACCGCGAGGGCCGGCAATCCCTCGAAGTGGTTCGGCAGTCCGTCCAGCACGCGCTCGATCACAGTAGGAGGCGAGCGCGAGGTGGGCGGTGCCCGGCTCGAACGGGCGACCTCCTGCTTGTAAGGCAGGCGCTCTGACCAACTGAGCTAACCGCCCGCGGCCGCCTCGAGGCGGCGCGCCCGCGAGTCTAGGTCCGTCCGTGCACCCGCAGGCGCTCCCGTACGATCAGGCTCGATGAGCCCGTTTCGCGCCCTGGTCGCCACCGCCGCGCAGATGCTGACCGTGAGCATCGGCTTCGTGATCACCCTGAAGCTGCCGGTCTCGCAGGCGTTCTTCGACCAGAACGGCTTCATCGTCGGCCCGGGCACCTGGCTCGTCTGCTCGCTGTTCAGCGGCGGGTTCCTCCGACTGGCGCTGCTGCGCACCGTTCTCGCGGCGGCGATCAGCGGGCTGGTCCTGGCCGTTGCCGTAGCCCTCGCGGGCCACGTGGCGGGGATGATCCTGGGCGCAGTCGCCTTCGGGCTGACCGTGGGAGCCGCCGCCGGCCGAGCGGGCGAAGTAGGGGCGGCGGGGATCGAACCCGCGTTCTCCGGCTTGAAAGGCCGGCGTCCTAACCACTAGACCACGCCCCCGCGACGGGGCGGGCAGCTCCGCGCGGACCCGATTCTAGGCTTGGTCACCGACCCGTGCCGCGGCGCTTCGACGACCACGGCCGCCACACGCCCCGTCCCCCTCCGTGAGGAACCGCCCATGACGCAGGAGAACCCGAAGGTCGAGCCCTCCTCGAACACCGAGAAGGATCCGGACACCTGGACCACAGGCGAGGAGCCGATGACCGGAGCGCAGGCCTCCTACCTGCGGACGCTCGCGGAGGAGGCCGGCGAGTCCTTCGATCCGAGCCTGTCGAAGGCCGACGCCTCGAAGCGGATCGACGAGCTCCAGGCGAAGACCGGCCGCGGGGCCTCTTGAGCCCCTCGACCTCGGCCGGCGGCGGCGGGGCGGACCCGACGCCGGCGACCGAGCTTCACCCCACCGAGAACCGCGGGCTGCGGGAGCTGTGCGTCCGTGCCCGGGACCTCGAGCGCCATCACGCTCGGCTGGCCGAGCGCCTGGGCACGGACGCTGCCGCAACGGCGCTGCGGAGCTCGGCCGCGGCGGGCCGGCGGCTCGTGGCCGACCTCGAGGCGCTGGCTGCGTCCTACGGCCTGTACCTCGCGCCGGCGGCGGACGGCCTCGGCACGATGGTGGCGGGCACGAGGGGCGGCGTGCTCGACCGCTTCCTCGAGCGCGGCCAGGCCGTCCGGAGCGCAGCCACGGACATCGACGCGGTGACGCTCCTGCTGGGCTACCTGACACGTACGGCCGGGCGTCGTGCCGACGAGCGGATGGCCGGCCTGTGCACCGACTGGCGCGCGGAGCTGACCGGGCTGGGCGCCGCGGTACACGTGGCCGCCGTCGCAATGGGCGATGACCCCGACCGCTCGGTCGACCCGCTCGACGACTCGCTCGCCGGACGCGCCGGCCAGAGGGCGGCGTACACGATCGGCGCGATCGGCGAGTGGGTCGACAGCCGGCTTCCGGGGAGGGCGTCGGGGCGGTAGACCCGGTCGTCACGGACTCGGAGTCCCCCCGCCGACCCCTCCACCCCGACCCCCCCGACCGCAGTACGGCGTTTACCTTCCCGCGCGAGCGGATACGTGACGGGGAACCGAGGGAAGAGGAGCTCATGACCAGGGACTCGCTCGCGAACGGCTTTCGCGTGGCTCACGACATCGGACTGGCCGCGTGGGTGGGCGGGAGCATGTTCGGCAAGTTCGCGCTGAACCCGGCGGTGTCCCAGGTGAGCAGCCGAGCCGAGCGCGGCAAGGTGGTCACCACCGCGTGGAGGGGCTACAGCCCCGTCAACACCACGGCGCTCGGTGCGGTGACCGTGGGCTGGTTCGCCGCGCGGGTGACCGAGGCGAACCCGTGGCGCCAGACCGAGGCCGAGCGACAGCTCTCGAAGGCCAAGGACGCCCTGGTCATCGCCGCCCTCGTGACCGGGACGGCCACCGCCGTCCAGGGTGCACGCCTCGCCAAGCAGGCGCCCGAGGGAGCGGTGCCGATCGAGCGCGGCAACGAGCCCGCGCCGGAGACCCCGCGGCCCGCGGCCCGAATCCAGCGCACGCTCGGCGTTCTCGGCTCTCTGAACATCCTGAGCGGCCTGGGGATCATCGGCGTGAACGCCGTACTCGCGCAGCGGAGCTACTCGCGACCGCCGCTGCGGCGAGGCTTGCTGCGGCGGTCCTGACGGGGCGGGCGGAGCGCGGGCCTCGTCAGCCGGGCGCCTCTAGCATGCGACCGCCCCCGTAGCTCAAATGCTTAGAGCGATCGGCTTTTAACCGGTTAGGTGAGGGTTGGAATCCCTCCGGGGGCACTCGCCGCGTCGCTTGCTGACCCTCAGTGCCGAAAGTGCCGCCGCGAGGTGAACACCATGGCCACCCCGGCGGCGTCGCAGGCCTCGACGACCTCGGGGTCCCGCCGTGAGCCCCCGGGCTGGATGATCGAGCGCACGCCAGCGTCGATGGCCAGCTGGGGGCCGTCCGCGAACGGAAAGAAGGCGTCGGAGGCCATGGCCGCGCCGTCGAGCGGGACCTGGGCCTTCTCGATGGCCAGGCGCACGGAGTCCACGCGGCTCATCTGGCCGGCCCCGATGCCGCCCGTGGCCAGCTCCTTGGCGAGGACGATCGCGTTCGAGCGCACGTGCTTGCACGTCTTCCACGCGAACAGCAGCTCGCCCCACTCGGCCTCGCTCGGCTTGCGCTCGGTGACCACCTGCATCTCCTCGCGCGGCTCGATGTCCTGGTCGCGGTCCTGGACCAGGAGCCCGCCCCGCACCCGGCGCATGTCGTGCTCGCTCACGGGCGTGCGCCGGCGCTCGCGGTCGTCGAGGATGCGCACGCTCTCCCTCTGGCGGAGCACGTCGCAGGCGTCGTCGTCGTAGCCGGGAGCGAACACGAGCTCCACGAACAGCTCGTTGATGCGCTCGGCGAGCGAGCGGTCCACGCGACGGTTGAGGCACACGACGCCTCCGAAGGCGCTCATCGGGTCGGTCGCGAGCGCCCGCTCGTAGGCCTCTTCGATTGTCGGGGCCACCGCGCAGCCGCACGGGTTGTTGTGCTTGAGGATCGCCGCGGCGGGAACCTCGTACTCGCCGACCAGCCGCCGCCCGGAGTCGAGATCGAGCAGGTTGTTGAACGACAGCTCCTTGCCGTGGAGTTTCGACACCATCGACAGGAGGTCCGTGCGTGCGCCGGCCTCCACGTAGTAGGCGCCGCGCTGGTGCGGGTTCTCGCCGTAGGCCAGGTCCATCGCCTTCTCGTATGCGCCCACGTAGAGGGGCGGGAACTCGTCGCCGCGCTCGGCGAACCACCGGGCGATCGCGGTGTCGTAGCGTGCCGTGTAGGAGAACGACTCCATGGCCAGGGCCTCGCGGGTGGGGACCGACAACCGGCCGCCGGTCGTCCGCAGCTCCTCGAGCACGGCGTCGTAGCTCTCGGGCTTCACGACCACCGCGCTGAACTCGTGGTTCTTGGCCGCGGCGCGGATCAGCGCCGGTCCGCCGATGTCGATGTTCTCGATCACCTCGGCGTCGCTCACGCCCCGCGCGGAGGCGGTGCGCTCGAAGGGATAGAGGTTCACGCACACCAGATCGATCGGCTCGATGTCGTGCTCGGAGAGCGTCTCGGCGTGCTCCGGGCTCGAGCGCACCGCCAGCAGGCCCGCGTAGATGCGGGGGTTGAGCGTCTTCACCCGTCCGTCGAGGATCTCCGGGAACCCGGTGTAGTCCTCGATGGGGCGAGTCTCGAGGCCGGCGTCGGCCAGCTCCCGGGCCGTGCCGCCGGTGGAGACGGCCTCGACGCCGAGCTCGGCGAGCCCGCGCGCGAACTCCACGAGTCCCCGCTTGTCGGACACGGTGAGCAGCGCTCGCCGAATGACCACCTCGCCGGGCGCGACGAGCTCGCCGGACACCGGCTCTACGGCGCCCACGGGTGGTCCTCGGCCAGTAGGACGCGCCGCGGGTTGGTCGGGTCGATGGACACCGCGCCGCGGGCGATCATCCGCACCGCCTGCGGCAGCAGCTCGTGCTCGATCTCGTGCACCCTCTCCTCGACCTCGGCGATGTCCGCAGGATACGGAAGGTCGAGGGGTCGCTGCAGGACGATCGACCCGGTGTCCACGCCCTCGTCCACGAAGTGGACGGTCACGCCGGTGACCCTCACCCCGTACTCGAGCGCCTGCTGGACGGCCCGGGTACCGGGAAAGGCGGGCAGCAGCGAGGGATGGACGTTGAGGATGCGTCCGCGAAAGCGGGCGACGAACGCGGGCGACAGAAGCTCCATGAAGCCGGCGAGCACGACGAGATCGACCCCGCGGTCGGAGAGCCAGTCGGCGAGGGCCTGGTCGCGCGCCTCCCGGTCGGGGTAGGCGCCCGCCTCGAAGGCCGCGGCCTCGATCCCCACGGCTCGCGCTCGCTCGAGCCCCCGGGCGGACGTCCGACTGGCGCCGACGCACGCCACCTCCACCCCCTCCCGGCCATGCAGCCGATCCAGGATGGCCTGGAGGTTCGTGCCCTCGCCCGACACGAGTACCGCGACCCGGAACGGGCGCTCGGGCTCAGCCGGCAACGGGTGCGGCGGGAGCGCTCAGGACCGGGTAGGGCCCCGGCGTGGTGGACAGACGCCCGGCCTCGATCAGCCCGTCGACACGGGCGAGGATGTCGCTGCGGCGCATGTGCGAGAAGGTGCCGTAGGGAGGGAGCCCGTCGTAGGAGTTGCGGACGATCTTCTTGGTGCGGGCGCCGTGGAGGATCTCGGCGCAGAGGGTGCGCCCGACGGTGGGCCGCGCCGTGCCGGCCACGGTGAGGATCGCGTCGTCGAGATCCTCGGGGGCGCCCCCCTCGGGCACCGGCGCGACCGGCCGCAGGGCGGGCACGCACGCATCGCAGCACGGCCCGGACGGCTGGGGGACCGAGGAGTCGCCGAAGTGCCCGAGGATCGCGCGGCGCCGACAGCTCTCCCCCTCGACGTAGGCCCAGATCTCCCGGTACTGGCGCCACCGCGCGCGGGCCGCCTCGGCGATCGAGGCCTGGCACAGACCCGCCGCGCGCCGGTCGAACGGGCGCACGATGCGGCCCGCCATGCGGTCGGGGGCGGCGGGGGCCGGCTCGACCACCTCGGCGCGCGCGAGATGGCCGACCAGCGAGCGGAGCTGGTCGGGGTGGGCGCCCGTCGTCTCGCGAAGCGCGCCGACCTCGACCCCGTAGCGACCGTCCTCACCCGCCGCCTGCTGTAGTGCCCGGGCGAGCTCGACCGGGCGGCCCTCGGGCACCTCCTCGCGGCGGATGAAGTGGGTGTGCAACGCCTTGTCGCGGCGCTCGGCGAGCAGCAGCACGCGAGCGGGAGCCCCATCGCGGCCCGCGCGGCAGGCCTCCTGGTAGTAGGCC
>JBPCQB010000109.1:0-4641 GCA_050998555.1 Thermoleophilaceae bacterium
ACCTTGGCCTCGATGTTGGCCGGCGACATGTTCTTGCCGCCCGAGGAGATGATCAGCTCCTTCTTGCGGTCGACGATCCGCAGGAAGCCCTCGTCGTTCCACTCGCCGATGTCTCCGGTGTGCAGCCAGCCGTCCGCGTCGAGGGTCTCAGCGGTCTGATCGGGCAGGTTGCGGTAGCCGACCATCACCACGTCGCTCCTCATGAGCACCTCCCCGTCCTCGGCCAGACGGATCTCGACGCCGGGCGAGGGCGGGCCCACCGTGCCGATCCTGATGTCCTCGGGGCGGTTGCAGGTGCCCGCCCCGCAGGTCTCCGACATGCCCCACAGCTCGGCCAGCGGCACGCCGATCGCGTGGAAGAACTCGATCACCTCGGGCGGCGTGGGCGCCGCTCCCACGTTGCACGCCTCGAGCGCGTCGAGGCCGACCTTCGCGCGCATCTTCGAGAGCACCATCTCGTCCGCCTTGCGCCACTCCTGCTCGAGCTCATCCGGAACCGCGTCCCGGGCCTGGATCAGCCGCGTCCTGCGCAGGCCGACGTCGAGCGCCCAGCGCATGGCCCCCTGCCGCTGGGCGTCCTGTTCGCCCTCGATCGCGGCCTCGAGCCCGGCCTTCATCTTCTCCCAGATGCGGGGGACCGAGAAGAACCAGCTCGGGCGGACCTCGGGCAGGTACTCGCCGATCCGCTTGGCGTCCGGGCAGCAGGTGGACGTGAACCCGAACATGACCGGCAGGTAGTGCGAGCACGAGCGCTCGGCGATGTGGGCCATGGGCAGCCAGGAGATGACCCGCGCGCCGTCGGGGAACGCGATGATCCGGTCGAAGGAGCGCCCGGCGGCCAGCTCGTTGGCGTGGGTGATCTGCACGCCCTTCGGGTTCCCGGTCGTGCCCGAGGTGTAGATCAGCGTGAGCACGTCGGCGGGATCGACCGCGCCCCACGCGGCCGCGAAGTCGAAGTCCGGCTCGGCGCGGGCCTCGACGTCGGCGAGGGTCAGGGTCCCCTCCTCGCCCTCGCCGTCCACCACCACCACGTGCTCGAGGCCCCGGCAGCGCTCGCGCACGGCGAGCACGGTGTCGAGGAAGGCGCGCTCGGTGACGAACACCCGGCTCTCCGCGTCCTCGACCTGGAAGGCCACCTGCTCGGCCGTGTAGGTGTTGTAGACCGAGAACGCCACCGCGCCGAGGTGCATGGCGGCGGCGTCCGCGAAGTGGAACTCGGGACGGTTGACGAGCATCACCGCGAGCGTGTCCCCGCGGCGCAGGCCGAGCGCGGCGAGGCCGGCGGCCAGGCGGCGCACCCGCTCGCCGTACTCCGACCAGGTGATCGATACCTCGTCGCCCTTGGTGCGGATGGCCACCCGGTCGGGGTGGTCCTCCACGGTGGCCTGGAAGGCGCCGCACAGGGTCGACTGCTCGAGGGCGCGAAAAGTGAGGCGCTCCTTCACCGGGCTCGTGCCCTCCATCGGTCTCCCTCCCGTGGCCGTCTACGAGACGGCGGTGCCGCGGTCGCGCGGCGGGAGCCGTCGGTTGCGCACTATCGCACGCCGAAGCCCTCTCCGGAGACGAGCCTGCCGATGTCGTTGGTCAGGCCGACCGAGAAGAGGATGAGGATGAGGATGATCCCCACCACGCTCGCCCGCTCCATGACCCACAGGGGCACGGGCCGGCCCCGGACCTTCTCGACGAGCGCCCAGAAGATGTGGCCCCCGTCGAGGGGGAGGAACGGGAAGAGGTTGACCAGCGCCAGAGACAGCGAGATGAGCGCGAGGATGCTCACTACGAGGTCGAGGTCGGTGATGATGACCTGCCTGGTGGTCTCGTAGCCGCCGACCACCCCGGAGATCTGGGCGCGCTCGACGGGGTCGGCCAGCTTGAGCGGGATCATGGCGGTCTCGCGGGTGATGAGCCATGACGTCTCGAGGGTCTGGTCCACCGCCTGCCCGAGCGGAAGGGCCGCGCGCTCGCCGGGTGCGAAGCGCAGGCCGACCCGCGGTCGCGGGCCGCGCTCGTCGCGGAGCCCGGCGTCGAACACCGGACGTACCCTCAGCGTCCGCTCCCGGCCTCCGCGCTCGACCACGATGGTGGCCGGCTCGGCGGCACGGCAACCGTCGCGCTGCGCCCCTGCACAGCGATGGCGTCCGAGCGCGACGAGGAACTGCTCCGCCCCGCCGCGCGCGCCGTCCACCGAGACGATCCGGTCCCCCGGTCGGAGCACCCCGGCCGCCGGCGAGCCCGGCTCGACGGCGCCGATGCGGTCGGAGGTCTGACCCACCCCGATGACCGCGAAGAAGAACAGCAGCAGGACCAGGGCCAGCACCACGTTCACCGCGGGCCCGGCGGCGATCACCACGATCCGCTTCCACACCGGCTGGGCGTGGTAGGCCCGGTCGCGGACCTCCTCGGGGAGATCCTCGTCGGGGTTCATGCCCGAGATCTTCACGTAGCCACCGGCCGGCAGCCAGCCGATGCCGTACTCGGTCTCCCCCCGGCGGAAGCGAAGCGGCGTGCGGCCGAAGAACAGGTAGAAGCGCTCGACGCGCATGCCCACCGCCTTGGCCGCGGCGAAGTGTCCGGCCTCGTGGAGGACGATCAGCACGACGAAGCCGAGGAAGGCGCCGATCGCGGCCAGGTAGCTCATCGCGCCGGCACCCCGGCCACCAGCTCGCGGGCGCGATCGCGGGCGGCGCCGTCCGCGCGCCAGAGGTCCGAGAAGTGGCCCACCGGCTCGGGCGGGACGTCCTCGAGGGTGCCGTCCACCACCCGCGCTATGCCCCCGAAGGAGACCTGACCGGCGAGGAACGCGCCGACCGCCACCTCGTTGGCCGCGTTCAGCACGCACGGCGCCGTGCCGCCGACCTGCGCCGCGTCACGTGCGAGGCGCAGGCACGGGAAGGCCTCCTCGTCGGGTGCCTCGAAGGTCAGCACGCCCGCCGCGGCCAGGTCGAGGCGCTCGACGGGGACGTCGGCGCGGTCGGGGTGGTGCAGGGCGTAGGAGATCGGCACGCGCATGTCCGGGTGCCCGAGGTGGGCCAGCGAGGCTCCGTCGTTCAGCTGGACCATCGCGTGGACGATCGACTGCGGGTGCACGACCACGTCGATCGCCTCGTAGGGGACGCCGAACAGGTGATGGGCCTCGATGACCTCGAGTCCCTTGTTCATGAGCGTGGCCGAGTCGACGGTGATCTTCCCGCCCATCTCCCAGGTCGGGTGCCGCAGGGCCTCCTCCGGGCCCGCGTCCGCCACCTCGGCCGCGCTCATCCCCCGGAACGGGCCACCCGAGGCGGTGAGGACGAGGCGCTCGACGCTGCCCGGCTGCCGGCCCTCGAGCAGCTGGTGCAGGGCGGAGTGCTCGGAGTCCACGGGCAGGATGCGGGCACCGGTGGCCTCGGCCAGCGCGGTGACGAGCTCGCCGCCCACCACGAGGCTCTCCTTGTTCGCGAGGGCGAGGTCGATGCCCTCCCCGAGGGCGGCAACGGTGGGCACGAGGCCGGCCGAGCCGACCATGGCGTTCAGCACCAGGTCGCACCCCGAGTCGACCACGAGGGCGACCAGCGCCTCGGGCCCGGCCAGCACCTGGCCGTCGGTCCAGGCCTCGGCGGCGCGCGCCGCGGCGGTCTCGTCGGACAGCGCGATGCGCGGAACACGGTGCGCCACGGCCTGGGCGACAAGCGCGTCGAAGGACCGCGCGGCGCCGAGCCCGACCACCTCGAGGTCGGTGCTGCGCTTCACGACGTCGAGGGCCTGGATCCCGATCGACCCGGTCGAGCCGAGGATGACCACGCGCCGCATGGCGGTCGAGTCTAGGGACGACCGGGCTCGCCCTCAGGCGAGGGCCCCGTCCGCCGGCTCGGCCTCCCTCGCACTCCCAGAGCGTTCGGTCGCGCCCGCTCCTCGAGCTTGAGTAGGGCCGCCGCGGCCCCCCGGCCGCGGTCTGCGACGCGGTGGAGCGCCGCCCCGCCGAGCACGAGCACGAGCACGCCCGACGTGACGAGCAGCGTGAGCGGCACCACCCCGCCCACCGCGGTCCCCGGTCCTCGATCCCCCGCGAGCCGGTCCAACCCCACGCTGGTGAGCACGGCGGCGGCCACCACGCCCGCGGCGATCCCCGCCTGGCGGCCCACGACCCTCCATCGTGCGAGGCTGCTCCGGCCACGGAGCGTCAGGGCGACCTCGGCCCCGACCGCCCAGAGCGCGGCGAGCACGAAGAAGATGGCCGCGATCCCGACCCCGGGCACGCCGGCCGCCATCAGTGGCCCTTCTCGTAGACCGTCAGGGGACGGCGGAGGAGGAGCTCCCCCCAGACGGCGGCGAGCATGAACCAGGCGTTTGCCATGCGAAGGACGAAGAACGCGGGCAGGCTGACGAGGGCGCGCCCGAGCTCCCGGCGCGAGACCGCCTCCACGAGCACAGGGACCATCAGGGCCGGGCCGTCGATGGCGTAGCCGAGCAGCGCCCACGGCGTCACGAGCACCGCTAGCAGCGGCAGCACGAGGAGGAACACGACCGGGGCCACGACCGCGTCCCAGAACAGGACGGCCACCACCGAGCGCAGGAAGCGCAGGTGCAGGATCCGGCGCCAGTGGAGCCTCACGTTCTGCATCAGGCCGTGCGACCAGCGGGTGAGCTGCGCTCGCACGAACG
>JBPCQB010000069.1:0-11580 GCA_050998555.1 Thermoleophilaceae bacterium
CTGAAGAACCTCCTCGTGCACCACCAGGCCATCGTCCCGATCACCGACGGCCGCCTCGACCTCGGCCCCTGGCAGCAGGTGTTCTACGCGGAGTTCGACGGCGGGCGGCCGAAGCGGCTGGTGATCAAGGTGCTGGGCGAGTGACGGTCGCTACCCGTACACCTCCGGGTTGGCGCAGTAGGGCATCGGCTCCCCGCGAAGGGCAGCCAGGAGGTTGTCCACCGCCATGTCCGCCATGGCCGCCCGGGTGGCGTGGGTGGCCGATCCGATGTGCGGGACCACCAGCAGGTTCGGGGCGGCCAGCAGCGGGTGGTCGGCGGGCAGCGGCTCGGGGTCGGTCACGTCGAGGGCAGCCGCGACGATGCGCCCTCCGTGTAGCGCGTCGGCCAGGGCACCGGTGTCGACGATCGGCCCGCGCGCGGTGTTCACCAGCACGGCGGTGGGCTTCATGCGACCGAGCGCGCGCGCATCGATCAGCCCGTGGGTGTCGTCGGTGAGCGGGCAGTGCAGCGAGACGAAGTCCGAGCGCTCGAGCAGCTCGTCGAGGGCGACGCCGCCCGACCGGCGGTGGCATAGCACCTCCATCCCGAAGCCCTCGGCGCGCCGTGCCACCGCGGCGCCGATGCGCCCGACCCCGACGAGCCCGACGGTCGTGCCGTGCACGTCGCGACCGAGCAGCGCCTGCGGCTCCCACGTGCGCCAGCCTCCGGAGCGCACCACCGCGTCGCCCTCGGCCAGGCGCCGCGCCGCGCCCAGCATGAGCGCGAAGGCAAGGTCCGCGGTCGTCTCGGTCAGCACGTCGGGAGTCGTGCCCACGGGCACTCCGTGCGCCGTGGCCGCCCCCACGTCGACGTTGTCGGAGCCCACCGCGTAGTTCGCGATCGCCCGCAGTCCGGACGCGCCGGCGAGGAGATCTCCGTCGATCGGGTCGGTGAGGAGGGTGAGCAATCCCTCGACCCCGTCGCCCAGGCGCCGGGCGATCTCCTCGCGCGACGGCGGCATCTCGTCGGGCCACACCTCCACGTCGTGCTCGCGCGCCAGGCGCTCGACGGCATCACCGGGCAGCGTCCGGGTCACGAAGCACCTCGCCATAATCCGGCGCCTGACGCTACCCGAGACCCGTCTCCTCCCTCCCGGACGCGCGCGGTGCCGCGCGTAGCGCTGCTCGCCAACGAGGGCTCGGGCACCGGCTGCGACCCCGAGGACCTCGAGCGGCTGCTCGTCCGCCACGGGGCGAGCGTCGACGTCTTCCCGATCGAGGGACTCCGCGAGGCCGTCGCGATCCGGCCCGACCGCCTGGCCGTGGCCGGCGGCGACGGCTCCATCGCCCCGGCCGCCGCCGCGGCCGGAGAGGTGGGAGCGGCGCTCGCGGTCATCCCGTCCGGCACGGCCAACGACTTCGCGCGCGGGGCGGGGCTGCCGAGCGATCCCGACGAGGCATGCCGCATCGCCGCGGCCGGCACCCATGAGCGCGTCCGCGAGCTGGCCCGCATGGACGGAAGGCCCTTCGTGAACGTGGCGAGCGCGGGGCTCGCGGCCAGGGCGGCCAGCCTGGCCGCCCCCTACAAGCAGCGCTTCGGCGTGCTGGCCTACGTGCTGGGCGCAGCCCGGGCCGCCCTCACCGAGCCGGCGGTCCCGTGCCGCCTGAGCGCCGACGGTCGTGATGTCTTCGCCGGCCCGGCCTGGCAGGTGATCGTGTCGAGCTCGGGTCACTTCGGCGCCGGATCGAGCGTGGCCGAGGCCGACCCGAGCGACGGCTGGCTGGACGTCACGGTCATCGAGGCCGGCTCGCGGGCCCGGCTCGTGCTCCACGGGTGGGGGCTGCGTTCCGGCCGGATCGCCGACCAGCGCGGCGTCTACCACTACCGGGCGGAGACGCTCGATCTCGACGTCCCGGCCGACACCGGTTTCAACGTGGACGGGGAGATCCTCGCGCGCGGCGGGGCCCGGTTCACCGTCGAGCACGAGGCCTACCGCCTGGTCGTCGGCTGACGCGCAGCGTGTCCGCGACCCCACGGGCGAACGGGGCGAATCGTGTACCGTGCCGTACATGACTCTGCCGCCCGGGCCGTCGTCGCCCCTGGCCCTCCAGACCGTCCGCTGGACCGCCCGCCCGCTCGTCACCCTCGAGCGCTGCGCGCGCCGCTACGGCGACGCGTTCACGTTGCGGCTGGCCGGTCTCGGGAATGTGGTCATGCTCTCGCATCCGGATGCCGTCAAGGAGGTGTTCACCGGGGACGCCGACGTCCTGCGCGCCGGCGAGGCCAACGCGATCCTCGAGCCCGTGGTGGGCCGCCATTCGGTGCTCCTGCTCGACGGCCCGCGCCACCTGCGCCAGCGCAAGCTCATGCTTCCGCCCTTCCACGGAGCCCGGATGCAGCGCTACGGAGAGGTCATGCGAGAGGTGACCGACCGCGAGATGGAGCGCTGGCCGGTGGGAGAGCCGCTGCGCCTGCGCGAGCGCACCCAGGCCATCACGCTCGAGATCATCATGCGGGCGGTGTTCGGCATCGAGGACGCCGGGCGCCTCGAGGAGCTGGGCGGGCGCCTTGCCCGCATGCTGGACCTCACCACGCGGAACTTCCCCCTGCTCGCCATGCCCGCCCTGCGCGCCTACAGCGGCCCGGGCAGCTCGTGGCGAGCGTTCCAGCGCGCCTCCGAGGAGGTCGACGCCATCCTCTACGAGGAGATCGCCCGCCGGCGCGACGAGGCCGACGCCGGGGAGCGTGAGGACGTCCTCTCCATGCTGCTCGCCGCCCGGGACGAGCAGGGGGCGTCGCTCTCCGACGTCGAGCTTCGCGACGAGCTCATGACCATGCTCGTCGCCGGCCACGAGACCACGGCCACGGCACTGGCCTGGGCGTGGGAGCGGCTGCTGCGACGCCCCGCGGTGCTCGAACGACTCGAGCGGGAGGTGGCCGGGGGCGAGGACGACGGCTACCTCGACGCCGTCGTCAAGGAGACGCTGCGGCTGCGCCCGGTGATCATGCTCGTCGCTCGGAGGCTCACTCGGCCGCTCACGGTCGCGGGGCTCGACCTGCCCGCGGGCACGGTCGTGGCCCCCTGCATCTACCTCGTCCACCGCCGTCCGGAGATCTACCCCGAGCCGGCCGAGTTCCGCCCCGAGCGCTTCCTCGAGCGACCGGCGGAGACCTACTCGTGGATCCCCTTCGGCGGCGGCATCCGCCGCTGCATCGGCGCCGCGTTCGCCCAGTACGAGATGAAGGTCGTGCTGCGCGCGATGGTGGAGCGCGCGCGGCTTCGAGCGCCCCGGCCGGGCGCCGAGCGCCCGCGGAGGCGGACCGTGACCATCGCCCCCGCCGACGACGCCGTCGTCGTGCTCGACGGCCTGGCCGCCGCCGACGGTGTGCCCTCCGGGGCCGCGCGGGCGCCCGCGCCTGTGTGACCACTGGCACAGGCGCTCGCCCCACCGGTCTCCACACTCCCCCGCTGCAACAGGACGCGCTCCGGCCCTGAACACCGACAGGGCGGCCGGACGCTCTACGCCCGGCCCGGTACGCCGGACCGCCGAGATCCCTCTCGCGCCGGTCCTGCCGGGACCCTGGACCTTGGAGGTACCCATGCTGAAGACCCGCAACCAGATCGTCGCTGCCGGCGTCCTCGGGCTGGTCGCCGCCGCCCCGGCGACTGTCGCGGCGGCCGACCCCGCGAAGGCTGCTCCCCTCCGGACACTCGACGCCGCGGGCCCGCTCGCCCAGGAGCCCTTCGAGGCCCTGGGCGCGCAGCCCCTGCGCCCGGTGGCCGATGTCCCGATCTCCCGCCCGGGCCGCGCCGAGGAGCGCCTCGCGCGCTCCTACCGGACGTTGTATCGACGGGCGAAGCGTCGGGACCTCTCCCCCGGGCGCAACATCGTCGAGGACGGCGTGCGCGACGGTGGCCGAGCGCGCTCGGCCACCCGGCGGGAGCTGCGCACGTCGATCGTAGACCTGCGCCAGATGCTGCGCGACGGCCGCTCGGGCTCGACCGCGGACGCGTCGGGCGGCTCCTCCTCCTCCACGGCCGGAGCCGGCCTCGAGTCCATCGCCGCGTGCGAGTCGGGCGGTGACCCGAGCGCCAACGGCGGCGGCGGGCAGTACCGCGGCAAGTACCAGTTCGACCGCCAGACGTGGCAGTCGATCGGCGGCAGCGGCGACCCGGCGGCCGCCTCCGAGGCCGAGCAGGATCGGCGCGCGGCCACGCTCGTCGCCCAGCAGGGCAAGAGCGCCTGGCCGAACTGCGGCGGGTAGCTCTCCCGAGAGGCACGCGGCGCCTGGGCCGGGATGGATAGCCTCGGCCCATCGCCGCCCCCACCGCAGCAATGGAGGACCCCGAGCTCCTGGACACCGCCTGGGACCTCGAGCCGCTCGTGGACGGGCAGGGCGAGGCGGGGCTCGACCGCATGCTCGTCCAGGCCGGCGAACGCGCCGATGCGTTCGCGAACCTCTACCAGGGAACGGTCGGCGAGCTCGACTCCGCGGGCCTCGCCGAGGCCATGACCGAGCTCGGGGCGATCGAGGATCTGGTCGCGCGCGCGGCCTACTACGCGACGCTCGCCTTCTCGACCGACACCGCCGACCCCAAGCGCGGCGCGCTGATGCAGAGCGTCGAGGAGCGCTCCACCGCCCTCCAGACGCGGCTGCTCTTCTTCGAGCTCGAGTGGGCCGCACTCCCCGACGAGCGCGCCGAGGAGCTGCTCGCCGCTCCCGGCCTCGAGTTCTGCGGCCACCACCTGCGTAACACCCGCCGCTACCGCCCGCACCTGCTCTCAGAGGCCGAGGAGCGGGTGATGGCCGAGAAGTCGGTCACCTCGCGCGGCGCCTGGAACCGGCTGTTCGAGGAGCTGACCTCGGCCATCGACGTCGGCCTCCCCGAGGAGCGCGTGTCGCTCGAGATCGCCCTCTCGCGGCTCCACTCCCCCGACCGCGAGGTGCGCCGCGCCACCGCCGAGTCCGTGACCGCCGCGCTCGAGCCCGGCCTCCGCACCCGGGCGTTCATCTTCAACACCCTGCTGCACGACAAGGCGGTGGACGACCGGCTGCGCCACTATCCGAACTGGCTGGCCTCGCGGAACCTCGCCAACGAGGCCAGCGACGAGTCGGTCGAGGCCCTCGTCGAGGCGGTACGCGGGCGCTACGCGCTCCCCCAGCGCTGGTATCGCCTCAAGGCCGAGATGCTGGGGATCGACCGGCTGGCCGACTACGACCGCATGGCCGCGGTCACCGACGCGGAGGAGACGGTGGTATGGGGCGACGCCCGCGACATCGTCCTCGACTCCTACGCCTCGTTCTCCGGCGAGCTGGCCGATCTCGCGCGGCGCTTCTTCGACGAGCGCTGGATCGACGCGCCGGTGCGCGCCGGCAAGCGCCCGGGCGCGTTCAGCGCGTCGACCGTGCCCTCGGTCCACCCCTACGTGATGCTCAACTACACGGCGCGCTCGCGCGACGTGCTCACCCTCGCCCACGAGCTCGGACACGGCGTGCACCAGGCGCTCGGCGCGAGCCAGGGAATCTTCCACCAGTCGACGCCGCTCACGGTGGCCGAGACCGCGTCGGTGTTCGGGGAGACGGTGACCTTCGGCAACCTGCTCGAGCGCACCGAGGACCCCGAGGTCCGGCTCTCCCTCCTCGCCGAGTCCATCGAGGGCGCCATCGCCACCGTGTTCCGCCAGACCGCGATGAACCGCTTCGAGCACCTGGTCCACACCTCGCGGCGCGAGGAGGGCGAGCTGTCCGTCGAGCGCTTCGGCGAGCTGTGGGCGGAGTCCCAGGAGGAGATGCTCGGGGACTCCGTCGAGGTGACCGAGGGCTACCGCTCGTGGTGGTCCTACGTGCCGCACTTCGTGAACGTGCCGGGCTACGTGTACGCCTACGCGTACGGGCAGCTGCTCGCGCTGTCGGTCTACAAGCGCTACCTCGAGGAGGGGGCGAGCTTCGTCCCGAGCTACCTGGAGATGCTCTCCGCCGGCGGCTCGCAGAGCCCGGAGGACCTGGGACGGATCGTCGGCGTCGACCTCACCGATCCGGCGTTCTGGGAGGAGGGGCTCGACCTGGTCGAGGCCCAGCTCGACGCCGCGGAGGACGCCGCCCGCCAGACCGGCCGGCTGGGCTAGGAGCGCGCGGGCATCGGCTGCTCGATGCCGGGCGCGGGCCCGTCTCGGCCCGGCGGGACGGTCTCGGTGAGCGCTGCGGAGGCGCCGGAAGCCGGCCGCGAGCCCGGCGTCGGCCCCAGGGCCCGGCGCACCCGCTCGCGCCGTCCCTCCTCCCGGGCGAGGCTGGCCTCGAGCATCTCCCGGAGCACCCGCATCTCGTGGCCGGTGGCCACCCGCGGCCGGCCGGGCACCGCGCCCGTGAACGCGTCCCAGGCCCGGGCGAAGCCGGTGAGGTTGCCCTCCGCCCCGCGCCGGTGGATCACGACGCTCGGGCAGATCGAGCCGTCCTTGCCGTCGGTGTAGGCGCCGGCGATGATCGTCTCGGTGCCGATCGCGTCGAGCAACGTGCGCCGCGTGTCGGCCAGGAGGCAGTCGATCCCGAACCGCAGCGCGTGAGCGGGGGTCGACCGCATCGGCTCCACGGCACTCATGCCCGACAGCTTGGCAGGTCGAGCGCCGATCTACCAGCGCCCCATTAGGGTGCCCGGGAGCATGACGAGCGAGCTGTACGACGACTTCTGGGAGCTGGTCCCGGAGGCGTCCGGCGCCCCCGCGCGCGGGAAGGTCGACTTCGTGCGCGATCTGGGCTCGGCGGAGCGCGCGCTCGACCTCGGGTGCGGCGACGGGATCCTCACCCGCGAGCTCGCCGCGGACGAGCTCACGGCCGCCGACGTCTCGGTCGTCGCGCTCAAGCGCGCCCGCGCGCGGCTGGCCGGCGCCCGCATCGTCGCGCTCGACCCCCACGGGCCGCTCCCCTTCGAGGACGCGTCGTTCGACCTCGTCCTCTGCGCCGACACGCTCGAGCACGTGCCCGACCTGCGGCGCCTGTTCCCCGAGATCAAGCGCGTGCTGGCGCCGCTCGGCACGCTCGCCATCACCACTCCGCTCCACGACCGCCAGACCGCGCTCGACCTCCTGCGCAAGGGCTTCGACGCGGACTTCGACCCGCTGGCCCCTCCCGTGCACCGCTTCACGCCCGCGACGCTGAGGAAGGTGCTCGGCCTCGCCGGACTCGATCCGCGCGAGCTCACCACCGCGGGTCGCGAGATCTTCGCCCTCGCCGACCGCTGAGAGGCGGGCGGGCCGTCCACCCCCGGCGCTTCTACCCTCCCAGCCGATGTCCAGCCAGTACGTGTTCACCATGCACCGCCTCTCGCGCGTGCACCCGCCGCAGAAGACCGTGCTCGAGGACATCTCCGTGTCCCTCTTCCCGGGCGCGAAGATCGGCGTGCTGGGCTACAACGGCGCCGGCAAGTCCACCCTGCTGCGGATCATGGCCGGACGCGACACCGAGTACCAGGGCGAGGCGAAGCTGGCCCCCGGCGCGACGGTCGGGTTCCTCGAGCAGGAGCCCGAGCTGGACGAGGGCAAGGACGTGCGCGGCAACGTCGAGGAGGGGATGAGCGAGCTCCGCGGCCTGCTCGAGCGCTTCGAGGAGCTGGCGATGAACTACTCGGACGAGACCGCCGACGAGATGGCCCGCGTCCAGGAGCAGATCGATGCCGCCGACGCGTGGAACCTCGACTCGCGGCTCGACCAGGCGATGGACGCCCTGCGCCTGCCCCCCGGCGACGCCGACGTCTCCATGCTCTCGGGCGGCGAGCGTCGCCGGGTGGCGCTCTGTCGCCTGCTGCTGCGTCAGCCCGACCTGCTCCTGCTCGACGAGCCCACCAACCACCTGGACGCCGAGTCGGTGGCGTGGCTCGAGCGCCACCTGCGCGACTACGCCGGCACGGTCGTCATCGTCACCCACGACCGCTACTTCCTCGACAACGTCACGGGCTGGATCCTCGAGCTCGACCGCGGCCGCGGCATCCCCTTCAAGGGCAACTACACGGGCTGGCTCGAGCAGAAGGAGAAGCGCCTCGAGGTCGAGGACCGCCAGGACTCCGCGCGGCGGCGGACGATCCACCAGGAGCTCGAGTGGGTGCGCCAGAACCAGGGGGCCCGCCGGCAGGCCTCGAAGGCGCGCATCGCCCGCTTCGACGACCTGGTGGCCGAGGAGCAGAGCAAGCGCCTCGACCAGGTGCAGATCAACATCCCGACCGGGCGACGCCTGGGCGACGTGGTGGTCCAGGCCGAGGGCGTGAGCAAGGGCTTCGGCGAGCGCCTGCTGATAGACGGCCTGAGCTTCACCCTCCCCCGCGGCGGGATCGTCGGCGTGATCGGCCCGAACGGTGCGGGCAAGACCACGCTGTTCCGCATGATCACCGGGCAGGAGCAGCCGGACGAGGGCGAGGTGCGGGTGGGCGACACCGTCGACCTCGCCTACGTCGACCAGTCGCGCGACGCGCTCGACGGCGAGAAGACCGTGTGGCAGGAGATCTCCGGCGGGGCCGACCACATCGAGGTCGGCGGCCGGGAGATGAACTCGCGGGCCTACACCGCGTCGTTCAACTTCAAGGGCGGCGACCAGCAGAAGAAGGTGGCCGACCTCTCGGGCGGGGAGCGCAATCGCCTCCACCTGGCCAAGCTCCTGCGCAGCGGCGGCAACCTGCTGCTGCTCGACGAGCCGACCAACGACCTCGACGTGGACACCCTGCGAGGGCTCGAGGAGGCGCTCCTTCACTTCGCCGGCTGCGCGGTGGTGATCTCGCACGACCGCTGGTTCCTCGACCGCATCGCCACCCACGTGCTGGCCTTCGAGGGCGACTCGAAGGTCCGCTTCTTCGAGGGCAACTTCGAGGACTACGAGCAGGCGCGCCGTCGCGAGCTCGGGCCGGCGGCCGACCGCCCACACCGGATCACGTACAAGCGGCTCGTACGCGGGTAATAACCACGCCATGGCGTCCGAGCGCGAGCGCGAGTCCACCGCAGGATCGGACCGCGACGGAGAGCCGGCGCCCGATGGCGCCCCGCGCGTGAGCGGCGACGGAGGTGCGAAGCCGCCCACGCCGCGCGAGGCCCGATATGCGTCCCGCTCGCACGACCGTGACGCTCCCCAGACCCTGAAGTGGGCCGCCACGATGAGCCTGCGCTTCCTGCTGATCGTGGCGGCGCTCACCGTGATCGTCTACGGGCTCGTCCGGTTGAGCGCGGTGGTGCTCCCCGTCCTCATCGCCCTGCTGCTCGCGAGCCTCCTGGCTCCGCCTGCGAACTGGTTGCACCGCAAGCGCGTGCCCAAGCTCCTCGCCACCGCGATCGTGGTCGTGGGCGCGCTGCTGTTGGTCATCGGACTCCTCGCCTCGATCGTGCCCGCGGTGGCCGCGCAGTCCGACGAGCTGGGCCAGCAGGCGAGGGCGGGCTTCCAGCAGGTGACGGCTTATCTCGTCCAGGGCCCGCTCGGGATAACCCAGGCGCAGATCGACGGCGCGGTCAACATGGCGATCGAGCGCCTGCGTGGGAGCCTCGGCGGCATCGCGACCGGCGTGCTCACCGGCGCGACGATCTTCGCGAACGTGCTCGCCCAGGCCATCCTCACGCTGATCGTCGCCTTCTTCTTCATCAACGACGGACGACGGATCTGGGGCGGCCTGGTCGGTCTCCTGCGCCAGAGCGTCCGGGACGACGCCCACGCGCTGGGCAAGCGGACATTCACGATCCTCAAGGCCTACTCGCGGGGGATCATCGTCGTCGCGGTCGCCGATTCGGTGCTGATCGGCCTGGCCCTGCTGGCCGTCGGCGTACCGCTCACCCTCCCGATCGTCGTGCTCACCTTCCTCGGGGCGTTCTTCCCGCTGATCGGTGCTGTGGCGGCCGGGGGGGTGGCCGTGCTCGTGACCCTGGTGACCAACGGGCTGACCGACGCGATCATCATCCTCGTCGCCGTCCTCATCGTCCAGCAGGTGGAGGGCAACCTCCTCTACCCCTACGTGGTCGGCAGCTCGCTCGAGCTGCACCCCCTGCTGATCCTCCTGGCCCTCGCCGGTGGCACCGCGGTGGCCGGCGTGGTCGGCGCGCTGATCGCCGTTCCGGTGACGGCGGTGGCGAGCGGAGCGCTGTCGTACCTGTCGGGGAGGGAGCCGCCGGATACGGCGCCGGTGGCAGGGGGGTGATGGCCGCGTCCGGCGGGCCGAGCGCAGCGCCACCACGTCGCCACGGTGGTTAGCTTCGCGCTCGTGCTCCCCCTGCTCGCGCACGAGACCTGGTTCGTGAAGGATCCGGGGAACGTCGACTGGTCGTTCGCCGGCCAGCCACTCACCCTCGCCCTCCTCGGCGCCGCGGTCATGGCCACGCTGATCGTGCGGCTCGTGAACCGGGCGTGGTCCGGGGTCGACGTGCCCTTCCTGGCCCGGATGGCCCCCTTCATGCCCTTCGCGGTTCGCCTTCACCTGGCGGTCTCGCTCGTGGGGCTGCTCTCACTCGGCGTCTACCTCTCGCCCGCGATGCCTCTGGCGCCCGACGTCCCGGGCATCCTCCTCGGCGCCGTCATGGCCGTGGTGGCGGTCGGGCTGGCCACGGGCTATCAGGCGCGGCCGGCGGCGGCGCTGCTCGTGGTGGCCGGTCCGCTCGGGATGCTCGAGTTCGGCGTCTCGCCAGTCCTGCAGAGGATCGACCTGCTCGGGCTGGCGTTCTTCGTGATCCTGGCCGGCCCCGGCCGCTGGTCGGCCGACTACGAGCAGGGCCGTGCCGCCGACCTCGACCCGGTGGCCGCCGCCCGAGCCCTCTGGGCGCTGCGCGTGGCCGCCGGCACGGCCCTGATCGCAGTGGCCTTCGTCGAGAAGCTGGCCAACCCCGACCTGGCCCTCGCCTTCCTCCAGGAGAACCCGGAGCTGAACGTGGCCCAGGCCGTCGGCATCGGCATGAGCGACCTCGAGTTCGTGCGGCTGGCCGGGGCCATGGAGATCCTCTTCGGCCTGCTGCTGATCAGCGGCGCCCTACCTCAGGTGATCGTGCTGATGGTCGGGGTCCCGTTCAACGCCACCCTGTGGTTCTTCGCGAGCGTGGAGCTGATCGGCCACCTGCCCGTCTACGGCGCCATGCTGGTGATACTCGTCTTCGGCTCGCACCCCGATCTCCGTCCTTCGACCTACCGGCTGTGGCCGTGGTCCGCGGCCGACCACCCCGTGCTCGGCGATCGCGGCAGGTTCCGGTCCGCTCAAGCGAGGTCGAGCCGCTCGTAGGGATCGATGGCCGCTACGGCTCGCGTCGGGCAGGGCGAGCTTAATCTGGCGAGATGACGGTGCGAGCCACGCGGCATCCCGTCCGGGACGCTGGATGATGCCCCGAATCGCCCGGCCGCCGGACGAGCACTTCGGCAACCGGGCACTCTGGTTGCGCGCGGCCGTTCTTGGGGCCAACGATGGCATCGTCTCCACCGCCAGCCTCGTCCTCGGAGTGGCGGCCGCCGGGGCATCCGCGGGGGTGATAGTGACCGCCGGTGTCGCCGGTCTCGTCGCGGGCGCGCTCTCGATGGCGGCGGGAGAGTACGTGTCCGTCAGCTCGCAACGGGACGCCGAGCGGGCGGACCTCCGCCGCGAGGAGCGGGAGCT
>JBPCQB010000112.1:0-11672 GCA_050998555.1 Thermoleophilaceae bacterium
GTTCGCGGTGGTGTTCGGAACCTTCCTGGTGAGCGCGCTCGCACCGGTCAAGGCGCTCGCGAGCGCCTTCCGCGCCGCGGAGCTCCGCGAGCTCGCCGGGGATGCGCGCTCGAGCCCCCGGGCCCTCGCCGAGCTCAGGCGGGTGGACCGGGTGGACGGCCGCCCCGCCGACGTGGGCGCCGCCCTCGAGGGAGCACGCGGGGCGTTGCTGCGGCGCCGGCTCGACGCCCTCGCCGCGCCGGCGGTCCCCGCGGCGGCGAACGGGGCATCGGCCCGCGCCGACGCGCGCGAGATCCTCTCCGAGCGGCGCTTCAGCGCGACCGAGGAGCCGCGCCCGCTGGCCGGGCCGATCGAGGCCCTGGGACTTGCCGTGGAGCGCCTGCTCGAGTGGATCGCCGATCTGCTGCCCGGCCTCGAGGGCGACCCCCCGCCGGCCGAGGGGCCCGCCCCCGCGGGTGGCGACGAGCTCTCGCCGGGGGGGTCGATCGTGCTGCTGCTCATCTCGCTGCCGATCGTCGCCCTCGCAGCGGTGGTGGTGGTGCGACTCCTCCGCCGCCGCGGCGCGGCACCCGGGGGCGAGGGGTCAGCCATCGGCGCCGGGCCGGATGAGACGCAAGGCGGGGACCCGTCCGCGCTCGAGCGCTCCGCGGAGGAGGCCGAGGGGCGAGGTGAGCTCGCGCGGGCGCTGCGCCTTCGCTTCAGCGCCGGCCTCATGCGCCTGGAGACGGCGCGGGCGATCGAGATGCGCCCCTCGCTCACCACCGGCGAGGTGGTGCGCCGGCTTCGCTCGAGCACCCTCGGGGAGCTGGCCCTGGCCTTCGAGGAGGTGGTCTACGGCGGCCGCGCGGCCGAGCTGGGCGACGTGGCGGCCGCCCGCGCCGGATGGCCGCGGGTGCTCCAGGAGGTGGGAAGCGCGTGAGCCCGGCCTCCCGGCGGAGATGGATCAGGCGCGGGGTGGTGGCGTTCGTGCTCGTGGTGGCGGTGAACGTGCTGATCGCGACGCTCGGGGGGCTCGTCACCCGCCCGGGAGGTCCTCCGTCCTCCACCTACGCCACCGCGCCCGAGGGCCTCGCCGCCTACGCGGACCTGCTCGCTCGAAACGGACACGACGTGAGCCGCGTGCGCGCCCGAGCCGATCGGGCACCGCTCGGCCGCGACGCAACGGTCGTGGTCCTCGACCCCGACTCCGTGAGCGCCCCGGAGGGCCGGGCGCTGCGGCGCTTCGTGAGCGAAGGGGGCCGGCTCGTGGCCGGTGGCACGTATCCGGAGCGGTGGCTGCGCCGGGTGGTGCCGCGAGCGCCCAGGTGGGAGCGCCGCGGCGTGGCCCGCGCGCAGGTGCTCGCGCCCGTCCCCGAGTCGGCCGGCGTAGGAGTGGCGCGCGGCGCCGGGCGTGGCGCCTTCGGGGCGGGCGGAGACGCGCTTCCCGTGCTCGGCCGCCCGGGGCGTGCGGTGATGGCGGTGGCCGCCGTCGGTCGGGGGCGGGTGGTGCTCATGGCCGACGCCTCCCCGCTTCAGAATCGCCACCTCGCGAGGGCCGACAACGCCGCGCTCGGCCTCGCGCTGGCCGGCGGGCGCAACCGGCCGGTGGCCTTCCTCGAGAGCGCGCACGGCTTCGGCGAGGCCACCGGCATCGAGGCCATCCCCCTGTCGTGGCGGCTCGCCATCGGCGGCCTGGCGCTGGCCGGCCTCCTCTTCATGGTGGCCCGCGGGCGGCGCCTCGGCCCGGCCGAGGAGCGCGTGCGAGCGCTGCCTCCTCCGCGGAGCGCCTACGTGAGCGCGATCGCCGGCGCCATCGCTCGCACCAAGCGACGGGACGAAGGCGTGGCGCCCGTGCGGGCGGCCGCCCGCTCTAGCCTCGAGCGGCGCACGGGCGTCCCGCGGGACGCGAGCGAGGAGCGGCTGCGACGAGCGGCCGAGCGCGTGGGGCTCTCGGAGCCGGAGCTCCGGGCCATGCGGGGAAGGGTGGGGACCGACGAGGAGGTGATGGCGGTGGGACGAGCGCTCGCGCGGTTGAACGGCGCCGGGAGATGAGGGAGCTTCGCGACAGGGTGCTCGGCGAGGTGGGCAAGGTCGTGGTGGGCCAGGAGGACGCGGTCGAGCTGATGCTCGCCGCCGCCGCCGCGCGTGGCCACGTGCTGCTCGAGGGCGTGCCCGGCGTGGCGAAGACGCTGCTGGCCAACGCGATGTCCCGAGCGCTCGGGCTCCCGTTCCGCAGGCTTCAGTTCACTCCCGACATGCTGCCCTCGGACGTGACCGGCACGATGACCCTCCGCCAGGGTGAGCTCGCCTTCCGCCCGGGACCGATCTTCACGAGCGTCCTCCTGGCCGACGAGGTGAACCGCACGCCGCCGAAGACCCAGGCGGCGCTGCTCGAGGCCATGCAGGAGGCGCAGGTGACCGTGGAGGGCGAGTCGCGCGCCCTGCCCGACCCCTTCCTCGTGGTGGCCACACAGAACCCGGTCGAGTACGAGGGCACCTACCCGCTGCCGGAGGCCCAGCTCGACCGGTTCATGGTCAAGGTCGACGTCGGCTACCCATCCGAGGAGCACGAGCTCGCGATGCTGCGCCTGGCCGTGCGGGGGGTCTCCCCCGCGACCCTCGAGCTCGTGCAGAGCGTGGCCGACGCCGAGGGCATGCGCGGCGCGCGCGAGGCGCTCGACCGCACCGAGGTGACCGACGAGGTGGCCGTCTACGTGGCCACCGTCGTGCGGGAGACGCGATCGGTGCCGAGCGTCTCGCTCGGAGCGAGCCCGCGCGCCGCCGTCCACCTGCTGGTGGCCGCGAAGGCCGCCGCCCAGATGGCCGGGCGCACCTACGTCACCCCCGACGACGTCGTGCGCATGGCGCGACCCGTGCTGCGCCACCGCCTCCTTCTGCGGCCCGAGGCCGAGCTCGAGCGCTACACGCCCGACGACGCGGTCGAGGCCGCGCTCGGCGCGGTCCCGGTCCCCCGCTAGCCGGGGCCTGACCTCTGAGCCCCACGCCCCGCACCGCCTGGATGCTCGCGGTGGTGGCCGCCGGCGCGCTCGTCCTCCCGACGGCGCTGGCCGTGTCCGCCGCGCTGGTGCTCCTCGCCGCCGGCGTCTACGACGCGGTGTCGGTGCGCCGCGCGCCGGGGGTCGACCGGCGCCTTCCGCGGGTGCTGTCCCGAGGCGTTCGGGCCCGGCTCGAGGCCACGCCCACCGAGCCCCTGACCGGACGCCTGCGGCTCCGCCAGCCCGCGCTGCCCGATCTGGGCGTCGAGCCCTCGGAGGCGGACGGGCACCTCGACGTCAGCCTCCTCCCGCGCCGCCGCGGGCGCCACCGGCTGCCGGCGCTGGCCGTGCGACGGGAGGGAGCGCTCGGCCTCGGGCGCTGGTTCCACACGGTCGGCGAGGAGCGGGAGGTGCTGGTCTATCCAGACCTGCCGGCCGCCACCCGCGTCGCGCTCGCGGTACGCCAGGGGCGGTTCGGGGACGCCGGACGGCTGCGCCGCGGCCAGCTCGGCCTCGGCACCGAGTTCGAGTCGATTCGCGAGTACTTGCCCGACGACGGCGTGCGCCAGGTCAGCTGGCGCGCCACCGCCCGCCTCGGGCGGCCCATGAGCAACCAGTACCGCGTCGAGCAGGACCGGGAGATCGTCTGCCTGATCGACGCCGGGCGGCTGATGGCCGCGCCGGTGGGCGACCGCACCCGCCTCGACGCCGCCGTCGACGCGGCCACGACCGTCGCTCTCAGCGCCGACGAGCTCGGCGACCGCTGCGGCCTCGTGGCCTTCGACGACGAGGTGCGTCGCCGCCTGGCCCCGGGCCGGGCGGCCGGGCAGACCGTGGTCCGGGCGCTGTTCGACCTCGAGCCGAGGTCCGTCGACTCCGACTACGAGCTGGCCTTCCGCGCGGTGGGCAACGCCAAGCGCGCGTGGGTGCTCGTCCTCACCGACCTCCTCGACGAGTCCGCGGCCGGAACCCTGCTCGAGGCGATGCCGGTGCTGGCGCGACGTCACGCGGTGGCGGTGGCGAGCGTCTCGGACCCCGAGCTCGAGGGGATGGTCTCCACCCCGCCCGAGCGTCCGCTCGACGTCTACGCCGCCTCCGCGGCACTCGAGGTGCTCGAGGCCCGCTCACGGGTCGCGGGAAGGCTTCGACGGCTGGGGACCCAGGTGATCGAGGCGCCGCCGGACCGGCTCGGAGCGGCCTGCGTGACCGCGCTGCTCAGGGCGAAGACGCGGGCACGGCTCTGAGCGCGCGCGAGGCACCCTCCGGGCGGCCGCGCCAGACCACGAGGCCCCAGTAGAGCGCCCCGACGGCGAAGCCGATGACGAGCATCAGCCCCGCCGGGCGGCCCTGCCGGCTGACGAAGCCCTCGATCAGGCCCGCCACCACGAGCCACGGCGCCGTGCCCAGCACCAGGTCGACGGTGGCGCGCGCTTCGGTGACCAACGAGTCGACGCGACGGCGATGGCCGGGCTCGATGATCGCCCACCCGAGGCGCAGGCCGGCGGCGCCGGCCACCACGATGCAGGAGAGCTCGAGCACGCCGTGCGCGGCCACCAGCGCGACGAAGTACGAGCCGTTGCCCGCGCCCGCGGCCAGACCACCGACCACGCCGAGCAGCACGCCGTTGAAGAGCAGGACGAGGACGGTCATCAGACCGAAGACGATCCCCCCGGCGAAGGCGAGGAAGGTGACCTGGATGTTGTTGGTCAGCACCTGGCTGGAGAAGGCGGCCTCCTCGGCCGGCGTGAGACCGAGATCGGTCCCCTTCGGCCCGGGGTCGGCGGCGGAGCGCATCTCGGCGGGCGCGAGTCCGGAGGCCGCGCCGGGGTCGGCCACCGCCCACAGCGAGGCGGGCACGGCCGGGCCGAAGAGCAGGAGGGCCGACACGAGCAGCGCGACCGGGCGCTCGCGCACCCGACGCCAGTAGCCGAGGGAGAAGAACCCCCGGATCGACCCGCTACGTGGCTCGGCGTCGTAGACGAGGCCGCGCGCCCGGCCCACGAGGTCCTCGAGGCGGGCGAGCACCGGGTCACCCCGGAACCGCCGTCGAGCCAGCGCCAGGTCGGCCGCTGCCCCGCGGTAGAGGGCGCCGAGGCGCCGCACGCGGTCGGGACCAAGGCGCTCCGGTCGGCCCCGGGCCTCGCCCACGAGCGCCTCCAGCTCGTCCCACGCCGGGGACCGTTCCTCGAGGAAGCGCTCGAGGGTCACGGTGCCTGGGCCGGACGGGCGGAACCTACGATCATCGCCCGTGGAGTATGAGGACGTCATCACGGTACCGACGCCGGAGGGGGTCGAGCTCGAGCTGACGTTGGCCGGGGTCGGCTCGCGGTTCGCCTCGGCGATCGTCGACGTCCTGCTCGAGGGCGTCATCCTCCTCGGCCTCGTCGCCGCACTGTCCCAGGTGCTGTCGCTCTCCGGCCTCGGCGAGCAGAGCTCGACCGCGATCATCGCGGCCGTCGGCTCGCTCGCGGCCTTCCTCGTGATCTTCGGCTACCACGTCCTGTTCGAGACGCTGGCGTCCGGACGCACGCCCGGCAAGCGGCTGATGGGCCTGCGGGTGGCCCGGGTCGGCGGGAACCCCGTGCGCTTCCGCGAGAGCGCGGTGCGCAACCTCGTGCGCCTGGTGGACATCGTGCCGCCGCCGCTCTACGGGGTGGGCGCGGTGGCCATCCTCGCCGGGCGGCACAACCAGCGCCTCGGCGACGTGGCGGCCGGCACCCTCGTGGTCCGCGAGCGCCACGGCGACCGCGTCCGCTCGCGCGGACGCGGGGCGGCCGGATCGTCCCCGCAGGCTCCGACCGCCGACGTGGGGGAGCTCGACGCCTGGGACGTGAGCGCGATCGACGCCGACGAGCTGGGCACCGTCCGGCGGTTCCTCGAGCGCCGGGCGAGCCTGGGAGCGCCGGGCCGTGCCGAGCTCGCCGAGGAGCTGGCCGCGCGCCTTCGCCCGAAGGTGGCCGGGGCGCACGAGAGGCTCACGGCCGAGCAGTTCCTCGAGGGGCTGGCGGCGGCGAAGGCCGCGCGGATCTAGGGCATCGCTGTCCCGATCACCAGGAGCGATCCGATCGATCCGGCACGGTTACCGTGGGCGCATCGCACGGGACGGCACCCACATGATCGGGCACCTCGCCCGACCCGACGTCGGCCTCGACGTGGCGCTCGCCGGGGTATGCGCGGCGTCACTGGGCGCCGCGGCCCTCGGGTACGCGAGCGGAGATATACCTGACGGCCCCGTCCTCTGCCCGCTCCGCCTGGCGACCGGCGTGCCGTGCCCTTTCTGCGGCCTCACCCGCAGCCTGTTCGCGGCGGGTCAAGGTCTCTGGGGGACGTCGCTCGAGCTGCACGTGCTCGGCCCACTGGTGCTGGCGCTCGCCGCGGTCCTACTTCCTCTGAGCGTCGGCGCGGTCGTCCGCAGGAAGCCGTTAGGGTGGCCCCGCCCGGTGCTCGGTGCCTTCGGCCTGGTGCTGATGACAGGCTGGGCGATAAATCTAGGCCTAGGAGTCTCATGACCAGCTCACCGCCGCCTCCTCCCGAGGAACCGCAGCACGGCGGACAGGAACCCGCCTACAGGCAGCAGGAGCAGGGGTACGCACAGCAACCGCCCGCGTACGGCCAGGACCCGGGGTACGGACAGCAGCAGCCGTACGCGCAGCAGCCGCCGTACGGACAGCAGCAGCCGTACGCGCAGCAGCCGTATGGACAGCCGGGATATCAGGCCGCCGGATACGCCGAGCCGCCGAGCGCTCCGGGCGCCACGGCAGCGCTCGTGCTCGGGCTCATCGGCGTGACCATGTGCGGCCTCTGCGCGCCGTTCGCGATCGCCCAGGGGCGCAAGGCCGAGGCCGCGGTCGATACGAGCGGTGGCGCCTACGGCGGAAGGGGCATGGCCACGGCGGGGAAGATCCTCGGGATCGTCGGCACGGTGTTCCTCGTCCTTGCCCTGCTCGGCGTGATCATCTTCATCATCGCCGCGATCGCCTCGTCGGGCTCGTCGGACTTCAGCTAGGGGTCTCGCGTCGAGGGCACCGCGCCGAAGCGCTCCCTCACCACCGCGGCCACCGGCTTGGGCGCTCCACGCTCGGTGAATACGCCCTTGTAGTTCACCGGCGGGCTCGGGCGGGGGTTCCCGCCCGCCCAGCCCGGGCGTACCGCGAAGTCGCGCAGCAGCCAGGTCATCGCCCCGCTCAGGTAAGGGGTTCCGTCGAGCACGGCGAGCTGCTCCGCGGTGAACGACCGCTGGAAGGCGAACGTGCCCTTGGTCGACGCTCCGCCGCGGCGGTTGGCCTCGGCCCCGAACTCGGTGACGAACAGGCCGACCCCTGGGAAGCGCGCGTGGACCCGGTCGAGCGCGGGGCGCAGGTCCTCGACCCGCGAGCGCCCGTACCAGCCGGAGTACTCGGTCAGGCCGATGGCGTCGAGCTGGCGGTAGTGGTCGGGGATGTCCGACCCCGGCGAGAGCGCCTTGTCGACGACGAGCAGGCGCGAGGGATCGAGGCGGTCGACCAGCGCCTTCGCCGCGCTCACGTAGCCGGCCTCGATCGACCCGCTTCCCAGCGGCTCGTTCGCTATCGACCACGCCATCACCGAGGGGTGGTTGCGGTCGCGCACCACGGCTCCGCGCAGGCGCTCGAGCGCCTCTCGGCGCAGCCGCCCCCGCAGCTGCGCCCCGCGCACCCGCCACACCGGGATCTGCTCCCAGAAGACGATCCCCGCGCGGTCGAAGGCCTCGAGCAGGGCCGGGTGCGGCGGGTAGTGCTGGCGCGTTACGTCCGCGCCGATGGACTGGAGCTGGCGGACGATGACCGCGCGGTCGCCCGCGGTGAGCGCGTGGCCGCGGGTGCGCGTCTGCTCGTGGAAGCTCGCCCCGCGCAGGGACAGGGGTCGGCCGTTCAGGAGCACCCGTCCCTCGCCGTCACGGGTCCACTCGCGGAACCCGAGCGTGGACGTGGTCACCTGTCCGCTCCCGAGACGCACCCGCGCCTCGTAGAGGTTCGGCCGCTCCGGGCTCCAGAGCTGGGGCGAGGCCACCTGGATGGTCGTCTCGACGCGCCCGAGCGCTCCGGCAGCGACCGAGCCGCCCTGGACCGGGAAGCTCTGGGTGCCGCCGGGACCGGCCACCTCCACCGTGTAGTCGAGCGGTAGGGCGCGCGAGGTGGTGTTGCGGACCACCGCTCGCACCTCCACCCGTCCGGAGTTCGCCGGCCGCAGGTCGAGGTCGGCCAGGTCGAGGTCGCCGGCCCGGCGCAGGTAGACCTCGCGGAGGATCCCGCCGTGGTTCCACCAGCCCTGCGGACGGGGGGCCGGAGGCAGGTCGGTGCGGGTGAGGCGGCCGTCGACGCGCACCACGAGCTCGTTGTCCCCGCGGCGCAGGCCGCGGGTCGGCAGCTCGAAGGGCAGGTGCGCCCCCTCGTGGTATCCCACCCGCCGGCCGTTCAGG
Organism: Thermoleophilaceae bacterium; assembly: GCA_050998555.1. Classification (GTDB taxonomy): domain Bacteria; phylum Actinomycetota; class Thermoleophilia; order Solirubrobacterales; family Thermoleophilaceae; genus JACCZP01. The sequence continues at coordinate 8,413 of JBPCQB010000112.1, forward strand.
TACACCTGCGCGCGCCGGCCCACCGACTCGAAGCGCAGGCGCCACTGCGCGAGGGACCCTCCCGCGGGAGTGCGGAAGGACGTGCGGTACCACTGCACGCGCGAGCGGAAGCCGTCGGCGCCACGGTCGCGCGCGTTGAAGGAGTGCGGGACAGAGACGCGGTGGAAGCCGGCGCGGCGGCCGGGGCGCTGCCAGCCCTCACGTAGGCCCACCCCGCGCGGGTCCGCGCGCGAGGACCACCCTGCTTCCAGCAGGAAACGCCCGTCGGGGCCCGAGCGGTAGAGCGCACGCTCGGGGGGCGTCGGCGCGGCGGAGGCCCCGGAGGGAGCCCCCGCCGCGGCGGCGAGGAGGACGAGGACGGCGAGAAGAGATCGGCGCACGCCCCGATTCAACAACCCGCGATCCCGATTGTTGTGGTGGCCGGGCTCACCGCAGTGATTCGGACGTTCGCGAACACGATGAGGGCGCCCGGTGCGCCCGTCGCCGGCGCGGGCTCGCCGTCGGGCGCGTTGGCGCTCCAGCGAGTAGGGTGCCGAGCAGGAGCCGGGCGCGCGGCGCCCGACCGTAAAGACGAAAGGGCGGACGCGATGGACTACCAGGGCCAGAACCCGCAGCAGCCGGGCCAGCCGGGGTCGCCCCCTCCCGGGGGCTACCCGCCTCCGCGCCAGGGACAGCCCGGAGGGACCCCGCCGCCGCCGGGACAGCCGGGTACGCCGCCGCATCAGGGCCAGCCGCCGCATCAGGGCCAGCCGGGTGGACTGGCGCAGCAGGGGCCCGTCCAGGATACGGGCCTCCAGCCGCCGGTCGCCAACCTCCTGAGCTACCTCTTCCTCGGACTCGGCGGGCTCATCGTCTTCCTGACCCAGAAGCCTCGCGAGGTTCGCTTCCACGGGGCGCAGTCGCTTCTGCTCGGGATCGGGCTCGCCGTGGTCTACATCGGTCTGTCGATCATCTTCGGAATCATCACCTCGGCCATATCGGTCTCGAGCGTTGGGGCGGCCCTGGCGATATCCGCGATCACGTCGATCATCTTCCTGGTCCTGGTCCTCGGCGCGTTCATCCTCCAGATCTACATGTGCATCCAGGGGTACCAGCAGCGCCACGTAAAGCTTCCGTTCGTCGGCGACATCGCCGAGAAGTGGGCGGCCGGCGGCGCGGCCGTCTAGGTGCGCGGGCCGCCGGGGGGCGGCGGAGGCGGCGGGCCGTAATCGGTGCCGTAGGTCGGCGGCGGGGGCTGGGTCCCGGGCGGCGGAGGCGGCTGTGTTCCGCCGTAGGCATCCGGCGGAGACCACTGGCCGCCGTAGGGCGTCCCGGGGGCGACGGGTGGCTTCCGGCTCGCCCTGACGATGAGGTAGGCGAAGAGCGCCGCGATCGGGATCGCGAGTATCAGCCCGAGGATCGCGCCGCAGACGACGCACGCGAAGAAGCCGCCGATCGCGAGCGGGATCTGACTGCGCACCACCCCGAATATCAGGGGGACGAGACCGCATAGGGCTCCGACCACCGATCCGATGAGCAGTCCGAAGGTGACGGCCTCACCGACGTCCCCGTCCATGTGTCCCCCTTGGCCTCGCGGAAAGAGCGCGCATCTTACGTCCCGCGCGGTCTTCGATGCCTCCGCCTCCGGAAGCGGGGCGTGCGCTAAGGCGGAGGCTGGGAGGGTCCACCCGGCACCGCTCGAGTCGCGCCTCGGCTGGTGAGATCGACACGAACCTCGCGTGCCCCCCCTTCTGGCCCAGCCGCGTCGCCGAGCGCACCCTAAAACGACGCTGCGGTCCGGTACTCAGCCACCGCCCTACACTCCCGCGGCCTTGCGCCAGCGCGTGCCCGAGACCTACGCGGAGAAGCTCGCCCAGCTCGAGGAGCTCCGCCACGCCGCGGTGCACTCGGCGTCGGAGAAGGCGGTCGAGAAGCAGCACGAGAAGGGCAAGCTCACCGCGCGCGAGCGGATCGACAAGCTGCTCGATCCCGGGTCCTTCGAGGAGCTCGACACCTTCGTCCGCCACCGCACCACCGACTTCGACATGGACAAGAACCGTCCCTGGGGCGACGCCGTGGTCACCGGCCACGGGCTGGTGGACGGGCGGCCGGTGTGCGTGTTCAGCCAGGACTTCACGGTGTTCGGAGGCTCACTCGGCGAGGTCATGGCCGAGAAGATGTGCAAGGTCCAGGATCTCGCCGCGAAGATCGGCTGCCCGGTGGTCGGAATCAACGACTCGGGCGGCGCGCGCATCCAGGAGGGAGTGGTCTCCCTCGGGGCCTACGGCGACGTGTTCGTGCGCAACGTGCAGTGCTCGGGGGTCATCCCTCAGATCTCGCTGATCATGGGCCCGTGCGCGGGCGGCGCCGTGTACTCCCCGGCCATGACCGACTTCATCTTCATGGTCAGGGAGACCTCGCACATGTTCATCACCGGTCCCGACGTCATCAAGACCGTGACCGGTGAGGAGACCACCTTCGAGGACCTCGGCGGGGCGATGAGCCACAACTCGACGTCGGGGGTCGCGCACTTCGCCTCGAACGACGAGGACGAGTGCCTCGAGGACACCCGCTACCTCCTCTCGTTCCTGCCGCAGAACAACCTCGAGATGCCGCCGGTCATGGAGACCGGCGACGACCCCGAGCGCATGGACGAGGACCTCGACCGTGTGGTCCCCGACTCGCCGAACAAGCCCTACGACATGCGCGACGTGGTCCGCCCCATCGTCGACGACGGCGACCTCTTCGAGGTCCACGAGCACTACGCCATGAACCTGATCGTGGGTTTCGCCCGGCTCGGCGGGCAGCCGGTCGGGATCGTCGGCAACCAGCCCTCGCAGCTCGCGGGGGTGCTCGACATCGACGCCTCGGTCAAGGGCGCGCGCTTCGTGCGCTTCTGCGACGCCTTCAACATCCCGCTCGTCACCTTTACCGACGTCCCCGGGTTCCTGCCCGGCACGAGCCAGGAATGGGGCGGGATCATCCGCCACGGGGCCAAGCTGCTCTACGCGTTCACCGAGGCGACGGTGCCGAAGCTCACCGTGGTCACCCGCAAGGCCTACGGCGGCGCCTACGACGTGATGAACTCGAAGCACATGCTGGCCGACTTCAACTTCGCGTGGCCCACCGCCGAGGTGGCGGTGATGGGCCCCGACGGCGCGGTCAGCATCATCCACCGCCGCGACATCGCCGGCTCACCGACCCCCGAGGACCGCCGCACGAAGCTGGTCGCCGACTACAAGGCGCGCTTCGCGAACCCCTACTCGGCGGCTGAGCGCGGC
>JBPCQB010000096.1:0-3791 GCA_050998555.1 Thermoleophilaceae bacterium
GCATCCGCCGCCTACGCGGACTCGCCGTCGCCGGCCTGCTGGTCGGGCTGGTGGCCGCGGCCGTCGCGATCATCGCCATCCTCGCCCAGGACTCGAGCCCCTCGGCCAGTCAGCGCCGCGTGGCCGACGTCGAGGAGCAGCTGGAGCAGGAGAGCGACCGCAGCGAACGTCTGTCCAATCGCCTCGAGCGGGTGGAGGACCGCTCCTCGGAGACCTCCAAGTCGAACCAGGAGCTCACCGATCAGATCGACAGCCTCGAGAACGGCGGCAGCGACACCGGCGACCTCGAGAATCGCATCGAGCAGGCGGAGTCCGACGCGGCGGCGGCCCAGAGCCAGGTCAAGGCCCTGGAGCGCCGGATCGAGCAGCTCGACAGCGGCGGCGGCAGCGGCGGCAGCTCGCCCTAGCCGCTCCGGCCGGTCCGCCGGTGACCCCCGCGGGCGAAGCTCCAGAGGCTGCCCGCACCTGACAGACCCCGTGCAGCGGGCAGGCACTTCCCCCTCCGGGGCGAAACCGGGAACGGCGTGGCCACACTCGCCCCCGACCGCTCGCCGGCCTTCGAGCACCTGGTGCTCGACTTCCTCGCCCACCTCGAGTTCGAGCGCGGGCTCTCGCGAAACACCCTCGAGGCCTATCGATCGGACCTCCTTCAGCTCGGGCGCTTCCTCGAGGCCCGAGCCGTACCCGTCCTTCAGGCGTCGAGCGCCGACCTCTCCGACTACCTGTCGAGCCTCGTCGGCACCGACAACGGGCGGTCCGCGGCCTCACCGGCCACCGTGCATCGCAAGACCGCGTCGATGCGTTCCTTCTACCGCCACCTGCGCCGCGAGAGCCTGCTCGAGTCCGATCCGACGGTCACGCTCGCGTCACCCCGGCGGGGGGCACGGCTGCCGCACGTGCTCAGCCGCGACGAGGTCAACCTCCTGCTCGAGCAGCCCCGCGGCACCGAGCCCCTCGCACTCCGCGACCGCGCCCTGCTCGAGACCATGTACGCCTGCGGGCTCCGGGCCTCGGAGGCGGTCGGCCTGCGGGTGGGCGACGTCGACCTCGAGGAGCTGACCCTGCGGGCGCGGGGCAAGGGCTCCCGTGAGCGCGTCGTCCCGGTCGGGCGCACCGCGGCCACCGCACTCGACAACTACCTCACCCGCGGTCGCCTGGTGCTGGTCGGCGCGCGGGCCGAGCGGTGCCTGTTCGTGAACTTCCGCGGCGGCGCGCTCACCCGTCAGGGCCTCTACAAGATCGTGCAGGGGCACGCGGCCCGTGCCGGCCTGGCCGACCGCATGAGCCCCCACACCCTGCGCCACACCTTCGCCACCCATCTCCTCGCCGGAGGCTGCGACCTGCGCGCCGTCCAGGAGATGCTCGGTCACGCCGACGTCGCCACCACCCAGCTCTACACCCACCTCTCGAGTGACCGGCTGAAGGACGTGTACTTCCGGGCGCATCCCCGCGCCACCGTGTAGGGGCCGAACGCCCGCGGCTCTAGCCTCGGGTCACATGCCCGAGCTGCCCGAGGTGGAGACGATCCGGCGCCAGCTGGCCCCTGCTCTCGAGGGCCGGCGGCTCGAGCGTGCCGAGGTGCTCGACCCGCGCTGGAGCGACCCGGCCCCGCCCGCCGAGGTGGCCGCGGCGATCGAGGGCCGGTCCGTCGAGCGCCTGACACGCCGGGGCAAGTACCTCGTCGTCGAGCTCGAGGGCGACGTCCACCTGGTCATGCACCTGCGGATGACCGGGACCCTGCTGCTCGTGGGAGCGGACGAGGACCGTCGCGACCGTCCCCACGTGCGCGTGCGCATCGAGCTCGACTCCGGGGGCCGGGTGCTCTTCTGCGACCCCCGCCGCTTCGGCACCGGAGTGGTGCTCCTCGGCATCGATGCTCGCGAGGCCTACTTCTCGGCGCGCCTCGGGGTCGAGCCCCTCGGCCCGGACTTCACCGCGGAGGCTCTGAGGGCCCTGGCCGCCGGACGGCGAGCTCCGGTCAAGGCCTTCCTCCTTTCGCAGGAGCGGATCGCCGGGGTGGGCAACATCTACGCCGACGAGGCGCTGTTCGCCGCCTCGCTCCATCCCCTGCGCCCGGTCGGCACTCTCCGGCCGGTACAGCTCGCCTCACTGCGCGACGCGGTGGTGGCCACCCTCGAGGCCGGCATCGACGCCCGCGGGGCGACGATCGACGACTTCCGCCACGCGGACGGTGCCCGGGGCTCCTTTCAGGACCGCTTCGCCGTCCATCGCCGCGAGGGAGAGCCCTGCCCGCGCTGCGAGACGCCGGTCCGGAAGATCCGGGCGGCGGGGCGGGGAACCTACGTGTGCGAGCGCTGCCAGCCGAGGCCGCGGCCTAAGCCGCGGCGACGAGGTCCTTGAGCCGACCGCTGCGGTCGGCGTCGAGGAGCTCGCGGAAGCCGCCGATCGGCTGGCCGTCGATGATGATCTGCGGGAAGGTCATCTGCCCCGTGAGGTCCAGCAGGCGCTGGCGCCCCTCGGGGTCGCGGGCCACGTCGATCTCCTCGTAGGCGATGGCCCGACTCTCGAGCAGGGACTTCGCGGAGCGGCAGAAGCCGCACGGATCGGTGGTGTACATGACAACCCTGGCGTCCGGCACGATGACCACAGTCTAGATCGTGGATCCGACGCCTGAGGGCACACCCCGCACGGCCCGCCACCCCTGAGCCATGCCCGGATCGTTCAAGACCGAGGCCGTCGTCCTTCGCTCCATCCGGTTCGGTGAGGCCGACCGCGTGCTCCACCTCTACACCGAGGAGCGCGGGCGGGTGGGCGCCATCGCGAAGGGGGTGCGACGGGTGCGCTCGCGCTTCGGCGGGCGGCTCGAGCCGCTGTTCCGGGTGCGGCTCGTGCTGCACGAGGGTCGCGGGGACCTGTGCACGGTGTCCGCGGCCGAGACGGTCCACCCCCATGCGCGGCTGCGCGAGCACCGCGCGGGGCTCGACCGCGGGGTACAGGCCGCCGACGCCGTGCTCCGTCTCTTCGACGCCGCCGAGCCCAACCGCCCGGCCTACAACCTCCTGTGCCAGGAGCTCGCGCTGCTCAACCGCTCCCCGGAGGCCGCCACCCGGGCCCAGGCGCTCGCCTTCCGGATGAAGCTGATGCTGGCCGCGGGCTTCGCCCCGGAGCTCGCGAGCTGCGCGACCTGTGGGGAGGTCGAGTCCGGCGGACTCTTCTCGCCGGCGGCGGGCGGGGTGGTGTGCTCGGCGTGCGAGACCGGCGCCTTCCCCCTCGAGCGGCCGGGCCACGAGTTCATGGTGGCCGCCCTGGCCCGGCCGCTAGCCGAGGCCCCGACGGCCGCCGACCCCGCGTTGCGCCAGGCCGACCGGGCCATCGTCGAGACGCTCGAGCACCACGCTCACGTGCGGCTCCGCCGGGTGGCCTGAGGCATGGCCGCCGGCCGATCCTGGCCGTAACATCGGTCGACCTCTTGGAGGCCGCCTCACAACCCCCCGCGCACGTCTGGCGGCGCCGGAGCCGCGCCAGGCGGCGTCCTCGCCGGCTCGCGTGGCGCTGCCACGCCACGCCGGCTGCGTCCTTGCCTGGCACGCCCCGGCACTCGCCAGCCGCACACGCGGGGTTCTGAGGCGACCTCTTGGCCGCTCGAGCCGACACCAAGTGGGTCTACGACTTCTCGGAGGGTTCGCGGGAGATGCGCGACCTGCTGGGCGGCAAGGGCGCCAACGTGGCCGAGATGGCCCGCGTGGTCGGGCCCGGGCACGTGCCCGCGGGGTTCCCGGCCACCACCCAAGCCCGCATCGCCTACACGGGGGCGGGGCAAAACAAAACCG
>JBPCQB010000066.1:0-4652 GCA_050998555.1 Thermoleophilaceae bacterium
GCCGTGGGGCCCGCGACGCGGGGGACGCGGTCGCCGCGGGCGGGGCCGGTGGCTGCCGCCCCCGCCGTCGTCGTCGCGGCGCTCCTCCTCGGCCTCGTCCGGCACCTCGTGCACGGCCCACCACACGACGTAGAGCAGCATCAAAAGGGGGATCTTCAGTGCCACGAAAAGGAAGATGAACGCCCAGACCATCGGTCGGGGCAGCTTAACCGCGAACGGCCCATCCGTGCGCGCCTTCTCGGAGCGCCATGCGCCCTCCCTCAGCCCGCCGGAACTCCCTCGATCGCCGTGATGTCCAGAAACTCCTCGAAGCGCCCGTCGATCTCCTCGCGCGTCAACCGTCGCACCCGCTCGGTGCCGAAGTCCTCGACGTTGTAGGAGGCCATCACCGAGCCGTAGGTCATCGCCCGGCGCAGCACGGCCTCGTCTCCGGCCGCGCCGTCGCCCTGGGAGGCGAGGTGGCCGAGGAAGCCGCCGGCGAAGGAGTCGCCGGCGCCGGTCGGGTCGCGGACGGTCTCGAGGGGATAGGCCGGGAGCGCGAAGAAGCGCTCGGCGGTGACGAGCGCCGCGCCGTACTCGCCCTGCTTGGCCACGATCGCGCGTGGCCCCATGTCGAGCACCTTGCGCGCAGCGGCGATCAGGTTGGGCTCCTCGGTGAGCTGGCGGATCTCGGCATCGTTCATGAAGACGAGGTCGACGCCGCCGATGGTCTTCACCAGCGAGTCGCGGGCCGTCTCGATCCACAGGTTCATGGAGTCGAGGCCGACGAGGTCGGCTCCGGTGCAGAGCTCTCGCACCTCGCGCTGGAGGTCGGGCTGGATGTTGGCGAGGAACACCGTCTCCGCGCCGGTCGAGGCCGAGGACAGCTTCGGCGAGAAGTCGCCGAACACGCCGAGCTGGGTGTCCTCGGTGTGCGCGGTGTTCAGGTCGTACTCGTAGCGCCCGCGCCAGAAGAAGGTCTGGCCACCCTCGACGTGCTCGATGTCGTCGGTGTTCACCCCGCGCTCGTGGAGCACGGCTAGCTCCTCGTCCCCGAAGTCATCGCCCACCGGCCCGGCCACCCGGACGTCGGTGAAGAAGGAGGCGGCCAGCGAGAAGTGGACGGCCGAGCCCCCGAGCATCCGGTCGCGCGAACCGAACGGGGAGGTGACGGCGTCGAAGGCGATGGATCCGACCACGAGGAGGCTCACGAGGCGGGCAAGGGTATCGGCAGGCTGCGGACCGCCCGGTTTCGCCCGTCCCTGCTCGGGGGTAGTGCGACCGGCATGCGAGCGATACGAATCGACGAGTTCGGCGGTCCCGAGGTCCTCCAGATGGTGGACGCCCCGGAGCCCGAGCCGGGCGAGGGCCAAGTGCTGATCAAGGTCTCCCGGGCCGGGATCAACTACGCCGACACGATGGCGCGCCAGGACGCCTACGTCGAGGCCCAGACCCTTCCCTTCACGCCCGGGGTGGAGGTTGCGGGCACCGTCGAGCGCGCCGTCGAGGGCTTCGAGGCCGGCCAGCGCGTGATCGCGTTCGTCAACGCGGCCTACGCCGAGTACGCGGTCGGCCCGGCGGCCACCTGCGTGCCGCTGCCCGACGGCGCCGACGACGAGCAGGCGCTGGCGGTGCTCCTTCAGGGCCTCACCGCGTGGCACATCCTCAAGACCTCCGCGCGGCTCCAGGATGGCGAGAGCGTGGTGGTGCACGCCGCGGCCGGCGGGGTCGGCTCCCTGGCCGTCCAGCTGGCCAAGCACTTCGGCGCCGGGAACGTGATCGCCACCGCGAGCTCCGAGGAGAAGCGGAAGCTGGCCTCCGATCTCGGCGCCGACGCCGTGGTCGACTCTCGTGCCGACGACCTCACCGAGGCGCTCAAGGAGGCCAACGGGGGCGAGCCCGTCGACGTGGTCCTCGAGATGGCCGGCGGGCGGGTGTTCGACCAGAGCCTCGCGGCGCTCGCTCCCTTCGGCCGCCTGGTCACCTACGGCGCGGCCAGCGGCGAGGGCAACGAGGTGAGCTCCTTCGACCTCCTCGGCAACAGCCGCGCGGTGGTCGGCTTCTACCTCTTCCACGTGCTCGGCGACGAGGAGCAGACCGCCCGGCCACTCGAGCAGATGTTCGAGATGGTGGCGAGCGGCGACCTGCGCCCCATCGTCGGCGGCACCTATCCGCTCTCCGAGGCCTCCCGCGCCCACGAGGAGATGGAGGGGCGCGGGACCAGAGGGAAGCTCCTGCTGGACCCCTCCACGTAGCGACGGCCGCCCGCCGCGATGCTCGAGGGCTTCGAGGAGCTCCGACTCGACGTCGGGGAGGTGGAGGTCGCGGGTCGCCGTGGCGGCTCGGGCCCGCCGGTCCTCCTGCTCCACGGCTGGCCGCAGACCCACGTCATGTGGCACCTCGTGGCGCCGCTGCTGGCCGAGCGCCTCACGGTGGTGATGACCGACCTGCGGGGCTACGGCGACTCCTCGAAGCCGACCGGCGACGAGCAGCACGCCGTCTACTCGAAGCGTGCCATGGCCGCGGACCAGGTCGAGGTGATGGCCCGTCTCGGCTTCGAGCGCTTCGCGGTCGTGGGCCACGATCGCGGCGCGCGGGTGGCCCACCGGATGGCCCTCGACCACCCGCAGCGGGTGAGCCGCCTCGCCGTGCTCGACATCGTCCCCACCCGTCACGTCTTCGCCACCGCCGACGCCGACCTCGCCCGCTCCTACTACCACTGGTTCTTCCTGATCCAGCCCGGCGGCCTGCCCGAGCGCCTGATCGGCGCCGACCCGAGCTTCTATCTCCGCCACGTGCTCGGGGCCCTCGGCCCGGGGATCGAGGCCTTTGCGCCCGACGCGGTGGCCGAGTACGAGCGCTGCTACTCCGACCCGGCGGCCATCCACGCCAGCTGCGAGGACTACCGCGCCGCCGCCACGATCGACCTCGAGCACGACGAGGCCGACGCCGGCCGGACGATCGAGGCGCCGCTGCTCGCGCTCTGGGGTGCGAACGGCAAGGTGGGACAGCGCGAGGCGGTCCTCGAGGTGTGGCGCGAGCGGGCGGCCGACGTGCGCGGCCGGGCGCTCGAGTGCGGGCACTTCCTGCCCGAGGAGCTACCGGAGGAGACCGCGGGCGAGCTGCTCACCTTCCTGGGGGAGGGAACGACCGGAAACGTCCCTCCCGGTTGACACCGGGGCCGAACGCGGCTGAGTACGCTCCGGGCGTGCCGACGTTCGCCGATCTCGGCCTCTCCGCTCCGGTGGTCGAGGCCGTGGCCCACCTGGGCTACGACAGCCCCACGCCCATCCAGGAGCAGGCCATTCCCGAGCTCCTGGCGGGCCGCGACGTCATCGGCCAGGCCCAGACCGGCACCGGCAAGACCGCGGCGTTCGGGCTCCCGCTCCTCGAGTACGTGGACCCCCGGGACCCCGAGGTGCAGGCCCTCGTCCTCACCCCCACGCGCGAGCTCTGCATTCAGGTGACGCAGGCCATCCGGGCCTACGGCGAGCGCCGCGGCGTGGGCGTGGTGGCCGTGTTCGGCGGCGCGCCGATCCGCTCACAGGTGGCCCAGCTCAAGGCCGGCGCCCAGGTGGTGGTGGGCACCGTCGGCCGGGTGATGGACCTGATGAGCCGCCACCAACTGGTGGTGAGCTCGGTGCGGTTCGTGGTCCTCGACGAGGCCGACGAGATGCTCGACCTCGGCTTCCTCGAGGACGTCGAGACGATCCTCTCCCGCGCCCCCGGTGGGCGCCAGACCGCGCTGTTCTCGGCCACGATGCCGCAGGAGATCCGCCGGCTCGCCGAGGCCCGCATGCTCGACCCGGTCACCGTGAAGGTGCGCGCCGCCACTCTGACCATCGACACCGTCGAGCACTTCTTCATCGAGGCCGGCGACCGCGAGAAGCCCGAGGCGCTCGCCCGGGTGATCGAGGCGGAGAAGCCGACCCAGGCCATCGTCTTCGTGCGCACGAAGGTCGGCGTCGACCGCCTGGCCCGGGTGCTCGACGGGCGGGGGCTCAGGGTGAAGGCCCTGCACGGCGACATGTCCCAGGGCTCGCGGGACGGCGTGATGATCGCCTTCAAGGACGGGCGCGAGCGCCTGCTCGTGGCCACCGACGTGGCCGCCCGCGGGCTCGACATCACCGGGGTCACCCACGTGATCAACTACGACCCGCCGAACTCGCCCGAGATCTACGTGCACCGCATCGGGCGCACCGGCCGGGTGGGGCGCTCGGGGCGCGCCATCACGGTGATCACCCCCAAGCAGCGGCGCGACCTCGAGGCCATCGAGCGCCACGCGTCGATCAAGATCGCCGAGTGGTCGGCGGAGGAGGCGCGTCCGGAGCGGCGGCGTGAGGCTGCGGTGCGCGCCGCGACGCTGACCATCGACACCGTCGAGCAGTTCTACGTCGAGGTGGGCGACCGCGAGAAGCCCGACGCACTCGCGCGGGTGCTCAAGGCCGATCGTCCCGCCCAGGCGATCATCTTCGTGCGCACGAAGATCGGGGTCGATCGCCTGGCCCGCGGGCTGAGCGACCGCGGCGTGCGCGCGAAGGCGCTCCACGGCGACATGTCCCAGGGCTCGCGCGACGGCGTGATGATCGCCTTCAAGGACGGGCGCGAGCGCCTGCTCGTGGCCACCGACGTGGCCGCCCGAGGGCTCGACATCTCCGGGGTCACCCACGTGA
>JBPCQB010000067.1:0-9143 GCA_050998555.1 Thermoleophilaceae bacterium
TCCTCCTCGGTCTCCTCGGGCTTGTTCCAGTACTCGGTCATCACGTTCGGGCCCTTGATGGCGATCTCGCCGATGTCGCCGCCGTCCACCTCGTTGCCGTCGTCGTCGAAGAACTTCACCTCGACGCCCTCGACCGGCTTGCCGATCGACCCGTGCTTGCGCGAGCCCTGCTGGTTGAACGTGCCGATCGCCGTGGTCTCGGACAGGCCGTAGCCCTCGAGCACCTCGACCCCGAAGGTGTCCTCGAAACGCTGCATCACCTCGACGGGCATGGCCTGGCCGCCGGAGATCGCCACCCGGATGGACGAGGTGTCGTAGGAGTCGAGGTCCTCGACGCCCAGCACCGCGGAATACATGGTGGGCACGCCCTGGAAGATCGTGACGCCGTCGCGCTGGATGACCTCGAGGGTCTTCTCGTCGTTGAACTTCGCGATCATCGAGAGACACGCGCCCAGCTTCACGCTCGCGTTCAGCCCGCACGCCTGCCCGAAGACGTGGAACAGGGGGAGGGCGCCGAGCACGACATCGTCCTCGCTCATGTCCACCAGGCTGGTGGCCACCTCGGTGCTCTTCTGGAGGTTCCCGTGGGTCAGGACCGAGCCCTTCGGATCCCCGGTCGTGCCCGACGTGTAGAGGATCACCCCCACGTCGTCGGCGTCGCGGTCGACCACGTCGTGGTCGGGGTCGTGCTCGCCGATCGTCTGCTCGAACTCCTCGGGCGCCACGCTCACGATCTCGCAGTCCACGTCCTCGGTGCCCTTCTCGGCGGCGTCGGTGAAGTCGTGCCAGACGAAGAGCATCTTCGCCTGGGAGTCTCCGAGGTGGTGGGCCACCTCGCCGGACTCGAACTGGGGATTGATCGGCACCACGACGGCACCGGCGCGGAGCGCTCCGTAGTAGACGAGCGCGAAGTAGGGGACGTTCGGCAGCATGACCGCGACGCGGTCGCCCACCTCGAGGCCGTTCGCCTTGAGCATCGCCGCCACGCGGGCGCTGCCCTCCTCGACCTGCGCGTAGGTGACCTCGATGTCGTCGAGCCGCAGGGCGGTGCGGTCGCCGTGCTGCTCGGCGGTCTCGGTGAGGATGCTCGCGAGGTTGTGGCTCATGCGGCGCTCGGCACCCGGTCAGGGGCGCCCGAGTGCAGCACGTACTCCTCGGGATCGAAGTGGGCCAGCTCGCGGCGGAAGCGGAACGTGCTCTTCGGCCACAGCGTGACGTTGCGGCCCTGGGCGTCGAGGTACCAGCTGCCGCACCCGCCCGTGGTCCACACCGTGCGCTCCATCCGCTTCTGGATGTGGTCGTTCCATGCCTGCTGGGCGTCGATGCGCGGCTCGACCGCCGAGACCCCGCGCTGCTCCATGGTCCGCAGGCAGTCCATCACGTAGGCGAGCTGCGACTCGATCATGTAGACCATCGAGTTGTGGCCGAGGCCCGTGTTGGGCCCGATCATCGTGAACATGTTCGGGAAGCCGACGACCGTGGTGCCGCGGTAGGACTGGACCTCGTCCTCCCAGTGCTCGGCCAGGGCGCGCCCGTCCCTGCCGCGCACGAGCTTGGCCCACGGCTGCTCGGAGGCCAGGAAGCCGGTGCCGAAGATGATCGTGTCCACCTCGCGCTGCACCCCGTCCTCGCCCTTCACCCAGTTCGGCCCGACCTCGGTGAGCCCCTGGGTCACCATCTCGACGTTCGGCTTCATGATCGCCGGATACCACTTGCTCGAGGGCAGGATGCGCTTGCACCCGAGCGTGTACTCGGGGGTCAGCCGCTCGCGCAGCCCGGGGTCGGGCACGTGCTTGCGCAGGTGCCGTCGCGACAGGCGCTCGAGCAGCCTCATCAGCCGCGGCTCGAGGATGAACCCGGGGACCATCGACTCGCGGGCCGCGTAGATGCCTCCACGCACGAGGCGATGGAGCGCGTGGAAACGGCGGTAGAGGCGCTTCTCGAAGGTGGAGACGGCGCGGTCGGGGTGGGGGAGGACCCACGGCGGGGTGCGCTGGAAGACGTAGAGCTGCTCGACCTCGCGCTGCACCTCGGGCACGAACTGGATCGCCGATGCGCCGGTGCCGACCACGGCCACGCGCCGGCCGCGCAGGTCGTGGTCGTGGTTCCAGTCCGCGGAGTGGAAGGTGGTGCCCTCGAAGGACTCCATCCCCGGGAGGTCGGGGATGGACGGCGCGCTCAGCGGGCCCATCGCGGCCACGAGGAACCGGGCGACGAACGGGCCGCGCGAGCTCTCGATGCGCCAGCGCTGCGCGCCATCGTCCCACTCCGCCTCGGTCAGCTCGGCGCCGAAGCGGACGTGCCGGCGGATGTCGTAGCGGTCGGCGACGTCGAGGAGGTAGTCGCGGATCTCCGGCTGCTTGGAGTAGGTCCGGCTCCACTCCGGGTTCATCGCGAACGAGTACGAGTAGAGGTGCGAGGGGATGTCGCAGGCGCACCCGGGATAGGTGTTGGCCCACCAGGTGCCGCCCACGTCGTCGTCGCGCTCGAGCAGGATGAAGTCCTCGATCCCCGCCTGCTTGAGCCGAATGGCCATCCCCATCCCGGAGAAGCCGGCGCCGACGATCACGACGCGGGCGTGCTCGGGCTCCCCGCCCGCCGCGTGGTCGCTCGACGTGGGGCTGCCGGTGGCGATCCCGGCGTCCTGGTCGGCGGCCGTCCGGCCGTTCGTCGTCGTGGCGCTCAAGGCGTGGCAGCCTATAGCTTCAATCGGAGGAGGGAACAAGTGGCGACCACCCAACGGGACGAGGCGGAGACGGGCACCGGCGGCGAGACGATGGCCGCGATGGTGCTGCGCGCGACGGGGCAGTTCGAGGGCGCCGCGCTGCGCTACAAGGACGGGGAGGAGTGGGCCGACGCTGGCGATGACCGGAGCCGCTCCGGTGGCCAAGGAGATGCTCGAGTTCTTCGACGCCTGCGGCGTGCTCGTGCTCGAGGGCTGGGGCCTGAGCGAGACCTCGGCGCTTGCGACCCTCAACCGCCCCGACGACTTTAAGTTCGGCACCCAGGGCAAGCCGGTGGAGGGATGCGAGGTCCGGGTGGGGGACAGCCCGGAGGACGAGGACAGAGGCGACGACGAGGGCGCGGCGGACCCGGGCGGCGAGATCTTCGTGCGCGGCCCCAACGTGCTCCATGGCTACTTCAAGATGAAGGAGGCGACCGACGAGGACCTGGACGAGGACGGCTGGTTCTCGACCGGCGACGTCGGCTCGCTGGACGACGACGGGTTCCTCACCATCTCCGGCCGTACCAAGGACATCATCATCACCTCGAGCGGCAAGAACGTGGCCGCGGCCAACATCGAGAACGAGATCTCCGACCACCGCTACATCTCCCAGGCGGTGGTCTACGGCGACGAGAGGAACTACCTGGTCGCGCTCGTGACCATCGACGAGGACGAGCGCTCCGGCCTCGCCGGGACCGCCGGCGTGGACGACGACCCCGAGGAGATGGCCTCGAGCGACGCGGTGCGCAAGGAGGTGTGGAAGGCCATCGAGGAGGCGAACCTACGAGAACCACTGGGACCGGTGCGAGGCACTGGACGAGGAGGGGGAGGGGCGAGGCCGGGCGCCCCGGGCGCCCGGGCGTCAGTCCCGCGGCGCCGCGCTGCGGCCGCGCATGCGGCGCACCACGCGGTCGCCGAGGCGCGGGGAGATCCCGTGGGTTATCCGCAGCCCGCGGATGGCCTTGGGGTAGTAGACCGCCTGCTCGTCGGCCTCGACGGCCTCGACGATCTGCTCGCCGAGCGGCTCGGGCTCGGCCTCCTCGGAATGACGGCGCCACTCGGGCAGGTCGTCCTTGCCCTCGTGGATCGAGGTCTTCACCTCGCCCGGGTAGACGATCGTCAGCGACACCCCGGTGCCGTCGAGCTCGTGCCACAGGGCCTCGCCGAAGCCCCGCACGGCCGCCTTCGTCGCCCCGTAGACCGCGCCGCTCGGGAAGCTCCGCAGCCCCGCCCCCGAGGACACCAGCACGAGGTGGCCGCGCCGGCGCTCGAGCATCCCGGGGAGCACGGCCTTGACCAGGTAGACCGTGCCGAGCCAGTTGAGGCGGGTCATCTCCTCTATGACCTCGACGTCCATGTCGTGGAACGACGCGTAGTCGGCGCGACCCGCGTTGGCCATCGCCACGTCGACGACGCCGAAGCGCTCGACGGCCGCGGTCACCGACTCGCGGTCGCCGGCGTCCGCCGACAGCGTCTCGTGACCGTCCCCGGGGAGCTGCGCGACGACCTCGTTCAGGCGCTCCTCGTTGCGAGCGAGGAGTCCCAGCGTGCACCCGCGTCGCGCGAACGCCGCGGCGGTCACCTCGCCGATCCCGCGCGAGGCCCCGGTGACGAGCACACGGGTTCCCGAGCCGAGGTTCATGCTCGCCATCGTATTGCCCGATACGAGGAGTAGGGTGCCGAGCGCACCCGCGCTCCGCGCGACCTTCCGCGCCCGGCGGACACGAGAACCAGAGGAGAAGCGATGTTCATCGCCGTCGTCGCCGTGATCTGTGTGGTCCTGCTGGTGCTGGCCTTCCTCGTACCGGCGCTCTCGCGTCATCCCCAGAAGGGCGTCGACAAGACGCTCGGCAAGGGCCAGAAGGGCGCGGGCAAGGCCCCGGGAGCGCTCGGTCGCTGGGCCCAGAAGCCGTTCTCCTCCTCGCGCCGGGCGACCAACAAGAGCGCGCAGGCCGGCCGCAAGGGCCGCGGCAAGCTGCCGCTCTAGCGCCGGCGACGCAGGTCCGGCGCCGGACCGCGGCAAGCCGCCGCTCCGGCGCCGATCGGGGCGATGGCCGTTCGCGAGCGGCGCCTCGTACCGTTGGGCAGTCGGTGGCGACGGAGAACAGGCGGCGGCAGGGTTGAACGACAGCGGCATAACGGTCGAGGGCGTCCACAAGAGCTTCGGCTCGGTGGAGGCGCTGTGCGGCGTCGACCTGCGCGTGAGCGAGGGCAGCGTGCTCGGTCTCCTCGGCCCGAACGGGGCCGGCAAGACCACGCTGGTCCGCATCCTCACCACCCTGCTGCGGCCTGACCAGGGACGCGCGCTGGTGGCCGGGCTCGACGTGGCGCGCGAGGCGAGCGCCCTGCGCCGGGTCATCGGCCTGGCGGGACAGAACGCCGCCGTCGACGAGAACCTGACCGGGCGAGAGAACCTGCGGATGGTCGGTCGTCTGTACCACCTCGGCCGCCGGCGCTCCTCGCAACGGGCCGACGAGCTGCTCGAGCGCTTCGAGCTCCTCGACGCCGCCGGCCGTCCCGCCCGCGGCTACTCCGGCGGGATGCGCCGTCGCCTCGACCTGGCCGCGAGCCTCGTGGCTCGCCCGCGCGTGCTGTTCCTCGACGAGCCCACCACCAGCCTCGACCCGCCGAGCCGGATGGGTCTGTGGCGGGTGATCGAGGAGCTGGTGGACGAGGGCACCACCGTCCTGCTCACCACCCAGTACCTCGAGGAGGCCGACCGACTGGCCGACAGGATCGCGGTCATCGACCACGGCCGGGTGATCGCCGAGGGCACCGGCGAGGAGCTGAAGGATCGCGTGGGGGGCGAGCGACTCGAGGTCCGGGTGAGCGATACCGATCGGGTGGCGGAGGCGGCCGAGGCGCTGGCCGAGGTGGGGACCGACGCGCCGCAGTCCGACGCCGAGCAGGGGCGCGTGCTCGTCGCCGTCGAGGCACGACCTGAGCTGATCGGCGAGGTGGTGCGCCGCCTCGACGCCGCGGATATCGGCATCCTCGACATCGGCTACCGGCGTCCGACGCTCGACGACGTGTTCGTCGCCCTCACCGGCAAGGCGCCGGTGGAGGAGGACGCCGGATCGGAAGATCGCGGCGAGCGCTCCGGACCCGACCGCGACGGAGAGGCGCCCTACGCCGGCAACGGGGCGGGCGCCCACGGCGAGCCTACGCTCCCCACCGATCCCGGCGCTCGTGAGACGGTCAGCCGATGAGCGCTCCCGCGCGATCCGCGCCGGCGTGCTTGACCCCGGCCGCGCCGTCGCGTCCGCGCGCGCTTGCGTTCGCGCTCTCCGACTGGTGGGTCCTCACCCAGCGCAATCTCCTCCGCTACGTGCGCATCCCCAGCCTGCTGGTGCTCTCCACCATCCAGCCGATCATCCTCGTGATCCTGTTTTCGCAGGTCTTCGGCGGCGCGCTGTCGGCGCGGCTCGGGGTCGACTACATCGACTACCTGCTCCCCGGCATCTACCTCCAGAGCGTCCTGTTCGGGACCAACCAGACTGCGGTCGGCCTGGCCCGCGACGCCTCCGAGGGCCTGATCGACCGCTTCCGATCACTGCCCATGGCCCGGTCGGCGGTCCTGGCCGGGCGCACGCTCTCCGACGTCGGGCGGAACCTGTTCGTGGTCGTGCTCATGACCGGCGTCGGCTACCTGCTCGGCTTCCGGATCGCCACCGGGCCCGGTCAGGCGCTGGGCGCGCTCGCGGTGATCGTGATCTTCGGGTTCGCCTTCTCGTGGGTGATGGCCACGATCGGCCTGACCATCCGCGACGTCGAGTCCGCCCAGACCGCGGGCTTCCTCTGGCTCTTCCCGCTCATCTTCGCCTCGTCGGTCTTCGTGCCGGTCGACACCATGCCCGACTGGCTGCGGGCCTTTGCCGAGGTCAGCCCCGTGAGCGCCACCGCCGACGCGGTGCGCGCCCTGGTGCTCGGCGGCCCGGCGGCCGGGCCGGTGCTCGCGAGCCTCGCGTGGTCGGCCGGGATCCTGGCGGTGTTCATGCCGCTGGCCTCCTGGCGGTTTCGGCGGAGCTAGGTCCCTCCGCCCACCCGCCGGTCGCCGGCCCGCTCGAGCAGCCGGGTGAGGAAGATCCCGATCGCCATGTAGACGAGCATCGCGATTCCCCAGTTCAAGGCCACTTCCACCCGGTTGTCGCCGAGCTCGAAGAGATCCTTGAACGGCCCGACCAGAAAGGCCGCTGCGGACACGAAGAACCCGACCACCGCGTTGCCCGTGTTCGCCCCGAGCAGGGAGAGGATGATCCCCGCGAGGATGATCCCCACCACGACGAGCACGATGACGTTGATGATGCGGGCGGCGATGGCCAAGGTGCGCGGAACATATCCGGCGCCCCGGCGTGGTGGCTACGCCGCGGCCGAGACCTCCACGTCCACCCCGTCACCCATGAAGCAGAGGTGGTCCTTCGCGGGCATGGCCTCCGGCAGCGGATCGGGGTACCCGAAGGCCACGTCGGTGAGCGTCCTGTCGCCGGCGCTCAGCGTCCAGTAGGAGGCCGTTCCCTTGTACGGGCAGACGGTGTGGGTGTCGGTGGGCGAGAGGACGTCGGTGCGAACGTCGGCCGGGGGGATGTAGTAGCGCACCGGCAGGCCGGTCTCGTAGAGCAGCTTCGGCTGACGCGTCTCGGCCACCACCTCACCGTCCACGCTCACGCGCACATGCGTGGAGCCGGCGCGGGAAGTCCTCGATGTAGAGGACGTGGTCAGGAGCGTGCTCGAGGGAGAAGTTGAACCGCCCGTGTGAGCGCTCGCCGAACGGGCCGCTGCCCAGGGTGAGGGTCATGGTCGCGAAGCTCCTCTCCAGGCGCCGCAGGGCGGGCCTTACGACGGGTAAGCGAGCGTAGCGCGGGAGCGCGCGTGGGCGGCGATCACGCGGGTACGATCCATCAGGTGGACGTGTTGGTCGGCACCGCGCTCCTGCTCGCCGAGCTCAGATCGGGTACGTGGACGTGGGTGGTCGCGTTCGTCGTGCTCTTCCTGTGCGCGGCGCTCGGGGCCCAGGCGAAGCCGAGCCGGACTCCGGGTCACGCCCAGCGTAAGCAGCGCAAGGCGGAGAAGGAGGCTCGGGCCGCCGGGCGCGCGCCCCCCGCGGAGACCCGCGAGTACGGGGGCTACGACTAGCGCGGCTTCGCGGCGTCGGCCTCGGCCTCCGCGAACGCGGCGCGGGCGCTCCGCGAGCGCTTCGCGTGGCGGCGCACGCCCTCGGCGCCCACCACCCCGGCCAGCACGATGATGCTGATCGCGATGATCGCGATCGGCGAGGTCAGGTCGTCGAGCGTTCCACCGAGCGCGGTGTAGGCGAAGGCCCGCGGGGCGGCGCCCACGGCCGTGCCGGCGGCGATCTGCCACAGCCGGATCCCCGTGAGCCCGGCCGCGTACGAGGTGGGCGCGTCGGGCAGCACCGGCGCGAGACGGGCCACCACCACGGCCCCGAAGCCGTGACGCTCGAGCCAGCGCCCGAGGGCCTCCAAGCGGGCGCCGGAGAGCCGCTCGACGCCCTCGCGCCCGATCCGGCGGGCGACGAGCAGCGCGCCGCACGCGGACAGGACGCTGGCGCTCAGCGTGACCGCCGTGCCGAGCACCGGCCCGAACAGCAGCCCGCTCGCGCCCGCGAGGATCGGTCCGGGCACGAGCATGAGCCCGAGTCCGACGGAGACGCAGAGGAAGAGCAGCGGCGCGAGCGCCCCGTAGGGCTCGATGTAGGCGCGCACCGCGGCGGGAGAGACCAAATCGGTGGTCACCGCCGTCACGTAGAGGGCCGCCAGGCCGACGACGAGCACGACCAGTCGCGCGCGCGGGCCGAGCCGCAGGCGGACGAGGAGTCGGACCGCGCGGGACGCCGAGGGGTCGGCCGGGGTCACGATCTCCGAGGGTAGGGCGAACCGCGCGCGCGAAGGTCGCGCGACGCCCCGCGCGCCGATGCGGCATCCTGCGGCGCCGTGAACGTCCTGATCGCCGGAGCCAACGGAAAGATCGCGCGCCGCCTCGCCCGGGTGCTGCGCGACGGCGGCCACGAGGTGCGCGGGATCATCCGCAGCCCCGAGCAGGCCGACTCGATCCGCGAGCTGGGCGCCGAGCCGGTGATCCTCGACCTCGAGCAGGAGGTCGACTGGGCGGTGGCGGACGGAAGCGACGCGATCGTGTTCGCGGCCGGCGCCGGGCCGGGCAGCGACCCCGAGCGCAAGCAGACGATGGACCTGTGCGGCGCGGTCAAGCTCGTCGACGCCGCCGAGGCCGAGGGCGTCGGCCGCTTCGTGATGGTCAGCGCGATGGGCGCCGCCGACCCCGAGTCGGGGCCCGAGAAGATGCAGCCCTACCTGCGCGCCAAGGCCGCCGCCGACGAGCGCCTGGCCGCGAGCTCGCTCGACTGGACGATCGTGCGGCCGGGCTCGCTGACCGACGAGGC
>JBPCQB010000182.1:0-2704 GCA_050998555.1 Thermoleophilaceae bacterium
GCCTCGGCATGCAGATCGCGGTGGTCGAGTACGCCCGCCACGTCTGCGGCATGCCGGGCGCCAACTCGACCGAGTTCGACCGCGACACCCCCCACCCGGTCATCGACCTCCTGCCCGAGCAGAAGGAGATCCGGGACCTCGGGGGCACGATGCGCCTGGGCGCCGATCCCGTGAAGCTCCACGAGGGCACCCGCGCCCGCGCCGTCTACGGCGAGCCGGTGATCTACGAGCGTCACCGCCACCGCTTCGAGGTCAACAACCACTACCGCCGGCGGCTCGAGCGCCAGGGGCTCGTCCTCTCGGGCACCTCGCCCGACGAGCGCCTGGTGGAGTGCGTCGAGATCCCCGAGCACCCGTTCTTCGTGGCCTCGCAGTTCCACCCCGAGTTCAAGTCGCGTCCGCTGCGACCGCAGCCCCTCTTCCGGGAGTTCGTGGGAGCTTCGCTCGAGCGCAGCGCGACGCGGGCCGACCACGACGACACTCCGATCGGCGCCTTCGGTTCCGGTCGGGGGTCGGGCGGGGAGACCGCCGCGGCGCGCGACGGGGCCGAGGATCCCGTCGGCGTGGGCCGGGCCGGCTTCGAGCGATAGTCGCTTGGCGGCGCCGATGACGGCCGTGCCCGCGCGTGCGTCGGCGCAGGAGCGCGAGCGCATGGTCGAGCTCTTCGTGTGCCTGTGCGAGATCGAAAGCCCGTCGCTGGAGGAGCGCGCGATGGCCGATGCGGTGGCGGCCGAGCTCCGCGACATCGGCCTCGAGGTCGAGGAGGACGCCTCGGCGCCCGAGACCGGGTCGAACGCCGGCAACCTCCTGGCCCGCCTTCCGGGGCCGCCCGGCGCTCCCACGGTGCTGCTATGCGCCCACCTCGACACTGTGCCGCTGGAGGGCCCGGTCGAGGTCGAGCGCCGCGACGGCGTGCTCGTCAACCGCCACGACGCCATCCTCGGCGCCGACAACAAGGCGGCGGTCGCGGTGATCCTCGCCGCCGTCCGGCGCGTGGTCGCGGACGGTGGCGCTCCGGTCGGCCTCGAGCTCCTCTTCACCACCTGCGAGGAGCGTGCCCTGGCCGGCGCCAAGGCCGTGGACCGCGCGGGCCTCGACGCCGACCTCGGCTTCGTGTTCGACCACGCCTCCCCGATCGGCGAGGTCGTCCTCGCGGCGCCTACCTACTTCCGCATCGAGGCGCGCTTCCACGGGCGGGCGGCCCACGCCAGCATCCGACCGGAGCACGGGCGCAGCGCGATCGCCGCCGCCGCGGCGAGCATCGACGCGCTGCGGCTCGGCCGGCTCGACCCGGAGACCACGGCCAACGTCGGCCGCATCGATGGGGGGTCCGCGGCGAACGTCGTCCCCGAGCGCTGCCGGGTCGAGCTCGAGGCCCGCTCGCTCGACCACCACAGGGCCGGGGCCCTGGCCTCAGAGATGGTCGACGCCCTCACGGCCGGGGCGGGCGACCACGAGTGCGACGTCGATACCGGGGTGGAGGAGCTCTTCCGCGGCTACCGGGTGACGCGCGGCTCACCGCCGGTCCGCGCGGCGGCGGCGGCGCTCGAGGAGCAGGGCATAGAGGTGACGCCGATCGCCACCGGCGGGGGCAGCGACGCCAACGTGCTGAACGCGGCCGGGCTCCCGACCGTGAACCTCGCCAACGGCACCGAGCGCAACCACGAGCCCGAGGAGCAGGTCACGGTGGACGCCCTCGAGCGCATGCTCGACGTCTGCCTCTCGATCTTGGCTCGGAGCGCCGACGGAGCAGGTGCATCCTGAGCTTCGAGCGGACCGGCGGCGAGGAGGTGTGGTCCGGACGCATGGTGAGCGTCCGGGTCGACCGCTTCCGCCACGACGACGGCGAGGAGGTGGAGCGGGAGATCGTCGTCCACCCGGGCGCGGTGGCGGTGCTGGCCCACGACGGCGAGCGCCTGTTCCTGGTCGCCCAACCCCGCGAGCCGGTGGGCGAACGGCTGTTGGAGGTACCGGCCGGCAAGCTCGACGTGGAGGGCGAGGACCCGCTCGAGACCGCCCGCCGCGAGCTGGCCGAGGAGATCGGCAAGGGCGCGCGTACGTGGCGCCACCTCACCACCTTCTACCCCTCGGCCGGCTTCTCCGACGAGGAGATGCACCTCTACGAGGCCACCGACCTCTACGACGAGGCCGCCGAATCCGACGAGAACGAGCGGATCGAGATCGAGATCGTCCCTCTGGCCGAGCTCGATCGTGTGATCGCCGAGTGCCGGGACGCGAAGAGCCTGATCGCGATGCTGTGGTACCGGGCGTTCGGTTCGGCGGCGAGACCGCCAACCGTCCGCGAGGGTGGGTAGCCTCCGCACGCGATGGAGGGAAGGGGAGAAGACCCAGGGTCCGGTCGTCCCGGCGAGCAGCCCGGAGAGGACACCACACGTGTCCAGCCCTCCACGGGAGGAGCGTCCGGCCAGCAGCCCGGCCCGCGGCCGGGACCGGGCCCCGGACCCGGACCGCGCGACACACCCCGCGGAGAGCCCGCGGGACGGCCGCCCGAGGGCTACGCGGTCGAGGAGGTGGTCGAGCCCTATGGGTCGGCGGAGGGTGACGAGCTCCGCGGGCGCATCCGCCGCCTACGCGGACTCGCCGTCGCCGGCCTGCTGGTCGGGCTGGTGGCCGCGGCCGTCGCGATCATCGCCATCCTCGCCCAGGACTCGAGCCCCTCGGCCAGTCAGCGCCGCGTGGCCGA
>JBPCQB010000002.1:0-13369 GCA_050998555.1 Thermoleophilaceae bacterium
TGCACCTTCAAGGTGATCCTCCTGAGCCGGGGTTGCGACCTTCAGACAGCCGCATTCTCCCTGCTCAGGCGGACATTCCCGCGCCCCGGCTCCGGCTGGGGCGCGGGTCTTACTGCAGGGTCCGGGCTAGTGCTTGAGTGCCCAGGAGCATGACGAGTTTCGTTGCTGATTCAAGTAAAGGCGGCGCAAAGTCGCACCGCCTCAGGGCACCGACTCGACCTGCTCGGCAAAGGCAGCGTACTTCTCCGCGTTTGACTCCCGCGTCGCCTCAATCATGCCCTGGAAGTTCTCGATCGCCTGCTGTGCCGTGTCCGGGTTCTTCAAACCGAGGTCGGTGGCGTCCAACAACTGCGCCGAGAAGGAGAGTGCCGCCTCAACGATGGGCTGCCAGCGTTTGGCCGCCTCCGCCGGAGCGCAGTTGTCCGCGAAGCGGAGCGATGCTCGGCTCGCTACCGGCCGGTTCAGGAAGAGTTCGATACTGCCCGAGATGGCGGCGAGCATCATCGCGATCGAGCCCCGGCGACGGAAGAACTGCATGTGTCGCGTCTGGGCCTCGGTCCGCTCGCCCTCGGGGATGTCGGCGATACGCTTCTTCGCCGCCTCAAGGGCCCGAAGCAGCGAGTACACGAGCACGACGTGTGACGCCGAAGTGGTGTCGCCGAAGAAGCGCGAGTAGACCGCGTTCTCCTCCCAAATGCGGCGCGTCTCGTTGTACGCGAGGTTGGGTTCAAGCTGGAACGCCGCAAGGGCCTGCGCGACCGCGGAGTCCGGGAGCCGGTTCGGGGATCGCTCGATCGCGTCTTTGACTCCGCCGCGACGCGCGCCTCGGTAGTCCGCGTCGGGGACCTCCGCGAACTCGGCCCGGAGCCTCTCTTGCACAGCGTCCTTGCTGCGGAAGTCTGCGGCCTCGACCTTGTTCTGCGTGTTGTTGAACTTGATGATGTCGGCGAGGACGTCGCCGTCGTCGCACTTCACGAAGCGCGCCAGCACCTGCGCATCCTCAAGGTGCGGCGCCTCTTCCTCTGAAAGCGTGGACAGCGACCCAGTGGTCTGGGCCCCGTTGACGATGCCGGCCCCGCTGAGCTTGAGCTTCACCCTGCCGTCCCCGTCCACGCCGTCCTCGACCTCGTAATCGTGGACGAGCACTGTGATCCCATTGTTGTAGATCCAAAAGCGGTCAGGAGTCTGAGACGCGGTGGTCTTGATCCCATTGTTGATGTTCCGCTCAGACCGGACCACGCCGAGGTAATCCCGCACGTTGGGCGACATCAAATCGGTCTCGTACGTCTTCCACAGCTCGCGGAGCCAGAGGCCAGGCACGGCCGTGGTGTAGGCGCGCCAATGCTGCCCCGTCGTCTCGAAACCGTTCGGAACTTCCAGGACTAGCTCGTCCGTCACCGCGATGGGAGCTTCGGTCCGTTCATAGAGCCGCTCGAGCTGGCCGCGCCCGACCTCGAGTGACGCCACCTCGATGTGGTCGCCCTCAAACCGCTCGCGGAGTAGGGCATCCGCCGTCAGCACCGCCTGGTTCAGTTCAGCCTGGACGTTGGCCGACTCAGGCGCGTTGTGCGAATACCAGATGTGGAACTCGTGGATCTGATCCTGCTCGATCGCGTCGCGGACCTCTTTGGCGGCCGAGCGGAAAACCTCCGGTAGTCCCTCAACCGGCCCCTGCAGCAGCCACGTAATGGCGGTGTTGAGGTCCGCCGCCTTGTTGGCGGGCGCCGCCTGGGCTTGATTCTGTGCGAAGTAGCCCTGGGCGACGACGATGCGGCCCCCGTCCCGGTCGACGTACACCAAGTCACACTTCTTGTCGTTGGCTGCGTCTGTGAGAGCCACCGCCGCCACCCCGTGGATGTCGGCCAGTCCCCACCGCAGCTGCAGGGCGAACAGGAGCAGGGCATTCGGCCCGTACGTCGCCAGGTCGGACCGGGCCTCGAAGGCCGTCATCCCCTTGTTCAGCGTCGCCGCTTCCATGTGGCGATTCTAGGTCGGGTGTTCAGGAGTGGTTATGGCCTGGACCCCACCACCGCGTTGACACTTAGCTGACTGAGATCGCTCGCCTGGCGGAGCGTGCTGTCTTCTTTAGCGCGCGGCATGAGCCCGCCCCTTCATGCCGTGTCGCCGCGTGCCTCCAAGGGACCCCGACTAGGGATGCTGAGGGGGGCGTGTGGTTCTATCCCCCACATGGCTGCAGACGGAAACGCCGTATGGGACGAGTGGCTCCGGATCACGCGGTTCCTCCAAGGAGCGCGCCTCGCTTTCGCCCGCGAGAACAATCTTTGGACCTCCCTGCAGATCGTGGGACCGGTCCAGCTGGCCATTTCCGAGCCCAAAGGCAAGTACCAGGTGGGCCTAGCCGACCATCTTGCTGCCGTTCGGGATGCCGAGTCCCTCTTCGCGTCGGTGCTGATTCACAGCTATGCACTCGCCGAATCCGCGGCGGCCGATCAGTTGTCGATGACGGCACGCGATTTCGGCGGCATAGAAGACTGGGGGCAGCGGCTACTAGAGAGCGAGGGGAAGGCATGGCCCCACCTCCGGGCCGGTCTAGCTGGCGCTGTCAAAACTGCTGTGGTGCGGAATGCGTTCGCGCACGGCACCCGCGTCATCGACGAGGCGGCCGAGAGGCGTTTGAGAGCCGCGGGGGTCATGAACATTCCGGCCGGAACCGTCGTCTCCCTGACCTACGACTCGCTGCAGGGGTGCCGCGAGTGCCTCCGCCACCTTCTCAACCTCGGCGGAATCAAGCGCTCGGCCTGACGGATCGGCCGAGGGACTGTTGCGCACCCTCGGATGGGCGAGAGCGCCGTCCCCAGGAAAAGCAGCGAGGAGGGGGAGAGGGGTCAACCCTCAGGCGCTGCTGCGCCGCTTGGAAGCTACCCGCCTACGGCGGCGGTAAGCGGCGCGCCGACACGCAACGGGGGCTCGCGTCCGAAGACTTGGGCGAGGAGGCGGGGGGAGGCTGAGAAGGCGTCGACAGTCAGATCGAGAGCGTCGGAGCGAGCGAGCTCGGCGATGGTCCGAGCTTCCTGCAGATCGCAGCCGGCGCGGCGGGCGACGTGCCACACGAAGCGGCGGAAACGCAGCTCACGCATGGTGACGCCGGTGGCCTTAGTCAGCTTGGTCGAGACGTAGATGATCGAGCGCGGCATGTCGGGCGGGAGGACCGACTGCTGTAGCGCCTCCTTGCCCTTCTTGCCGGTGACGAAGTACGAGGAGATATAGGCGGCCGCGCCGCGGCGGGAGATCGGACGAAGTCGGCGCTCCGTGAATCCGAACCTGTAATCCGGAGCCAGGCGCGCCAGCGCATCGGCGTACAAATGCGCGGCATGGAGTTCGTCTGGCCCTGTGAAGGCGAGCACGGGATGCACATGGAGCACGCCTCGGTGCTGGCGCTCAAAGACTCTGGCGAGTAGCGGCGATCCGAAGCCCGCGCGCCGGACCTCCTGGGACGCTCGCCGGTTCAGCCGAGTCCAACGCTTCGAGGCGGTCGAGTTCCACGCGATCGCCTTAGCCCGGTCGACCCGACACCCGAGCTTGCCCGAGTGGCGGTGCTCGCCGAGGCCGGCGCAGTGCTCCCGGTCCCACGGAAGCTGTCCGGCCCCCGGTGCCGTGACCGCGAGGACGACCACCTGGTCGCCGTCATACGCGGAGAGGTTGTCGAAGAGTTTGCGCCGCTGGTCGCCGGCCCACAGAGGGGCGTAGCCGGGGCACGTGCGGCGCCGGCAGATCTTCGCGCGACCCCAGCGAGCACGACCGCACGCCGAGCAAAGGCCGAGGGGGCGTCGTTTGCCGAGCGGAGCGTCAGTCGGCACCCGTCTGCCCGCCGAAGTGCTCGACGTAGAGACGGACTTTCGGCTCTAAAGCTTGAAAGAGCCCTTCCACCGGTTCGATTCCGGTCGTCGCCTTGCCTGCAAGTCGGCCACTTTCGGGGTGGCTAACACTCTCGCCGTGTCCCAGTGTGTCCCGAGAATCGAAGCTGGCCGCACTACGATCAGGAGTGAATCGCCGACGTCGGTCAAGATGGAGGGCGATGAGTTGGTGGCAGTGGCTTCTACTCGGCGCGGGCATCGTTGTCGCCGTCTACGCGGCGTTTATCGCGTCGCTGCTGCTGGCCGGACGGCGGCAGGACGCGCGCGCTCTCGCGGGGTTCATCCCCGACTGCCTGGTCCTTTTTCGCCGCTTGATCGACGACGAACGCGTTCCTCGCCGACGCAAGCTTCTACTGGGCGCGATGATCGGCTACCTGGCCCTGCCGTTCGACCTCGTGCCCGACTTCATCCCCATCGCCGGGCAGCTCGATGACGCGATCGTCGTCGCGCTAGTGCTCCGAACCGTCTTGCGTTCCGGCGGCCCGGACCTCCTGCGCGAGCACTGGCCCGGGCCGCCCGCCTCCCTGAACGTCCTGCTGCGTCTCGCCTACGGCCGCGGCGGTCCGACGGCCGGTTGACCCGCTCGCCTCCCGACGTGACGACGCTTCAACTGGGTGACAGGATCCGCGGGCTCCGGCCGGCGGGTCAGCGGGTTCCGCCGGCGACCGGCTGCTGAGGTGCGACCGGCGGTGCGTCCTGTGCCTCGAGCCGTCCCCCGACGACCGGCGCCGTGGTGACCTCGCCCCGTCGGGCCCGACGCCGCGGGCGGCCCACCTTCACCTCCTGGGCGAGCAGGTACGAGCCGATGACGAACGCGGCGGCCAGGAGCTGCGCGGCGAGGGTGTCCCAGGTGGGGAAGACCCCGAACCACAGTCCCAGCCAGTACGGGAGGTCGACGTCGATCGCGTGGATCGACAGCCATCCGGTGCCCTGCATGGTGCGCGCCGTCTGCCCGGTCATCACGATGAGCACGAAGCCGATGAGCACGCCGGTGAAGATGAGCATCTTCTTGTAGGGCAGCTTGCGCTCGAGCGCGAAGACGACCACCGCCACCGCAAGCGTGAGCGCGAGCCCCAGGCCGGCGCCCTCGACGACCGCGGCCGTGCCCGCCGAGAGCTGGAGCGACTGGAGGAAGAGGACGGTCTCGAAGCCCTCGCGGTAGACGCTGGTCAGGCCGAGCAGCCCCAGTCCGATGGCCTGGGCCGCCACGAACCCGCGGCGCTCGAGACCCTCGATCCGCCGTCGCTGGCGGTGGAAGCGCCCGATCGCGATCGATGTTAGGGTGCCCTAACAGTCAGGTCAGCGGCCTTCGAGGCGGTGTGCAGCCGGTGGGTGCCTTCGAGCGGGAAGTCAAGGTGAAGAAGTGCTGCTGCACCTCGCGACCGCGGTGCAAGCGCTGCCCGGTCGTGATGAAGCGGCTATCGACCGCGGGGCTCGCCGAGCGCCTGAGCAAGCGGCGCTTCCTCGTGAGCGAGAAGATCCCGAAGCGGCTCATGAAGGAGGCCCGCCACTGACCGGCCGGCTCAGCCCGTCAGCCCCCGGCGGGCGTCGGGGCCATCGGGTCCTCGCCCGCCCCGACCGAGTGCTCGCGGACGATGTACTCCTCGAGCGTCATCGGGAAGTCGCGCACCCGCTCGGCGACCTCGAGCAACTCCAGCATCGTCGCCTCCTCCTCGACCTGCTCCTTCAGGAACCACTGCACGAACTGCTCGCTCAGATAGTCGCTCTCCTCCCGCGCGAGCGAGAACAGGTCGCTGATCTGGCGGCTGACCTCGCGCTCCTGCTCGAGTGCCACGCTGATCGGGGCGATGTGGTCCTCGAACTCGGCGAGCGGAGCCGCGACCTCGGTGAGCCGTACCGGGGAGTCCGTGTCGAGCAGGTACTTGATCATCATCATCGCGTGCCCGCGCTCCTCGACTGCCTGCTCGTAGAAGAAGCCGGCCAGGCGGGGAAGGGTCTGGGCCTCGTAGTGGGTCGCGATGGCGACGTACTGGTGCGACGCGCCGAACTCCGCGGCGACCTGCCGGTTGAGCGCGTCTATGAAGCGGTCCCCCGGCATGAGTTGGGCAAGCCTAATGCAGAGCGGCCGCCACCGGCGCGCTACGCCGCGCACCGCGGTACCCTCCGCGTTGTTCATGGCGTCCGACCTTCGTGCCAGCGCGCTCCACCGGGGCATCGCGCTTACCGCCCTTCTGCTCGGCCTGTTGCTGGCCGCCGTGGTGCCGGCCACGGCCGCCGCGGTGCCGGGCGGCCCGGGCTGCGACTTCCCGGCGCTCGACGACACCGAGGAGCTCTCCGAGACCTGCGCAGGGGACCTCGAGGAGGTGACGGGCGTCGACACCAGCGGCCCGCCCGCAGGCCTGCCCCCTGACGTCGACCGGGCCGACGATCCGGTCCCGATCACCCGGTGCTCGCGCGTGGCCGCGGTGAGGAGCATCCGCGCCGACAACGTGGACTGCCCGACCGCGAGGACGCTGGCCAGCCGCGCCGGCCGCCGCCGCAAGAGCTACCACATGCTCGGCTTCACGTGCCAGGTCTCGGGCCGCAAGGTCACGTGCTACCGGAGGGCCATCGGTCCGGAAGATGGCCAGATCGACGGCGGCGACACGCGCGAGGCCAGCCAGGTCGTCATCGTGCGCCAGGGCGACTTCGGCCCGCGCCGCAGCCGCCGCTGAGCGACCGGCTTCGCTCGGGCGCCGCCGGCGCCACCCCACCACGGCGCAGGCTCCAGTGGCCTAACCCACCAGGTTTCGGGCGCGCAGGTCGGCCAGCGCCTGGTCGCCGCGCTCCTCGACCGTCTGGCCGGCCACCCACTCGGCCAGCTCGGGTAGGCCGTCGGAGAGCCGGACCGATGCCTCGAACCCCAGCAGCTCGCACGCCCGGCTGGTGTCGGCCACGCAGTGGCGGATGTCGCCGGCCCGGAACTCGCCGGTCAGCTCCGGCTCGAGGTCGGAGTCGAGGGCGGCGCCGATCTCCGCGGCCAGGTCGAGGATGCGGGTCTGGCGGCCGGTGCCCACGTTGATCGCGTGCCCCGCCGCGGCCGGGGAGTCCATCGACGCCACCACCGCGCGCACCACGTCGGAGACGTGCACGAGGTCGCGGATCTGGCCGCCGTCCTCGAACACGAGCGGCCGCCGCCCGGAGAGCAGTCGCGCCGCGAAGATGGCCGCCACGCCGGTGTAGGGGTTCCCGAGCGCCTGCCGCGGCCCGTAGGTGTTCAGGAAGCGGAGGGCGACGGCCTCTAGCCCGTAGGCGCCTCCGAGCACGAGGCACAGCTCCTCCTGGTCGCGCTTGGTGATGCCGTAGACGCTGGTGGGCCGCAGGGTCCAGTCCTCGGGCACCGGCACGGGCTCGAGCTCCCGGCCACAGCGCGGGCAGACGGGCTCCCACTCGCGGCGGCGGAGCTGCTCGACGGTACGGGGCGCGGGCACCGTCTCGGCGTGCTCGGGGCAGCGGTAGGCGCCCTCCCCGTAAACCACCATCGAGGAGGCGGCCACCAGGCGGCGCACGCGGTCGCGGCGGGCGAGGATCACCTCGAGCAGCGTGGCCGTGCCGCCGGCGTTGGCGTCCACCGTGCGCCGGACGTTCATCATCGACTCGCCGTTGCCCACGGACCCGCCCAGGTGGTAGACGCCCTCGACGTCGTCGAGGGCGCGCTCGACCGTGTCGGCGTCGCGCAGGTCGCCCACCAGGAGCTCGGCTTCGGGGTTGAGGTGCTCCGGCGCGCTGCCGCCCGGATGGGCCAGCGGATCGAGGGAGTCGAGCACCCGGACGCGCTCGCCGCGGGCGAGCAGCGCGTCGACCAGGTGGGAGCCGATGAAGCCGGCTCCGCCGGTTACGAGCGTCATCGCCATGGAGCGCGGGAGCGTAGAGGGCACCGACGGCGCCGATAGGTTTCGGGCTTCCGTGGTCGACGTGATCCTCCCCGTGCTCGACGAGGCCGAGGCGCTGCCGTGGGTCCTCGAGCGCATGCCGGAGGGCTACCGCCCGCTGGTGGCCGACAACGGGTCCACCGACGGATCGGCCGAGCTGGCCGCCGAGCTCGGCAGCCGCGTGGTGGTCGAGCCCCGGCGCGGCTTCGGGGCCGCCTGCTTCGCGGGCCTGAGCGCGGCCGAGACCGACGTGGTCTGCTTCATGGACTGCGACGGGTCGCTCGATCCCCGCGAGCTTCCGCTGGTGGCCGATCCGGTGCTCTCCGGCCGGGCCGGGCTCATGCTCGGAGCCCGCCGGGCCGATCCCGGCGCGTGGCCGCTCCATGCCCGCCTGGCCAACCGGGCCATATGCCTCGAGCTGCGCCGGCGTACGGGCGTCGAGCTGCGCGACCTCGGGCCCATGCGGGCGGCTCCGCGCGCCGCTCTGCTCGAGCTCGGCGTGCGCGACCGCCGGTTCGGATGGCCGCTCGAGATGGTCCTCCGCGCCGCCGAGGCCGGCTGGCGGATCGCCGAAGTCCCGGTGGCCTACCGCGCCCGCTCCGGGCGCTCGAAGGTCACCGGGACGGTGAAGGGCACGGCACGCGCGATCCGCGACATGGCGAGCGCCCTGCGGTGAGCGCGGGCGGCACCGGACTCCTCGCCGACCTGACGCTCCTTGTCATCGCCAAGGAGCCGCGACCGGGCCTCTCGAAGACCCGCCTCAGTCCGCCGTGCACGCCGGAGGAGGCCGCCGGCCTGGCCGAGGCCGCCCTTCGCGACACCCTCGAGGCCGTCGCCGCGGTGCCCGCCGCCCGTCGCGTGCTGGTGCTCGAGGGCCGTCCCGGCCCGTGGCTTCCCGGCGGATACGAGGTCGTTCCCCAACGGGCCGGGGGCCTCGACGAGCGCCTGGCCGGTGCGTTCGCGACCGCGGACGGACCGGCTTTCCTGGTTGGTATGGACACCCCCCAGGTCACCCCGTCGCTGATCGGAGCCTGCGTATCGATCCTCGCCCGACCCGGGGTCGACGCCGTGCTCGGCCGGGCGCCGGACGGCGGCTACTGGGCGATCGGTCTAATGCGGCCCGACGAGCGGGCCTTCCGCGGGGTACCGATGAGCGTGGAGACCACGGGTGAGGCTCAGCGCGCCCGCCTCGAGGAGCTCGGGCTGCGCACCGAGGAGCTGCCGGTGCTCCGCGACGTCGACTTCTTCGCGGACGCGCGGGCGGTCGCCTCCGAGGCGCCGGGCTCGCGCTTCGCGCGCGCGGTCGGCGCGGTGGCCGTGGCTACCTGACCCGGCCCACCACCACCAGCCCGTGCCCGAAGCCGCCGTCCGAGCCGGGCTCGAGCTCCCACACGGCGCGGGCAATCTGCTCGGGAGTCTCCCCGTTCAGCCCGGCGACGAGCTCACGGCGCCGGGCGGCCAGCGCGCGATGCACGTCGGCAGCCGGGTGGTCGGGGAGATGGGGGAGCGGCTCGGACAGCGCCTCGCGCCCCGAGAGCTCGCCGCGGAGGAGGGCGTTCAGGCCCGCCCGAACGTCGGGCAGGTTCGACCAGTAGCGGCCCTCACCCGCCTTCGGACCGGCCTGGAGGGTGCGGTCCAGTGCCCGCAGCGGCTCGATGCCGGCGTCGTCGAACGCCCGGAAGAGCTCGTCCGGGGCCCAGGGGTGCACCTCCACGTCGCCTCCGAGCCGGTAGGGCAGGAAGCGCTCGGGGCCCGGGCCCGTCCCCCAGAGCCGGGGCCACTCCAGGGAGTTGACGCCCAGGGCCTCGAGGGCGACGATAGAGCCGCTGCGGCCGTGGGCGGCCACGGCCGAAAGGAGCGCCAGGAGCTCGTCGGGGCGCAGGTGGGAGGCGACTCCGAAGGAGGCCAGATAGAAGTCATACGGCCGGCTGCCGACCGGTCCGAGGCCCTCCCGGAGGTCGTGGGCCAGGAACGCCCCGCGCCTGGGGGTGGCCGCCGGTGGACAGAGGTCGACGCCCAGGTAGCACTCGAGGCGCTCCCCGGCCAGCTCGGCGGCCATGCCGTCCGCACAGCCGAGGTCGAGCAGTCGCCCACCGCCGGCCTCCTCGAGCAGCGCCGGGATGAGCTCGGCGAACAGCTCGCGCTCGAAGATGTCGCGCACCGGGTCGTGAGGCAGCAGGCTGTATGCCGCCCGGCGTTGCTCCTGTCCGTCCCGCCCGTCCCCTTCGAAGCTCATGCGGCGCACCAACCTATCCGGTCGACCGGTCATCCGCACCGGCTCCTTCCGTCGTCGGGCTCGGGGGGAACCCTGCGGTCCTCCGCCGGCTCGACGATCTGAAGCTCTCCGGCCCGCCCGGCGATGTAGGCGCGGCCGGTACGCGGGTTCACTCCGATGGTGTTCGGCTGACGCACGGTGGGAAGGGTGCGGACGAGCCGCGGGCGGCGCCCGTTCAGCGCGAACTCGGCGACGGTGTTGAAGCGGGTCTGGGTGACCCAGAGCCGGTCGCCCGCGGGGTCGATCGCGATGCCGTAAGGGGTCCCGCGCACGTTTATGCGCCGCACCTGCTCGAGCCGCGGGCCCCGGCGGCGCAGCAGCAGCACCGCGTCGCCCTGGGTGTCGGCCACGTAGAAGCACCCCTCGGGCTCGGCCACCACGTGGGTGGGACCGACTCCGCCGGACACCCGCCCAAGGGAGCGCAGCGTGCGGGCGTCGAAGACCTCGAACACGCGGCCGGTGACCGACACGACGCCCACCGACCCGATCTCGGTGCCGGCCACGCCGCCGGGCTGCCGGGCCGCGGGCAGGCGCTCGAGCTCGCGTCCGTCCTCGATCACGGACACCGAGTCGCTGAACTCGTTGCCGACGAAGATCCGCCCGCCCGCGGCGTCCGCGTCGTGCGGCGTGCGGCCCACGCGGGTGGTGGACAGCACCTTCCCCTCGGGCAGGCTCACCTGCGCCAGGGAGCCGCCGGCCTCGGTGGGCACGAGCACCGGGCCGCCCGGGCCGGCGAGCCCGAGGTGACGGGGGGAGGAGGGCAGGGGCACCTCGCGCTCGGTCTCGCCGGTGCGACCGTCGACGAGCGCGAGCCGGTTCGGGTTGCGGAAGCCGAGCGCGACGATCCCGGTCTCCGGGTCCACCGCCACGCCCTCGGGCGCATTCCCCACGTCCACCACGCGTCCCGCCGGCTCCTGCCGCGGGGCGGGCGAGGCGGCGGGCTCGGGCACGGGCAGCTCGGGCGGCGGGCTCGACCCGCAGCCGGTGAGCGCGGCGAGGATCGCGAGCGCGGTGAGCGGACGGGCGAGCGTGCGCGCGGTGTACGTGCGGGCGGAGACCACGGCCGATCCACCGTACACGGCCCCTCGGGCGGGCTCCGCTCCCCGTAATCGCTCGTTCAGAGACGGCCCTCGGGAGGCCGCCTCTTTAGAGTCGCGCCGCGATGGCCGCGGTCGCCGAGCACGTACCCACGCGCCGGGCGGCGCCCACGTGGCCCGCGTACGCCGTGCTCGGGCTCTCGGCGGCCTTCGTGGCGGCCTCGCTCTACGCGAAGTTCGTGGTGGGCGGCTACTGGTGGGGCGCGCCGCTCGCGCCGCTCTACCTCTATCCAGGGATCGAGGCCAGCGGCGTGGCCCTCCCCGGCGCGGTGGTGCTGGCCGCCTGCGCCGGGCTCGCCGTCGCGCTGCGCGGGGCGAGCGTCCGTCCGGCCGTCTTCGCCCTGGCCGCGCTCGTGATCGGCACCGCCGCGCGGCTGTCCCTGGCCCTGGTCCGCGACGGCACGAGCGGGTGGCTCTCGGCCCTCGGCCGCGGCGGTGACGCCCAGAACGAGTACCTGCCTGCGCTGCCCGCCCTCTCGATCGGGCGCGTCGCCTTCCTCGACCGCTTCGCGGAGGTGGCGCCCACCCTGCCCACGCACCCCTCCGCGCACCCGCCCGGGCTGCTCCTGACCATGGACCTGCTCGGCATCACGACCGCGATCGAGATGGCCGCCCTCGAGATCGCCACCGCCGCCCTCGCCGTCCCGGTGGTCTACGCGCTGGCGCGCCGACTCCTCCCCGATCCCGGCGCCCGCACGGCCACCCTGCTGTTCGCCTTCTGCCCGGCGATCATGATCTACGGGGTCACCTCCTCGGACGGGCTGTACGTCACGCTGGGGGCGCTCGCCGCGCTGGCGCTGATCGCCCGGCCGGCGCTCGCCTGCACGGTCGGGGCGGCGACGCTCGCGGTGTGCTCGTTCTTCTCCTACTCGCTGCTGGCGGTGGGGGCGTGGGCGACCGTGGTGGTCGCCCTGCGGCAGGGAGTACTCCGCGCCATGGTGCTCGGGGCCTCGTGCGCGGCCGCGCTCGTCGCGCTGTACGCCGCTCTCTGGGCGCTCACCGGGTTCGACCTCCCGGCGACGCTTCGCTCCGCCGACCTGGTCTACCGCCTCGGCCCGTACTTCGCGCGGCCGTACGCGTACTGGCTGCTCGGGTCCCCGGTGGCGTGGATCGTCTCGATCGGGCTGCCGCTGGCCTGGTACGCCGCCCGGGGGATCGGCGCCCGTCACCCGGCGGCCCTGGCGCTCGCATCGGTCGTGCTGGTGGCCGCGGTGGGCGGCTACACGAAGTCCGAGACCGAGCGGATATGGATGTTCATGGTGCCGTGGGCGGCGATCGCCGCCGCCCACGTGCTCCCGGCTCGCCGCCTGCCGCTCGTCCTCGGCCTGCTGTGCGCGCAAGCCCTCGCCACCGAGATCCTGACCGACGCGCGCTACTGACGGTCCGCTTACGCACCGCCCGGGCCTCGCGCCGCGGCGCCGCCTCGTACGGTTGAATCGCCTGGCCCGCCGTCGATCGCCTCCGGAAGGACGAGCCGTATGGAACTGAAGGCCGTGCTGTTGAACTGCACGCTCAAGCGCTCCCCCGCGCCCTCGAACACCCAGGCACTCATGGACCACGTGATCGAGGTCATGGGCGGCCTCGGCGTCGAGAGCGAGACAATCCGCATCGTCGACCACAACATCCCGTTCGGCGTGACCTCGGACGAAGGTGAGGGCGACGGGTGGCCGCCCATCCTCGAGCGCATCCTCGCCGCCGACATCCTGATCGTCGGCACGCCGATCTGGTTCGGGGTGCGCTCGAGCGTGTGCCAGCTGGTGATCGAGCGCCTCGACGGGACCTACGACAACACCAACGAGGTCGGCCAGTACCCGCTCTACAACACGGTGGCCGGGATGGTGGTGACCGGCAACGAGGACGGCGCCCACGACGCTGCGGCCACCACGCTCTTCAACCTCTCCCACCTCGGCTGCACGATCCCGCCTAACGCCGACACCTACTGGCTGGGCCCGGCCGGCCCGGGTCCGTCGTTCATCGAGGCGAACGGAATCGAGCACCCCTACACCCGCAAGACCGCGGGATGGATGGCCCACAACGTGGTGCACTTCGCGCGGATGCTGCGCGAGCGGCCGATCCCCGCCGAGGGCAACTGCACGCCGTGCCGGCACATCGGATGAGCGCCGCCGGCGAGCGCTTCCCCGACCTCGAGCTTCCCGACCACACCGGCCGCCCGCGACGGTTGACGGAGGTGGCGGGCGGCGACCCGCTCGTGCTCGTCACCTCCCGCGGCTGGTGGTGCCCGAAGGAGCA
>JBPCQB010000056.1:0-2596 GCA_050998555.1 Thermoleophilaceae bacterium
GGGCGCCAGATGCCGGCGCAGGAAGTCGAGCTGGTCGGCCACCGCGCGCTCGAACGGCTCGCCGACGTAGACATCGAAGTGGCGGATGGGGTACCGGCGCACCTCGGCGCGGCCCTTCGCACGCCGCGCCGCGGCCGCGGCCGGCGCGGCCGGCACCACCATGTCGCGGTCGGCGATCTGGACGAGCCACGGGCAGGAAAGGTCCGCCGAGCGGGCGCCGGGTCGGTAGGTCCCGATCCGCAGCAGCACCCGGGCGGCGACCTCGTTGCGCCACGTCGGCCCGGCGATCGCGTGGTATCCCGGCACGGCCTCCTCGCTCGTCATCATCCCGAGCGCTCCGGGCGCGGCCACCGCGGGCACGGTGACCGGCTCGCGCCCGACCAGCGCGGCGGCACCGTCACGGAGGCCGGCCGCGGTCAGGCGGACGAGCTGGCCCACGCCCGCGTGGGCGGCGAGCATTCGCAGCGTGGCGAGGCCGTCCGTGAACGGCGTCTGCGAGATCGCCCCCGCCACGCGCCCGTCGTCGGCCGCTACCGCCACCACGTGGCCGCCCGAGAACGAGGTGCCCCATAGGACGATGCGCCCGGCGTCGACCCCACCGAGCGACCGCGCGCACGCGATCGCCGAGTGGTAGTCCTCGTGCTGGCGGCGGATCGAGAGGAGCTGGCGGGGAGCCCCATCCGAGGCGCCAAAGTGGCGGTAGTCGAACACCAGCGCGTCGAGGCCCGCCCCCGCGAAGCGCTCGACGTAGGGCAGAAGGCCCGAATCGCGCGTCCCGACGAAGCCGTGTGCTAGGACCACGCAAGGACGCCCCCGCTCGCTCGCGAACGCCTCGCCCTCCGCTCGCAGATGCCAGGCCGCGCAGCGCCCGCCGCCGCTCGGGAACGCGATCTCGCGCGGGGCGATTCGACCTCGCCAGCTCACGGCAGATCGACACGGTGCTTCGGGCGCCGGGATACACGTACGTACGTCGATGGCAACCCGCAACCTATTGGACTCATCCCGGCCCACCGGAACCACGACGTGTGATTCAGCCATCGACCGGCACTGGTCGATAGAGAGCCCACGATGAATCTGCGGGCGCTCACGAGAGACGCGTTCGAGGCGCCGTCGACACTTCCCGACCGGCGCGATAACGAGCTCACCCGGTCGATCCTCCAGTCCGCCCACGAGGCGTTCGTGTCGATCGACGCGACGGGCGTCATCCTCGCCTGGAACCGCGCCGCCGAGCAGACTTTCGGCTGGCCTCGGGAGGAGGCGTGCGGACGCTCGATGGCGGAGCTGATCATCCCCGAGCGCCACCGCGAAGCCCACTATTGCGGAGTGCAACGGTTTCTCGAGACCGGGGAGGCCGGCGTCTCCGGACGCCGCCTCGAGCTCGCCGCCCTTCACCGTGACGGCCGCGAGGTGCCGATCGAGCTGACGATCGCGCCGACGCGCCTAGACGGGGAGACGGTCTTCAACGCGTTCCTCCACGACATCAGCGACCGCCGCGCGGCCGAGGCCGAGGCACGGCGCCTCGCCGCGATCGTCGAGACCTCCGACGACGCGGTCATGTCCGGCGCGCTCGACGGAACGGTCACGAGCTGGAACCGCGGCGCAGAGCGTCTCTACGGGTACTCGTCCGACGAGATGGTCGGGGAGTCGATCTCGAGGGTCCGCCCCACGGGCGACCTCCGGGAGGTTCGTGACCTCCAGGCCCGGCTGGCGCGGGGCGAGCACATACGTGAGTACGAGACCCGGGAGATCCGCAAGGACGGAAGCTCGGTGGACGTCTTGGTGTCGATGTCCCCCCTGACCGACGAGTCGGGTCGGATCGTCGGCGTGGCCTCGATCGCGCGCGACGTGACCGCGAGGAAGGCGTCCGAGCGGGCCCTTCAAGAGGCCCACGCGCGCTTTCAGGGCGCCTTCGAGGCGGCTCCCATCGGGATGGCCCTCGTGGATCTCGACGGGAGGTTCCTCTCCGCCAATGCGGCCCTGTGCGACCTGGTCGGGCGGTCGGAGGAGGAGCTGACCCGGCTCGACGTTCGGGCGGTGACCCATCAGGACGACGTCCATCTCGACGTCGAGCAGGTGCAGCGCGTACTCGACGGAGAGATCGACCGCTTCGAGCTCGAGAAGCGCTACGTGCGCCCGGACGGCACGATCGCCTGGGGCCTCCTGTGTGCGTCGCTCGTGCGGGGGCCCGCCGGCGAGCCGGTCCACTTCGTCCGCCAGATGCAGGACATCACCGAGCGCAAGGAGACCGAGGAGCAGCTCCGGGAGCACCTCGTGCACCTCAACGAGCTCGCCCTCCGGGACCCTTTGACCGGGCTGCCCAACCAGCGCGACTTCGACACCGCCGTCGACCGCGAGACCAAGCGGGTGCGGCGCCACGGCGGTGGGTTCGGCGTCGTCGTCCTGGAGGTCGACGGATTCAGTCGTCTCAACGAGCGTCACGGGCGGATGGAGGGCGACCGGATACTGCGTAGGCTCGGCACCGCCCTGACCGCGGTCTCCCGCGGCTCCGACGTGGCCGCGCGCCTCCGTGACGACCAGTTCGCGCTCCTCCTTCCGGAGACCGCAGGAGAGGGCGCCGAGGCTACGGCCGAGCGCG
>JBPCQB010000003.1:0-21236 GCA_050998555.1 Thermoleophilaceae bacterium
CGAGGTCACCGAGCGCGTGCGCTGAGGAGGGCCCGATGATCCAGGCCGAGACCCGCCTTCGCATCGCCGACAACACCGGCGCTCGTGAGCTCCTGTGCATCCGGGTGTCCGGCGGCTCGAAGCGCCGCTACGCCGGGGTCGGCGACGTGATCGTCGGCACCGTGAAGCAGGCCATCCCCCACGGCGCGGTCCGCAAGGGCGAGGTGGTCTCCGCCGTGGTGGTCCGCACCCGCAAGCAGTTCGGGCGCGAGGACGGCACCTACATCGCCTTCGACGAGAACGCCGCGGTCATCATCGACCCCCAGCGGAATCCTCGCGGCACCCGCATCTTCGGTCCGGTGGCGCGCGAGCTGCGCGAGCGCAACTTCATGAAGATCGTCTCGCTCGCTCCGGAGGTCCTGTGAGCAAGGGACTGAAGATCCGCCGCGGCGACGTGGTCAAGGTCATCTCCGGCAAGTACCGGGGGAAGACCGGCGAGGTCAAGTCGGTCGAGCCCAAGCGCTCGCGCGTCTACGTCGAGGGCGTGAACATGCGCAAGCGCCACCAGCGCCCGCGCACGCTCGCCGACACCCAGCGCGCGTCCGAGGTGGGCGGGGTGATCGAGGACGAGGGCCCGATCCACGTCTCGAACGTGATGCTGCTCGACCCGAAGAGCGGCGAGACCACCCGGGTCGGGATCTCGCGCGAGGGGGGCCGCCGCGCCCGAATCGCGCGCCGCTCCGGGGAGGCGATCGACTGATGGCCACCGCCGTCGCCACCATCGTCCCCCGCCTCAAGGAGCGCTACCAGAGCGAGATCGGCCCTGCGCTCATCGAGCGCTTCGGCTACTCGAGCGCGATGCAGGCGCCCCGGCTCACGAAGATCACGGTGAACATGGGTGTGGGCGACGCCAAGCAGGATTCGCGGATGCTCGAGGCGGCCACCGAGCAGCTGTCCACCATCGCCGGACAGAAGCCGAACGTGCGGCCGGCGCGGAAGTCGATCGCCGGGTTCAAGATCCGCGACGGCATGCCGGTGGGGTTGGCGGTCACCCTGCGCGACGCCCGTATGTACGAGTTCCTCGACCGGCTCATAAGCGTGGCGCTGCCACGTGTGCGCGACTTCCGGGGGCTGAACCCGCGCTCCTTCGACGGTCGCGGCAACTACTCCCTGGGTATCCGCGAGCAGATCATCTTCCCCGAGATCGACTACGACGCGATCGACCAGGTGCGCGGTCTCGACGTGGTGATGACCACGACGGCCGTCACCGACGTGGAGGCCTTCGCCCTGCTCGAGGCCTTCGGCATGCCGTTCGCCCGCGAGGGCCGGCCGGGCGGCGACCGTGCGGTCACCGACTCCACGCCCGAGGAGGAGGAGAGCCGCCGCGCCGACGCCCGCGAGCGCGTGGAGGCCGAGGAGGCCGCCTACCAGGAGCTCCGGGAGGAGCAGCCCGACGCCTACGTCGCCCCGGAGGCCACCTCGGCCACCGCGGCCGGCGGGGGCGAGACCGACGAAGGGAGCATCTAGCTTCATGGCCAAGACCTCGCAGTGGGTGCGCTCCGAGCGCCCCCAGAAGTACGCCACGCGCAACTACACGCGCTGCCGCCGCTGCGGCCGGGCGCGCGCCTACATGCGTAAGTTCGGCCTCTGCCGCATCTGCCTCCGCGAGATGGCGCACGAGGGCTATGTGCCCGGCCTGACGAAGTCGAGCTGGTGAGGGCCGCGCCGTGTCGATGACCGACCCGATAGCCGACTTCCTGACCCGCATTCGCAACGGGCTCTCCTCGGACAAGGACGTCGTGGACATCCCGGCCTCGAAGTTCAAGGCCGAACTGGCCCGCATCCTCACCGAGCAGGGCTACGTGGAGGGCTACTCCGTCGAGCCCGCCCGTGTGGGCGAGGTGATCCGGGTGCGCCTCAAGTACACGGAGAACCGCCGCCCGGTGATCTTCAAGCTCGACCGCGTGTCGCGCCCCGGCCGGCGTACCTACGTCGGGGCCGGCCAGGTGCCCAAGATCCTCGGCGGGATGGGCACCGCCATCATCTCGACCTCGCGCGGGGTGATGACCGGCCACGAGGCCCGCGCCTCCGGCGTCGGCGGCGAGGTCGTAGCCTCGGTCCAGTAGGACCCTTCGAGCCATGAGCCGCATCGGACGACAGCCCATCCCCGTGCCCGCCGGCGTGAGCGTGCAGATCGAGCCCGAGGTCGTGCGCGTGAACGGCCCCAAGGGCGAGCTTCAGGAGCGCGTCTCGCGCGACATGCAGATCGCCGAGCTCGACGGCGAGCTCACGGTCCGCCGCCCCACCGACCGCGGCGAGCACCGCGCGCTGCACGGACTCACGCGGTCGCTGATCGCCAACATGGTCCAGGGCGTCACCGACGGCTACGAGAAGCGCCTCGAGATCCAGGGGGTCGGCTATCGCGCCGCGCTCCAGGGCAGGACGCTCAACCTCTCGGTCGGCTACTCCCATCAGGTCCCGATCGATCCCCCCTAGGACATCGAGTTCGAGGTGCCGGTCCCGACGCAGATCGTCGTGCGCGGCATCTCCAAGCAGCGGGTGTCGGAGATCGCCGCCCGCGTCCGCAAGGTCCGCCCGCCCGAGCCCTACAAGGGCAAGGGCATCCGCTACCAGGGCGAGCACGTCGTACGGAAGGTGGGCAAGCGCGCATGAGCCAGTCGACCAGGCACTCGCGCCGCCGCCGCCGCCGCTACCGGGTCCGCGCGAAGGTGCACGGCTCCGCTGAGCGCCCGCGGCTGTCGGTGTTCCGCTCGAACCGGGGCATGCAGGCGCAGCTCATCGACGACGTTCACGGCCACACCGTGGCCGCGGTGAACTGGATCGAGCCCGAGCTGCGCGACCTCTCGCCGATGGACCAGGCGCGGCGCGCCGGGGAGCTGCTGGCCGCCCGCGGCCGCGAGCGCGGCGCCGAGACGTGCGTGTTCGACCGCGGCGGATATCGCTTCCACGGCCGCGTCCGCGCCCTGGCCGAGGGCGCCCGCGAGGGCGGTCTCGCGTTCTGATGCCCGTCCCGCGCCCCTCTCCCGCGGCCTAGGGCTACCGCTACCCTCGACCGTCCATGTCCGCCCGCGACAACACGCAGCGCCGCGACCGCGGCCAGAGCCCGACGGGACACGACCTCCAAGAGCGCGTGGTGGAGATCAACCGCGTGGCCAAGGTGGTCAAGGGCGGGCGGCGGTTCTCGT
Source organism: Thermoleophilaceae bacterium (assembly GCA_050998555.1). GTDB lineage: Bacteria > Actinomycetota > Thermoleophilia > Solirubrobacterales > Thermoleophilaceae > JACCZP01. The sequence continues at coordinate 3,186 of JBPCQB010000003.1, forward strand.
TCACCGCACTCGTGGTGGTCGGGGACGAGCACTCGATGGTGGGCGTCGGCTACGGCAAGGCCAACGAGGTCCCGCTCGCCATCCAGAAGGGCGTCGAGCGGGCACGCAAGTCCCTGTACAAGGTGCCGATGTACGGAACCACCCTTCCCCACCAGACCGTCGGCGTGCACGGCGCCGGCCGCGTGCTGCTGAAGCCCGCCTCGCCGGGTACCGGCGTCATCGCCGGGGGCGGCGTGCGCGCCGTGCTCGAGCTCGCCGGCATCCGCGACGTGCTGTCGAAGTCGCTCGGCTCGCAGAACCCGATCAACCTCGTGAAGGCCACCATGGCCGGGCTCGAGTCCCTGCGCAGCCCGCGCAGCGTGGCCGAGCTCCGCGGCCTGACCGTCGCCCAGGTGCTCGGGATCCCCGACCGCTCGGCCGCGAACGGCGGCGCCTCGGTCGACGGCGGACCGGCCGGCGACGGCGCCGCGGCGGTGGGCTCCACCACGGAGCGCTGATGGCCTCCTCGATGCTTCGCATCACCCAGCTGCGCTCGGCCAACGGCATCACGCCCAAGCAGCGCGAGACGCTGCGCACGCTCGGCCTGGGGCGCATCGGGCGCTCCGTCGAGCGTCCGGATCAGGCGACCGTGCGCGGCGCGGTGCACACCGTCCGCCACCTCGTGAGGGTCGAGGACCACTCGTGAGCGACGAGATCGGCCTGCACGCCCTGAAGCCGGCGCCGGGCTCCCGGCACCGCCCCAAGCGGGTGGGGCGCGGCGAGGGCTCGGGGATGGGCAAGACCTCCGGACGCGGCCAGAAGGGCGCGGGCTCGCGCTCGGGCTCGAAGTCACGCGCCGCGATGGAGGGTGGCCAGATGCCGATCCACATGCGGATGCGCAAGCTGCGGGGCCCGCACATGAAGAAGTCGATGCCCTTCGAGCGCTTCCGCACCCACACCCAGCCGGTGAACCTTGCGGACCTCGAGAAGCGCTTCGACGCCGACGCCGAAGTGGGGCCCGAGGAGCTCCGCCGTGCCGGGCTCGCCACCAAGCGCGAGACCCCGGTGAAGATCCTCGCCCGCGGTGAGCTCTCCAAGAGCCTCACCGTGCGCGCCCACGGCTTCTCGGTGGCGGCGCGTGAGGCCATCGAGGCGGCCGGAGGCAGTGCAACGCTCATCGAGTCGTAGGTAGGCGCCGGTGCTAGCCACCCTCGTCAACTCGTTCAAGATCGTCGAGATCCGCAAGAAGCTCGCCTTCACGGCGGGCATGTTGCTGCTGTACCGCATCGGGGCCTTCATCCCGGCCCCGGGCGTGAACGTCGAGGCCATCGACCGGATCTCCCAGAACTTCCAGGGCCAGGGGATCCTCACGTTCCTGAACCTGTTCTCGGGCGGCTCGCTCCAGCGCTTCGCGATCTTCGCGCTCGGGATCATGCCCTACATCACGGCCTCGATCATCCTCCAGCTGATGACGGTCGTCGTGCCGTCGCTCGAGAAGCTCCGCAAGGAGGGGGAGGTCGGGCAGCAGAAGATCACCCAATACACGCGCTACCTGACCGTCGCGTTGGCGTTCCTCCAGTCCATCGGCTACGTGTTCCTGTTTCGCTCCTTCGGCGCCAGCGCCGGCACGCCGATCGTGGACGACTTCTCGTTCTTCCCGATCTTCGTGATCATCGTGACGCTGACCTCCGGCACGGTCCTGCTCATGTGGTTCGGAGAGCTGATCACCCAGCGCGGCATCGGCAACGGGATCTCGCTGATGATCTTCGCCTCGATCGTCGCCCAGCTCCCGCAGGGCATCCAGCTCTGGTGGAACAACCCCGACCAGGTCTTCAAGGTGATGATGCCCTTCCTCGTCCTGGCGATCATCGCCGGGATCGTCTTCATCCAGGAGGGCCAGCGACGCATTCCCGTGCAGTACGCCAAGCGCATGATCGGGCGGAAGATGGCCGGCGGGGGCTCGACCTACCTGCCCCTGCGGGTGAACATGGCCGGGGTGATCCCGGTGATCTTCGCGGCCTCGCTGATGGCCTTCCCGCCCACCATCGGGGAGCTCTCACAGGCCGGCTGGGCGCGCAGCTTCTCGGCGTTCTTCAATCCGAACGGTGCCCCGTATCTCATCTTCGAGTGCATCCTCATCATCCTGTTCACCTACTTCTACACCGCGGTCACCTTCAACCCGGTGGAGCAGGCCGACAACCTGAAGAAGCACGGTGGCTTCATCCCCGGCGTGCGCCCCGGCCGCCCAACGGCCGAGTTCCTCGACCGCATCCTCGCGCGACTGACCTTCCCCGGCGCCCTCTACCTGGCCGCCGTGGCCGCGCTGCCGGTGATCCTCATCAACCAGACCAGCGCCAACTTCTTCTTCGGCGGCACCTCGGTCCTGATCGTGGTGGGCGTGGCCCTCGACACGATGAAGCAGCTCGAGGCCCAGCTGATGATGCGCAACTACGAGGGCTTCCTGAAGTGACGCGCTGGGCGGCGAGGTCCCCGCTAGCCTTGCGCCGCTGTGAACGAGCTCAACCTCCTATTCCTCGGCCCGCCCGGAGCCGGCAAGGGCACCCAGGCCGACCGCCTGGTCGAGCAGTTCGACCTGCCCTACTACGCGACCGGCGACATCCTCCGGACCGCGGTCAAGGAGGAATCGGAGCTCGGGCAGCGGGCCAAGGAGTACATGGACCGCGGTGACCTCGTGCCCGACGAGCTGATCATCGAGGTGATCATGGAGCACGTCGACTCCGAGGAGGCCGAGGACGGGTTCCTGCTCGACGGCTTCCCGCGGACGGTCGGCCAGGCCGAGGCCCTCGACTCCGGCCTCGACCGCCTCGGGCGCCGGCTGACCGCCGCGCTGGTGCTCGAGGCGACCGACGACGAGGTGGTCCGGCGCCTGTCCGGGCGCCGCATCTGCGAGGAGAACGGGCACCTCTTCCACGTGGAGTTCGACCCTCCGGAGCAGGAGGGGGTGTGCGACCGCGACGGCTCGAAGCTCACCCAGCGCAGCGACGACGAGCCGGACAAGGTCAAGCACCGCCTCGGCGAGTACCACGAGAAGACCGAGCCCTTGGTCGAGCACTACGACGACAAGGGCCTGGTGCACCGCTTCGACGCCCATCGCCCGGCCGAGGACGTGGCCGACCACATCTCGAAGACGCTCCGTACGCTACGGCTCGAGGACGAGGCCTGATGGCCGCCGCCGCCCGGCCGGGCGCCTGAGCGAGGGCCTCGCGCCCACGGAGGCCGTTGCGATGGTCGTGGTCAAGACGCCGGACGAGGTCGACCGCATCGGCGCCTCGGGGGCCATCCTCGCCCGCTGCCTAACGCTCCTGCGCTCGAAGGCGCGCGCGGGGGTCACCACCGGCGAGCTCGACGCGGCGGCCGAGCGCTTCATCCGCTCCCAGGGCGCCGAGCCGGCGTTCAAGGGCTATCGCGGGTTCCCGGGGTCGATATGCGCGTCGCCGAACTCGATGGTCGTCCACGGCATCCCCGGCTCCTATCGCCTCAGGCGCGGCGACGTGCTGTCGATCGACGTGGGCGTCATCCACGACGGCTGGGTGGCCGACGCCGCGGTCACGGTGCCCATCGGGCGGGTGAGCCCGGTGGCCGAGCGGCTGCTGGCCGCGACGCGCGCAGCCCTCTTCGACGCCGTCGAGCAGGCCCGCCCCGGCGGGCATCTCGGCGACGTGTCGAGCGCGGTACAGACCCGGGTCGAGGCGGACGGCTTCGCGATCATCCGCTCGTTGGTCGGCCACGGGGTCGGCCGTGACATGCACGAGGACCCCCAGATACCGAACTACGGGCGTCCGGGGACCGGGCCCGAGCTGGTCGAGGGCATGGTGCTGGCCGTCGAGCCGATGGTCAACGCCGGCGACCACCCGGTCCGCATGGGCTCGGACGGGTGGGCGGTCTACGCCCAGGACGGCTCGCTTGCCGCGCACTTCGAGCACACCGTCGCGGTCACCGCGGAGGGCCCACGGATCCTCACGCCCTGGCACCTGGCCGAGGAGCGCCGGGCCGCTTAGCGGATGTGTCCGGAGCGCCTGGTAGGGCGCTCGATCCTGGCCGCCGGAAGTCGAACGCCGGGTGCTATGTTTCTGGGCCGTCTTCGGCCGGAGCCGTCTCCTGGGCTCGTGCGCCGTTCCCATTCAATCTTGCGAGGTTCGCGGAGCTGTGAAGGTCCGGGCGTCGGTCAGACCCATGTGCGAGAAGTGCAAGATCACCCGCCGCCACGGCGTGGTTCTCGTCATCTGCTCCAACCCTCGACACAAGCAAAGGCAGGGCTAGCTAGTAGTGGCACGCATCGCCGGGGTCAACGTCCCCCTCAACAAGCGCGCGGAGATCGGTCTCACCTACATCTACGGGGTGGGCGAGTCAAAGGCGCGTCTCCTCCTCCAGGAGACCGGGATCTCGCCGGACACCTACGTCCGCGACCTGACCGACGACGAGGTCATCCGTCTGCGCGAGGCGATCGACAACGACCTGACCGTCGAGGGCGACCTTCGCCGCGAGCGCTCCCAGAACGTGAAGCGCCTCCAGGAGATCGGCTCCTTCCGGGGACTCCGCCACCGTCGCGGCCTGCCGTCCAACGGGCAGCGCACGAAGACCAACGCCCGCACCCGCAAGGGCCCCCGCAAGATGTCGGTCGCCGGCAAGAAGAAGGTCAAGAAGTAGCAGTGGATCGTCGCCGGCTCCTACGCGGAAAGCTCACCTAGATGGCCCAGCAACGCCCGGCCCGCGGCCGGGGGCGTCGGCGCGTGCGCCGCAACGTCCCCTTCGGAGCGGCACACATCAAGACCTCCTTCAACAACACGATCGTCTCGCTGACCGACCGCGAGGGCAACGTCATCGCCTGGGAGTCGGCCGGCGGGGCGGGGTTCAAGGGCTCACGCAAGTCGACCCCGTTCGCCGCACAGGTCACCGCCGACGCCGCCGCTCGCAAGGGCATGGAGCAGGGCCTCGAGAAGGTCGAGGTCTACGTCCGTGGGCCGGGCTCCGGCCGCGAGACCGCGGTGCGCTCGCTCCAGGCCGCCGGCCTCGAGGTCACGAGCGTCCGCGACGTCACCCCGCAGGCCCACAACGGCGTGCGCCCGCGCAAGCGCAGGAGGGTCTAGGCATGGCCCGCGACCGAGGTCCCCAGTGCAAGCAGTGTCGCCGCGAGGGCATCAAGCTCTACCTCAAGGGTGAGCGCTGCCTGACCGACAAGTGCGGCGTCGAGCGCCGGGCCTACCCGCCGGGCGAGCACGGGCGCATCCGCCAGAAGCAGTCGGAGTACCGCGTGCAGCTCCGCGAGAAGCAGAAGGCCCGCCGCTTCTACGGGGTGCTCGAGCGCCAGTTCCGCGCCTACTACGACCGCGCCAGCCGCCAGCCGGGCGTCACCGGCGAGAACCTGCTGCGCATGCTCGAGGCGCGCTTCGACAACATCCTCGTCCGCCTCGGCTTCGCGGCCTCGCGCCGCCAGGCCCGGCAGCTGATCCTGCACGGCCACTGGACGGTGGACGGCCGGCGGGTGGACATACCCTCTTACCAGCTCCGTCCGGGCCAGGTCATCACCCTGCGCACGGACACCAAGGTGGTGGACTCGGTCCGGGACTCAACCGACCTGGTCTCCGCCATACCGGCCTGGCTGCAGGCCGACCACGACGGACTGACGGCGAAGGTTCTGCGCCCGCCGGAGCGTACGGAGATCGACACTCCGGTGCAGGAGCAGCTCATCGTCGAGCTGTACTCGAAGTAAGCCTCGCGCCCGCGGGCGCCCACAGGCGCCCGGGGGTCGAGCACCGACCAGAAGGACTGACATGCTCGAGTTCCAGACTCCTCAGATCTCGACCCAGCGGGTCGACGACAACCGGGGGACCTTCACCATCGAGCCGCTCGACCGCGGCTTCGGCTACACGTTTGGCAATTCGCTCCGGCGGGTGCTGCTCTCCTCCCTGGCCGGAGCCGCCGTCACCAGCGTGCGGATCGAGGGGGTGGCCCACGAGTTCTCGACCATCCCGGGAGTCAAGGAGGACGTCACCGACATCATCCTCAACCTCAAGGACGTGGTCTGCCGGATGCACTCGGAGGCCGCGGAGATCGAGGTTCCGCTCGTGGCCTCGGGCCCGGGCGAGGTGAGCGCCGGCGACATCGACCTGCCCTCGGGCGTCGAGGTGCTGACCCCCGACGTCCACGTGGCCACGCTCGGGTCGGGCACCAAGCTCGAGGTGTACCTCACGATCGCGCGTGGGCGCGGCTACTCGCCGGCCGAGGACAACAAGAGCGAGGATCAGCCGATCGGGGTCATCCCCATCGACTCGATCTTCTCCCCGGTCAAGCGTGTGGCCTACCAGGTGGAGTCGTCGCGCGTCGGGCAGCGCACCGACTACGACAAGCTCACCCTCGACATCGAGACCGACGGCTCGGTCGATCCCCAGGCCGCGCTGCGTGAGGCCGCGGAGATCCTCATCCAGAGCCTCTCGATCTTCACCGACTCGCGTGGAGCAGCCGGCACGGCGAGCATGGACGGCGGTGGCCACGAGCACGTGGTCGCGGCCGGTCCGGAGGTGGCCACCGGCCGTCCCTCGAGCGATCTGGACGACCTGCTCATCGAGGAGCTCGACCTCGGGGTGCGCTCCTACAACTGCTTGAAGCGGGCGGGAATCCAGTCGGTCGGCGACCTGCTCCAGAAGTCGGAGTCGGAGCTGAACGCGATCCCGAACTTCGGGCGCAAGTCGATCGAGGAGGTCCAGGAGACCCTCGAGGCCCGAGGTCTCTCGCTGCGCGCCGCCTGAGGCGGGCGCACCGGCCGCCGCACACGCCATGCGTCACAACAAGGACAAGCGCAAGCTCTCGCGGAGCTCCTCGCACCGCAAGGCGCTGCTGATGAACCTCTCGCGGGAGGTGATCAACCACGAGCGAATCAAAACCACGCAGGCGAAGGCGAAGGCGGTCAAGCCCGAGGTGGAGAAGCTGATCACGCTCGGCAAGCGGGGCGACCTCCACGCGCGCCGCCAGGCGCTGGCTGCGCTCGGCCAGGACAAGTTCGTGGTCTACAAGCTGTTCGAGGAGGTCGCGCCGCGCTACGTGGACCGCCCGGGGGGCTACACGCGAATCCTGAAGCTCGGGCAGCGACCCTCCGACGCCACGGAGATGGTGTACCTGGAGCTGGTGTAGGTGGCCGGTCCCGCGGCCCGGCCGGCACAGGCGCCGGCGGGATCGACCGTCTAGGGAGTCCGTTGGCCGGCGCGACGCCCTCCGGCCCGGTGTTCGACAGCGACGGAGGTCGCTTCGTGCCCGCGGACTTGGCCCGTGGCCCCTGGGATCCAGAGTCCCTCCACGGGGGTGCTCCGGCCGGGCTCATCGCGCGTGAGATCGAGCGAGCGGCCGACGACGGTCTGTTCGTGGCCCGACTCTCGGTCGAGTTCCTTAGCCCCGTGCCGGTGGGCCCGCTCGAGGTGAGCACCGAGGTGATCCGGCCCGGTCGGCGGATGCAGCTCATCGGCGCGGTGCTGCGGTCCGGGGACCGCGATCTCTGCCGGGCGACGGCCGTGCGCATGCGCCGGACGGAGGAGCCGCTGACCGACTCGACCGAGCACGAGCCTCCGCCGACCGGGCCGGACGGCCTCGTCCCCGACACCTCGAGCCCGGCCGACTACGCGCCGACGTTCGTCGACGCCTTCGAGCAGCGATGGGTGGCGGGCGGATACTCCGAGCCCGGCCCCGCGACCGTCTGGATGCGGCTGCGCTGCCCGCTCGTCGACGACGAGGTGCCCTCACCGCTGGTGCGTGCGGTGGCCGCTGCGGACTCCGGCAACGGCGTGAGCTCCGCGCTCGACTGGAGCACGCACATGTTCGTCAATCCCGACCTCAGCATCTATCTCGACCGCGCGGTCGAGGGGGAGTGGGTATGCCTCGAGGCTCGTACCCGGATCGACCCTCACGGGACCGGTACCGCCGAGAGCGCGCTGTACGACGCCGGCGGACGCGTCGGGCGGTCGTTGCAGTCGCTGTACGTAGACCGGCGGGGAGGGAGCTGACGGTTCTGAAGCGGGGCGGAATGCCCCCGTCACTGCCCCCGCCGGACCAGGTCGGGCCGCCGGAGCGGCACCCGACCCGGCGACGCCACTCCGGCCGGCCCGGACGACCGACCGCGGTGAAGACGAGCCTCAGTCCACCGGCTGCCCGTTGGCCGTGAGCGTCACGCCGATGTTCCCGCGCGTGGCGTTCGAGTAGGGGCAGACCTGGTGGGCGTTCTTCACCAGCTCGACGGCGCGGTCGGCGTCGTCGATACCCGGGAGCTTGACGTCGAGCTCCACTGCCAGCTCGAAGCCACCGTCGTCGGTGGGCATGAGCATCACGCTCGAGTCGATCTCGGTGTCGCCGGTGTCGATCTTCTCCCGTCCCGCCACCACGCCGAGCGCGCTCTCGAAGCACGCCGCGTACCCGATGGCGAAGAGCTGCTCGGGGTTGGTGCCCACACCGCCCTCGCCGCCCAGCTCGCTGGGGGTGGCCAGATCGACCTCGAGAGCGCCGTCGGACGTGCGCCCGTGGCCCTCCCGTGCGCCCGAGACGTGAGCCTCCGCCGTGTAGAGCACCTTCGCCATGTTCGTCCTCTCGATAGCTGATGAACCCAGCCCCCGCTCGTCCCCCCCCCTGGGGCGGCCGGTCCGGGGGAACCTCCGTCCACGCCAACCCTACGTCGCAGACCTAACATCAGCCTTTCGTGGACCCCGACCGCCTGAAGGCCAACACCCGCGAGGCCTGGACCCGGGGCCACTACGGACCCCTCGCCGAGATCCTTGCCCCTGCGGCCCGGGTCCTCGTGGACGCCTGCGCGATCTCCGCCGGCCAGGAGGTGCTGGACGTCGGCGCGGGCACCGGCAACGTCGCGGTGCTGGCCGCGGAGGAGGGCGCGATGGTCGTCGCCTCCGACCTCACTCCGCGCCTCATCGAGCAGGGGCGCGCGCGGACCGAGGCCGACGGGCTCGACGTCGAGTGGGTGGAGGCCGATGTCGAGGCCCTTCCCTTCGCCGACGACTCCTTCGAGTGCGTGGCCAGTTGCTTCGGGGCCATCTTCGCCCCGCGGCCCGGGATGGCCGCGGCGGAGATGTTCCGCGTGGTGCGTCCGGGCGGGACGGTGGGGCTCACGAGCTGGACCCCGGAGGGCTACTTCGGGCGGGCGCAGGCGCTCACCGCGCGCTATCAGCCTCCGCCCGAGGGCGTGCCCCGGCCGTTCGAGTGGGGGCGCGAGGAGGTGGTGCGCGAGCGCCTCGGGGACCTCGCGGCGTCGGTGTCCTTCGAGCGCCGGACCGTTCCCTTCGCCTTCGCCTCGGTCGACGGGCTGTGGGAGTTCTTTGCGGAGAACGCCGGGCCCTGGGTGGCCATGCGCGAGCAGTTGAGCGACGAGGACTGGGAGGCGCTCCGGCGGGAGAGCGTCGCGCTGGCCGCGGAGTGGAACGCGGCCGGGGACGGCACCCTCCGGATCGACTCCGAGTACCTGCTCGCGGTCGCCCGCCGGCGCGGGTAGCTCCGCCGGCTCTCCGCGACCAGAGCGCTGACCGCCCGCCTGCTCATCGAGTACGAGGGGGGTGGCTTCTCGGGGTGGGCGGCCCAGCCCGGACGGCGCACGGTCGAGGGCACCCTGGCGGAAGCGCTCGAGGAGGTCCGCGGCGAGCCAGTCGCGCTCACCGTGGCCGGACGCACCGACGCCGGCGTGCACGCCCGCGGCCAGGTGGCCAGCCATCCCGGGGCCGCGCTCGACGCCGGCCGGCTAAACTCGCTGCTGCCCGACGATCTCCGCGTGGTCCGCAGCGAGCCGGCCCCCGATGGCTTCGACGCCCGCCGCGACGCCCGGTCGCGGCTCTACCGCTACCGGATCGTCGCGCGCCGGGCGGCGAGCCCGCTCGAGGTCGGCCGGGCGCTTCACTGGCCGCACGCCCTCGACCGTCCCGCGCTCGAGCGGTGCGCCGCGGCCCTCGTGGGCACCCACGACTTCACGGCCTTTACGCGGACGCAGACCTACCACCAGCGCTTCGAGCGCGTGGTCAGCCGCGCCGAGTGGCTGAGCCCCGAGCCCGATCTCCTCGAGCTGTGGATCGAGGCCGACGCCTTTTTGCGCCACATGGTCCGGACTCTCGTGGGCACCATGCTCGAGGTCGGCACCGGGCGCCGCACCGAGGGGTCCTTCCGCGAGCTCCTGGAGAGCCGCCCACGCTCGGAGGCCGGCCCCACGTCGCCGGCCCACGGGCTCTTCCTCGAGGCCGTACGGTACGGGCCCGGAGCGAGCGAGGAGGGGTGACGATGACCGACATGAAGGCCACAGTGGACTCGCTGCTCGAGGAGTCGGTGGCGGCCGGGGACGTCCCCGCGTGGCCGCCGTGGTCTGCGGATCCGACGGCGTCCGCTACGAGGGGAGGGCCGGCCGCCTGGGCGTCGAGGACGGTGCCGGGGCGGTAGGGCCGGACACCGTGCCTACGGATCCCCTCGATGACCAAGGCGCTGGTGAGCGTCGGGGCGCTCGGGCTCGAGCGCGACGCCATCGAGCTCGACCAGCCGGTCTTGCCGATCATCTGGACGGCGCCGCGCCGCCGGGCGTCCTCCGTTCCGCGGTGCCCGAGCTGACCAACGACACCGCACTGCCGCCCGGACGCCAGGGCTGGGGGCTCGGCCTGCACCTCACCCTCGACGGCATCGAGGGCATGCGGCGCCCGGGCACGGGAGGCTGGGCGGGGCTGTTCAACTGCTACTTCTGGATCGACCCCGCGGCGGACGTGGCCGGGGCGATCTTCAGCAGGTCCGGCCGTTCTTCGACGCCCGGATCGTCGGCCTCGCGGAGCGCTTCGAGCAGGCCGTGTACGCCTGACGATCGGGCCCCGGACCGCCTGACCCAGGTCTTATCCTCGCCCGCGTGCGGGTCCTGCTGACCAACGACGACGGCATCGAGACCACGGGGCTGAACGCCCTGCGCCACGCCCTCCTCCAGGTGCCGGACATCGAGCTGTCGGTGATCGCGCCGGACTCGAACCGCAGCGCCATCGGGCGATCGATCACCACGCGCTCGCCGCTGTGGGTCGAGGAGATCGACTTCGGCGACGGCTCGATCGGCTACGCCACCGACGGCACGCCGGTGGACTGCGTGCGCTTCGCCGCGCTCGGCCTCGTGGGGCATCAGCCCGAGCTCATCGTGTCGGGCATCAACCACGGGTCGAACCTGGGTGACGACATCACCTACTCCGGGACGGTGGCCGCCGCGCTCGAAGGCGTGGTGCTCGGGTTGCCCGCGGTGGCGGTCTCCCAGCAGTCGCGCCGGGGGGAGATGGACTTCCGCCAAGGCGAGGAGTTCGACTTCGAGCCGGCCGCCGCCTTCACCGCGCGCCTGGTCGAGGAGATCGAGGACGTGCCGCTGCCGGCCGGGTCGCTGCTGAACGTCAACGCGCCGGCCGGCGAGCCGCGGGGGACACGAGTCTGCCACCTCGGGAAGCGGATCTACCGCGACCGGCTGGAGCTCGACGAGGAGCACGGCGGGCGCCGCCGCTACCGCATCTACGGCGACGACCCGGGCTACGAGGAGGGGCCCGGGACCGACTTCGCCGCGGTGGCCGAGGGGATGATCGCGGTCACCCCGCTGCACTTCGACCTGACCGACCGCGCGGGCATCGAGGGGTTCGACCGCTTCGACCTCGACCGCCTGCTGGCGCCGGCGGCCCGCGAGGCGTGAGCGCGGAGGCGGAGGCGTCCGGGGACGGCCCGGCCGCAGGCGACGCGCCCGTGGACGGTGAGAGCGCCGCCGCCCCCGTCCCCCCCGACGCCCTCGAGCGCTCCACCGAGCTGCGCCGCGCGCTCGAGCGCCACAACCACCGCTACTACGTCCTCAACGACCCCGAGGTCTCCGACGCCGAGTACGACCGCCTGCTCGATGAGCTGCGCGGCCTCGAGGCCGAGCACCCCGCGCTGCGCACGCCGGACTCCCCGACCCAGCGGGTGGGCGCCCCACCGCTCGAGAAGTTCGCGCCCGTGCGCCACCTGCTGCCCATGCTCTCGCTGGCCAACGCCCGCACCGAGGAGGAGCTGCGCGACTGGGAGGCACGGGCGCGGCGCCTGCTGGCCAAGGAGGGCGTCGACGAGGCGGCCATCGACTACGTGACCGAGCCCAAGGTGGACGGGCTGGCCATCTCCCTGGTCTACGAGGACGGCGTGCTCGTGCGCGGGGCGACGCGGGGCGACGGCGAGATCGGCGAGGACGTGACCCAGAACCTGCGCACGATCGGGGCGATCCCGCTGCGGGTGGACGACGCTCCCCCGCTGCTCGAGGTCCGCGGCGAGGTGTACCTGCCGCTGGCGGCCTTCGCGGCGCTGAACGAGCGCCGGGCCGAGGCCGGCGAGCCCACGTTCGCCAACCCGCGGAACTCGGCGGCCGGATCGCTGCGCCAGCTCGACCCCGGGCTCACCGCCTCGCGGCCGCTGTCGGTGTGGTGCTACGGGATCGGCGCCACCGAGGGCCTCGAGTTCGAGCGCCAGCACGAGGTGCTCGACTGGCTGCGCGAGCACGGCTTCCGCGTGGCTCCCGGCGTGGAGACCCACGAGGACATCGACGCGGTGGCGCGCGCGTGCCTGGGTTGGGAGGAGCGCCGCGAGGGCCTCGACTACGAGATCGACGGCGCGGTGGTGAAGGTGGACGACCTGGACCTGCAACGCGACCTCGGAGTGGTGGGTCGCGAGCCGCGCGGGGCGATCGCCTGGAAGTTCTCGGCCATGACCGCCTCCACCACGCTGCGCTCGATCATGTGGAACGTGGGCCGGACCGGGCACATGGTCCCGTTCGCCAACCTCGACCCCGTGCAGCTCTCCGGGGCCACCGTGAAGCTCGCCACCCTTCACAACGAGGAGGATCTGCGCCGCAAGGACGTGCGCGAGGGCGACGAGGTGATCGCCATGCGCGCGGGCGACGTCATCCCCCAGGTGGTCTCCCCGACGCCGCAGGCCCAGCGCCGGCCCGACCGCCCCGAGCCGCCCGGGCCGCCGGCGCACTGCCCCTCGTGCGGCACGCCGACCATCAAGCCCGAGGACAGCGCGTGGACTATCTGCCCGAACCGCGCCTCCTGCCCGGGCCAGCTCTTCCAAGCGGTCAAGCACTTCGTCTCGCGCGGGGCGATGGACATCGAGGGCCTCGGCGAGGAGAACGCGCGCCGCTTCCTCTCCGAGGGGCTGATCGCCGACGTGGCCGGGATCTACGACCTCACCCCCGAGCAGGTGGAACCGCTCGAGGGGTTCGGCAAGACCTCCGCCCGCAACCTCATCGCCGCGATCGACGCCTCACGCGCCGTGCCCTTCCATCGCGTGCTCTACGCGCTCGGGCTGCCCGGTATCGGAGCGGTGAACGCCCGCGGGCTCACAACGCACTTCCGCTCGATGGACGCGCTGATGGCCGCAGGCGGCGAGGAGGTCGAGCAGACGCCGGGCATCGGCCCGATCCTCGCGCGCACGATCGTCGAGACGCTGGCCGAGGAGCGAACACGCGAGCTCGTGGAGCGTCTGCGCGCCCACGGGCTGCACCTCGAGGAGGAGGGACCGCTGCCCGGCGAGGAGGGCCCCCTCGTGGGCAGGACCTTCGTGGTCACCGGCACGCTGGGGAGCCTCTCGCGTGAGCGCGCCACCGAGCTGATCGAGGAGGCGGGCGGGAAGGTGACCGGCTCGGTGTCGCGCAACACCGACTACCTGGTGGCCGGCGCGGACCCCGGGGCGTCCAAGGCGACGAAGGCGCAGGAGCTCGGCACCGAGACGCTGGACGAGGAGGGCCTGATGGCGCTGCTGGGCGGGGCGTGACCGCCGGCTACGCCTACCCCTCGACGCTCTGCTCGCGCAGTGACGCCTCGGCCGCCCGATCCCACAGGCCGGCGAGCTTCTGCGCCGCCGCGCGCTCCTCGCCGAGGATCCGCTCGGCCACCGCGACGGTCTCGCGGTCGCCCGTGCGGTCGGCCACGTGGCGTAGCTGCTCGTAGCCCGCGATCTCCAGGTGCTCGAAGGCGTAGGCGAAGGCCGCCAGCTTGCCCGGCGTGTCCGGGTGCGCCGCGAAGAACCCGCCCCAGTTCAGGCCGCCGAGGCTCATGGCCGCGTCCTTCAGCTTCGACGGCGCGGCCCCGTGGGCCTCGAGGCGCTCGGCCACCAGGCGCTGGTGCTCGTGGGTCTCGCGGAGGTGATCGGCGTAGGCGCGCTCGAGCTCCGGGTCGCCGGCCACCTTCGGAGCCTTGTCGAGCAGCTCGATCGCCTGGGCCTCGAGGGCGTGGGCGTCGGCCAGGTACTTGGTGAGCTGCTCGGTCAGGTCGTCGGGCTCGACCTCGGCCAGTGAGACGTCGGCCGCGCGGTCGAACGCACCGGCCAGCCGCTCCGCCATGGCCTGCTCCTGGTCCTTGATGCGGCGGGCCACCTCGGCGGTCTCGGCGTCGCCCAGGCGCTCGGCCACCCGCTCGAGCAGCTCGTAGGAGGCCAGCTCGAGGTGCTCGTAGGAGTAGGCGTGGGAGACGAGCTTGCCGGAGGTGTCGGGCTGCAAACGCGCGAACAGTGCGAACCCGGGCCCACTCGCGGACATGACCGCATCCTTGATCTTCGACGGCGACCCTCCGTGGGCCTCGAGCCGCTCGCGCGTGAGCCGCTCGTGCTCCTCGGTCTCGGCCTCGTGGAGGCGGAACATCTCGGCGATGTCGGGGTCGCCGGCCAGCCGCGGCCCGAGCTTCATCTGGGGAAGGGCCTGCTCCTCGATCGAGTGGGCGTCGGCGATGTACTTGGTGAGCTGCTCTTCGTGGCTGGCGCCCGGCATGGTGAGAGGTCCCTTCGTCGGTGTCCGTCGTCGGTGGGGTGCTACCCGCTCCATCTCTACGGGACCCCACCGCGTACCGATGACACGAGCGCTCCGACCGGGGCGCGGGTCCGCCACGAGGGGAGGCCGGATGGCCGAGGACATCGAGAAGGGCGACAAGGTCGAGTGGAACACGCCTCAGGGCAGGACCGAGGGGGAGGTCGTCGAGAAGGTGACCGAGGAGAAGCGCGTCGGAAACCAGGGCCAGAAGGGCACGAAGGTCAAGGGCACGAAGGACGATCCACGCTTCGTGGTGGAGAGCGCCAGGTCCGGCAAGCAGGCCGCCCACAGGCCGTCGGCACTGAAGAAGAGGTAGAGCGCCGCGCGACGCCTCCCGGGCCTCAGCGCCCGACGGCGGCGTAGCCCGCCGCGACGCCCAGCCCGTAGACCAGGTGGTAGGAGATGTCCACGGGGATCTCCTTCGGCGGCATCTGCCATACGGGCGGGGCGAGCTTCATGGCCGGCAGCTGCACCATGCTCGACGCCCACACCGCGGTGCCGAACACCAGCCCGTGGCGCAGATGCCCCGGCTCGAGGCTCGAGTGCACGAGGCCGTACACGGCCCCCCAGCCGGTGCCGTAGAGGATGTGGACGGGCATCGTGAGCCTCGCCTCGATGCCCTCGGGCGTCGAGCGGTCGAAGACGCCCTCGATCACCCGCTTGCCCACCTCGCCGGGCACGTTGCTCGATCCCCCGCCGCGCGCCTTCTGCACGGCCATCTGGTAGGCGGTCATCACCGCGGTGCCGATCGCGCCGGCCACGAGGCCGCGGCCGACGGCGCCGAGAGGGGTGATGCTCGAGCGACCCACGCTGGGCTCTCTACCCGAGCGCGAGTGGGCCCAAAACACGATTCTCACCACGTAATCCGGTCCCCACGGCCGGATGCATAGGTTTTCGGAGCGCGGCCTCCGGGGTAAGGCACGCTAGTCATCCAATCATTGCGGAGGAGCACGACGACATGGCAGAGTCACTGACCCTTGAGCTGGTCGAGGGGCCCGACGGCATCGTCGGGCCGGAGAGCGGAAGTACCCGGGCCAGCTTCCTGAAGCTCGGCGGCGTCGCCCTGACGGGCACGTTCCTGGCCGGCTTCGCCGCGGAGGAGGCGGAGGCCCAGAGTCCGGCCGCCCAGCGCGCCACGGACCTGCGCGTCCTCGGCGCCGCCCTCCTCCTCGAGCAACTCGGTGCGGCCTTCTACGGCGAGGCCCTGCGCCGTGCCGGACTCCGCGGAGAGACGCGCCGCTACGCGCAGACCCTCCTCCGCGACGAGCGCGCCCACGTCGGGGCGGTCTCCTCCTTGATCCGGCGCCGCGGCGGCCGCCCGGCGCGCGCGCCGCGGTTCAACTTCCGCGGTACCACCAACAGTTCCGGGCGCTTCCTCCGGACCTCGGTCCTCCTTGAGGAGACCGACGTCGGTGCGCTCAACGGCGCCGGTCCACTCGTCTCGGAGCCGGTCCTGATCGCTGCCGGCGCGCTGGTCTCCGTCGAGGCCCGCCACGTGGCCTGGGGTCTCGACCTGCTCGGTCGCAGGCCGGCGCCCCGAGCGTTCGACGCGGCTCGCACCCTCAACCAGACCGTGGCCCGCGTGCGTCGCACCGGGTTCGTCCGCGGCTAACCACCCTGGGATCGGAGAACAGACGTGACTGACACCACCACTATCGAGGAACTGGACCGCGACGGGGCGCTGCTCGAGTCGCTCGACAACGTCGAGGGCGACTCCCGCGCGGACTTCATGAGGAAGGCCGTCGCCGCCGGCGGCGGCCTCGTGGGCGGAGGCGCGCTGCTCGGCCTGATGGCCACCCGGTCGCAGGCCCAGTCGCCGCCGAGCGCGAGCGACGTGGACATCCTCAACTTCGCGCTGGTTCTCGAGGAGCTCGAGGCCGCGTTCTACCGCGAGGCGCTCGCCTCGGGGGTCCTGAGCGGTAGGCGAAGGGAGTTCGCCCAGGTCGTCGGCGCCCACGAGAACGCCCACGTGGTGTTCCTGCGCCAAGCGCTCGGCAGCGCCGCCGTCCCCGCGCCGCAGTTCAACTTCCGCGGCACGACGCAGAATGTTCAGCTGTTCACGACGACCGCGGTGACGCTCGAGGAGACGGGGGTCGCGGCCTACAAGGGACAGGCCCCATTGGTGGACAGCCCGACGGTGCTTCGCGCGGCGCTCACCATCCACTCCGTCGAGGCCCGCCACGCGGCCTGGGTGCGCCGGATCGCCGGAATGCGCCCGGTCATCGGGCCGGCCGACCGTGCCCTCACGCGCGAGCAGGTGCTGGCGGCCGTGGGGTCGACGGGCTTCATCGTCGGCTGAGCGCCGGCCGCGAAGACGGACACACCGGCGAGCGGTCTGCGCTCGCCGGTGGGGCGGAAGCGCCCTGAGGAATCTCCGCGACGCCCGCCGCGGTCTGCGCCGGGCGCGTGTCGCGCTCGCCGCCCCGCGGATGCTCCGCGCCTACCTCCGGACGCACTCGGTCGCCAAGCTTCAGATCGGAGCGGGCGGCGGGGTGCTCCCGGGCTGGCTGAACACGGACCGGGACCCGGGCCCCGGAGTGGCTCACCTCGACGCCACCCGGCCCTTCCCGTTACCGGACCGCTCGTTCGACTACGTGTTCGGCGAGCACGTCATCGAGCACCTCACGCGCGAGCGGGCCGTCGCGATGCTCCGCGAGTGCCGGCGCGTGCTCAAGCCCGGTGGCCGCGTGCGGATGGCCACCCCGGACCTCGAGCGGATCGTGAGCCTGCGCGGAGCCGAGGGCGACGACGTACGTGCCCGCTACGTGCGCTGGTCGACCGATGCGTTCGTGGCCGACGCCGACCGTCCCCGGGCGGCGTACGTCATCAACCAGGTGTTTCGGGGCTGGCAGCACCAGTTCATCTACGACGAGGAGACGCTGGCGGCCGCCCTCGTGGCCGCGGGGCTCTCGGAGCCCGTCCGCCGCGCCTACGGCGCCAGCGACGACCCGGCGCTCGCCGGCATCGAGACCCACGGTGCCGACCAGCCCGAGCGACTCGACCTCTTCGCGTTCGAGGCCCTGATCCTCGAGGCCGGGCGACCCGCGGACTGACGAGCGACGGGCCCGGCCGCACCCTGCGACGGCCTCCCTGTGGCGTTCGCCGCCGCGCTCCCGTGAGGTTGCGGACCGATGAAGTTTCTCGGCGGCATCAAGAACGTACTGATCGGGTTGGGGTTCGCGCTCGGCGCCTTCATCGTGATCTTCGTCATCGCCGGCAGCTTCTTCTACTACACGCAGTGCCCG
>JBPCQB010000106.1:0-10030 GCA_050998555.1 Thermoleophilaceae bacterium
AGGCCCGCTGCGCCGAGCTCGAGCGCGCGGGCAAGCTGCTCGAGTCCCATCGCCTGCGCCAGCGCACCCAGTACGACATGGAGATGCTGCGCGAGCTCGGGTTCTGCAACGGGATCGAGAACTACTCCCGCATCCTCGACGGGAGAGCTCCCGGCTCCCGGCCCTACTGCCTGCTCGACTACTTCCCCGAGGACTTCGTCTGCTTCATCGACGAGTCCCACCAGACCGTCCCGCAGATCGGCGGGATGTTCGAGGGCGACCGGTCGCGCAAGCAGACGCTCGTCGACTACGGGTTCCGGCTGCCGAGCGCTATGGACAACCGCCCCCAGACCTTCGAGGAGTTCCTCGGCCGCACCCCCCAGATCGTGTTCGTATCCGCCACCCCCGGGGAGTTCGAGTACGGGCACTCCTCGCGCGTCGTGGAGCAGATCGTGCGGCCCACCGGCGTCGTCGATCCGCAGGTCGAGGTGCGCGAGACCCGCAACCAGATCGACGACCTGATGGGGGAGATCCGCCACCAGGTGGACGGCGAGGGCCGCGTGCTGGTCACCACCCTCACGAAGAAGATGGCCGAGGACCTGACCGACTACCTGATGGAGTACGGCTTCCGGGTGCGCTACCTGCACTCCGAGGTGGACACGCTCGAGCGCATCCAGATCATCCGCCAGCTGCGCCTCGGCGAGTTCGACGTCCTCGTGGGCGTCAACCTCCTGCGCGAGGGCCTCGATCTCCCCGAGGTCACGCTCGTGGCCATCATCGACGCCGACAAGGAGGGCTTCCTCCGCGGGGTGACCTCGCTCGTCCAGACCATCGGCCGGGCGGCCCGCAACGTCGAGGGCCGGGTGATCATGTACGCCGACCGGCAATCGAACGCGATGGTCCGGGCCATCGAGGAGACCGACCGCCGGCGCGCGATCCAGGAGGCCTACAACGCCGAGCACGGGATCACGCCGGAGACCGTGTCGAAGGGGATCTCCGACATCACGGACTTCCTGGCGGTCCAGTCGAGGACGCCGGAGAAGGGACGGCGGCCACGCTCACGGCGCGAGCAGTCCATGACCGCCGAGGAGATCGCCCAGACGCTGGTCGAGATCGAGGAGGAGATGCTGGCGGCCGCCGAGGACCTGCGCTTCGAGTACGCCGCCAAGCTCCGCGACGAGATCAAGGCGCTACGGCGCGAGCAGGAGGAGATCGAGGCGGGGGCGTGACGCCGTTACCGCCCGGGGGGGCAGCCGCCGCGGGTGAACCGAGGCGCTCCGGTGTCAGACCAAAGCGTCCGACCTTCCGATAGGCTCCTCGCGACTCAGCCAGACTCGTCCGTCTGACTCAAGCCAGACTCGCCCGGGAGGGGAATTGGAGCTCGACCGAGCCTCTATCGAACGCCGGAACTTTCAGCAGGTGCGACGGGGCTACGACCCCGCAGCCGTCGATCGCCATCTGGCCGAGGTCGCCGACGAGGCCGATGCCCTTCAGCAGACGGTCGAGGAGCTTCAGCGCGACCAGGACGACCGCATGGCTCAGGCGCCGACCCTGTCCGGGGCCGCCGCCGAGCAGGTCCGTATCATCGTGGAGGCGGCGGAGCGCAGCGCATCGTCCATCGAGACGAGCGCCCGCGACGAGGCTGACCGCCGAGGTCGCGAGGCCGAGACCCGTGCCCGCGAGCTCGCGGGGGTCACCGAGTCGCGCATCCAGGATCTCGTCTCGCGCGTCGACCAGGTCACCGATCTGCTCCTCCAGCGGGTCGACTCCGTGGAGGGCGAGCTGTCCACGCTCCGCGAGGGCACCCGAGCACTCGCCTCGTCCCTGGAGGGGTTGGGCGAGCGCACCGCACCGCTGCGCTCCGAGATCGAGGAGATGAGGACGGGCGTCCAGGAGCTGCGCGACGATCCCGACGCCGCGCTGGGGAGCTCGGGCTCCTCGCCGCGCGGCGGCTACGGGGGCCTGGGAGCCGAGGGCGGGGCGGTGGGCGTGCTGCCCGCCGAGCCCGATCTCGACTCCGAGCTCGAGCCCGTCATCGAGCCCGAGGACGCGCGCGCACCCGGGCGCCGAGGCGGCGCGCGCGGCGTGCCCCCCGAGCCACGCGGCGCCGAGGAGGAGATCGTCCCGGAGGCCACCCTCGAGCCGACGATCCTCCCCGAGGAGGAGCAGACGGAGGAGGCGGCGATCGCCGCGCGGGAGGAGGAGCTGGCCGAGGCCGAACTCGAGGACGACGACGTCCTGGTGGTCGAGGAGGTCGAGGTCGTAGAGATCGAGGAGGAGGAGGTCCCGGTCGGCGACGCCGGCGGCTCCGAGGAGGAAGAGGAGGGCGCCCGTCTCGTGGCCCTGAACATGGCGCTGAACGGGGTCCCGCGGGACGAGACCGACCGTTACCTCGCCGAGAACTTCAGCCTCTCGGACCGAAGCACCGTGCTCGACGACGTCTACGCGCGGGTGGGCGAGGCCTAGCCTCCGGACGCCGCGCCCTCCGGGCGTCCCTCAGGCGGGGGCCACCCTGCCGCGAGCGGCTTTTCGGTGTCGCGGCGGCTTCTCGCCGCCGCCCCCGGAACTAGACTCGGTTATGTGACCTCGTCGGGCCAGCTCGTCGTATCGGGGGCGCGCGAGCACAACCTCCGCGACCTCCACGTCAGCCTCCCGCGGGACGCCCTGGTGGTCATCACCGGGCTCTCGGGCTCGGGTAAGTCGAGCCTCGCGTTCGACACGATCTACGCCGAGGGCCAGCGCCGCTACGTCGAGTCGCTGTCCGCCTACGCCCGGCAGTTCCTGGGCCAGATGGACAAGCCCGACGTCGACTCCATCGAGGGCCTGTCCCCGGCCATCTCCATCGACCAGAAGACCACGTCGCGCAACCCGCGCTCGACGGTCGGCACGGTCACCGAGATCTACGACTACCTGCGCCTGTTGTGGGCCCGGATCGGCGAGCCCCACTGCCCGGAGTGCGGGGAGCCGATCTCCGCGCAGTCCGCCGAGCAGATCGTCGACCAGGTGATGACCCTGCCCGAGGGCACCCGCTTCATGGTCCTCGCGCCGATCGTCCGCGGGCGCAAGGGGGAGTACGGCAAGCTGTTCGAGGAGCTCCGGGCCGAGGGCTTCACGCGTGTGAAGGTGGACGGGGAGGTGCGCCGGCTCGAGGAGGAGATCGTCCTCGACAAGAAGTTCAAGCACGACATCGCCGTGGTGGTCGACCGCCTGTCGATGCGGCCCGACCTCCGCCGACGCCTGGCCGACTCGATCGAGACCGCGCTCGGCCACGCCGACGGCACGGTCGACGTGGAGCTGGTGCCCGGCCGCGACGAGGGCGAGGGCTCCGCCGGGCGCGTGTTCACCTACTCCGAGCGCTTCGCCTGCCTGGCGTGTGGCACGAGCATGCCCGAGCTCGAGCCGCGGATGTTCTCGTTCAACTCCCCCCACGGCGCGTGCCCGCGGTGCACCGGCCTCGGGTCGCAGATGGAGATCGACCCTGAGCTCGTGGTGCCGGACCCCTCGCTCACGCTCTCCGAGGGGGCGATCCTGCCGTGGTCCACGGCCGCCTCGAACTACTACGAGCAGATGACCCAGGCCATCGCCGAGCGCTACGAGATCGACCAGGAGACCCCCTGGGACGACCTCCCCGAGAGCGCCCGCGACGCGTTCCTCTACGGGACCAACGGCGACCGCATCTACGTCTCCTACCGCAACCGCTACGGCCGCCGGCGCGCGTACACCACGACCTTCGAGGGGATCGTGGTGAACCTCGAGCGCCGCTACCGGGAGACCGACTCCGAGCACTCGCGCGAGAAGATCGAGGAGTACATGTCGGTCAAGCCCTGCCCGGAGTGTCGTGGCGCCCGGCTGCGCCCCGAGTCGCTCGCGGTGCGGGTCGGAGACCTCGGCATCCACGAGATCACGTCGAAGTCCGCGCGCCGGGCCATCGAGTGGTTCGACGCGCTGGAGCTCTCGGACACCAACCGTCAGATCGCGCGACTGGTCATGCGGGAGATCGACGAACGGCTGCGCTTCCTCGACAACGTGGGGGTGGGCTACCTCTCGCTCGACCGGGCAGCGGCCACGCTGTCGGGCGGGGAGGCCCAGCGGATCCGCCTGGCCACTCAGATCGGCTCGAGCCTGGTCGGTGTCCTCTACATCCTCGACGAGCCCTCGATCGGCCTGCACCAGCGCGACAACGAGAAGCTGATCGGGACGCTCGAGCGGCTGCGCGACCTCGGCAACACGGTGATCGTCGTCGAGCACGACGAGGGCACGATGCGCGCGGCCGACCATCTCGTGGACCTCGGTCCCGGGGCCGGCGAGCACGGGGGCTGGATCGTGGCCGAGGGGCGGCCCGAGGAGGTGGAGCGGGTCGAGCGATCGCTCACCGGGCAGTTCCTGTCCGGCGCCCGCGAGATCCCGGTGCCGCGCCGACGGCGGCGGCCGACCGGGTCGATCGAGATCGACGGCGCGGCGCAGCACAACCTGCAGAAGGTCGACGTGAAGGTGCCGCTCGGCGTGTTCTGCGCGGTCACCGGCGTGTCCGGGTCCGGCAAGTCCTCCCTTGTGAACGAAGTCCTGTACAAGGCGGTGGCCAACCGCCTCCACCGGGCCAAGACGCGGCCGGGGACCCACCGGCGCGTGCGCGGGCTCGAGCAGGTCGACAAGATCATCAACATCGACCAGTCGCCGATCGGGCGCACGCCACGCTCGAACCCGGCTACCTACACCGGGCTGTTCGACCCCATCCGCGAGCTGTTCTCGCGCACCCAGGAGGCGCGCGCCCGCGGGTACAAGCCGGGTCGCTTCTCGTTCAACGTCAAGGGCGGGCGCTGCGAGGTGTGCCGCGGCGACGGCCAGATCAAGATCGAGATGCACTTCCTGCCCGACGTCTACGTGCCGTGCGAGCAGTGCGACGGCAAGCGCTACAACCGCGAGACCCTCGAGGTGCGGTTCAAGGGCAAGACGATCGCCGACGTGCTCGGGATGCCGGTCGAGGAGGCGCTCGAGTTCTTCCAGCACATCCCGAAGATCAAGCGCCGCCTCCAGGCGCTGCACGACGTGGGGCTCGACTACGTCCGCCTCGGTCAGCCGGCCACCACCCTCTCGGGCGGCGAGGCCCAGCGCGTGAAGCTCGCCACCGAGCTCGCGAAGGTGGCCACCGGCCGGACCATCTACATCCTCGACGAACCCACGACGGGCCTGCACTTCGCCGACGTCCAGCGTCTGCTCGAGATGCTCGATCGCCTGGTCGAGGCCGGCAACACCGTGGTGGTGATCGAGCACAACCTCGACGTGATCAAGACCGCCGACCGGGTGATCGACCTCGGCCCCGAGGGTGGGGAGGAGGGCGGCCGCGTGGTGGCCACCGGCACGCCCGAGCAGGTGGCCGCGGTCGCGGGCTCCCATACCGGACGCTTCCTGGCGGAGATCGTGGAGCCGGCCGCGCCGGGCCGCCGGCGGCCCGGACGCTCGCCGGAGCGAGTGGCGGCCGCGGCTTGAGCGGGTCCGCCGGAGGCCCGGGCGAGCCGCCCGGCGCACCGCCGGGCCCGGAAGCACCTCGCTCCGAGAGCGGGCCGGGGCAGCCGCCCAGGGTCTTCCCGCTCCCGGAGCCGCCGTCGGCGGCCGCGCCCGTAGGTTCCGGCGCCGCGCGAACGCCACCGCAGGGCTACTTCCCGCTGACGGGCCGGGCGAGGGCGGCGCGGATCGCGCTGTTCGTGGTCGCCGTGACCGACGCGCTCGCCGTCGGTGCCGGGATCTTCCAGCTCCTGCTCCTGGGGTGGATCGAGGACGGCGACTACTCGGACCGCACGGTGACGATCAGCGACAACACGTACGCGGCCGTCGGCGGGGTCCAGATCCTGGCCATCATCGCCACGATCGTGCTCTTCCTGCGCTGGTTCCACCGCGCGTACAAGAACCTGCCCGCACTCAGCGGGGGCACGCCGCGGTATGGGTCGGGTTGGGCGGTCGGCGGCTGGTTCGTTCCCATCCTCAATGTCTTCCGCCCGAAGCAGGTGGCCAACGACCTCTGGCGCGGGAGCGACCCGGATCTCGCCCCGGACGCCGTCCCCGACTGGAGCAGCGGCCGGCTGCCCGCCCTGTACGCGATCTGGTGGGGCGGCTGGATCATCAGCTCGGTCCTCGACAACGCGAGCTTCCGATTGAGCCTCAGGGCGGAGGCCCTGCCCGAGATCGTGACCTCGACGCAGGTCACGCTCGCCGCCGATCTGCTCGGAGTGCCGCTGTCGCTGGTCGCCGCCGCGGTCGTCGGGCGCACGACCCGCCGGATGGAGGAGCGTGCCGCTCGTGTCCTCACGGGCGGCGACGGCACTTCGCTGACCTGGGGCGGCCCGCCGGCTTCGTACGGCCCGCCGGGAGGCCACGCCCCGCCGGATCCCCGCGGCGGCCCGCCGGGCCCCCACGCCCCGCCGCCTCCTCACGGCCCGCCGGGCCCCCACACCGGGGGTCCGTACGCGGGTCCAGGGCAGGGACCGGTACCGGGCGACGTCGCTCCCTAGCCCGGGTGGACCCCCGCCTCGAGCTCTGGCTCCAGAAGTGGCGCTGGTACGAGCGCGGCGCGCTGCCCTGGCGGCGCGCCCGCGTCCACCTCCACATGATGCGCCGCCGGGCGTTCATCCGCTTCCCGGTGCAGGGCAACGTGCTCGAGTGCCTCGACGACGGGCGCCTCGTGGTGGGGGAGGGGACCCTGCTCGAGCCCGGGTGCTGGCTGACCGTCGGGGACGGAGCCTCGCTCTCGATCGGCCGGGGCTGCTTCCTGAACCTCGGGACGATGATCGCGGTCAGCCGGCGGGTCGAGATCGGGGACCACACGATGTTCGCCAACCACTGCTTCGTCAGCGACTCCTCGCACCGCTACGACGACCCGGCCCTCCCGGTCACCTGGCAGGGGTTCACCTCCAAGGGGCCGGTGTCCATCGGGTCGAACTGCTGGTTCGGGGTCAACTGCGTGGTCACGAGCGGGGTGACGATCGGTGATCGCTGCGTGATCGGCGCCAATTCGGTCGTCACGCGGGACCTGCCCCCGCGCTCGATCGCGGCGGGATCGCCGGCGCGCGTGATCAGGCAGGTGGAGTACCCCGAGACGGCGGCTGCTCCCGGGCCGGAGCCGACGCTCGACGACCTCGAGTCCCGGCGTTAGGCTCGACCCATGTGCCGAAACATACGCCCCCTTCATAACTTCGAGCCGTCCGCGACCGAGGACGAGATGAGGGCGGCCGCCCTCCAGTACGTCCGCAAGGTCAGCGGAGCGGCGAAGCCCTCCGAGCGCAACGCCGAGGCCTTCGAGCGCGCGGTCGACGAGGTCGCGCTCGCGACCACCAGGCTGCTCGGCGATCTCGTCACCGCTGCGCCGCCGAAGGACCGTGAGGTGGAGGCCGCAAAGCGGCGCGCCCGGGCGGCTGAGCGCTACGCGGCCTGAGCTCGCCGCCGGCCGCCCCGTCGCAGGGACGGGACGGCCGATGGCGGCCTCGACGGCGGGAGCTAGACCCCTAGCTCCTCGGAGGCCATCCGGACGCCCTCGAGCCGCGCCGAGATCTTCTGCATGGCCACGTCCCGGGCGAAGTCCGGCGAACCGTGCCTCGGCTTGACGTCGCGGCTGAACGGCGAGAAGCCGCAGTCGTCGGTGGCGCCGAGGCGCTCGACCGGGATGTGCTTGGCCGCGGTCACCAGGTCGTTCTTGATCCCCTCGGCAGTCTCGACATCGGGCGAGAGCGGGTTCACCACTCCCATGAAGCAGACCTGAGGCACGCCGTTCGCATCGTCGCGGCTGTACTGGCCGCAGAGCTCGTAGACCTTCTCCTTGTCCTCCTCGCTGGCGCACTGGATGAGGAAGTAGCCGGCGTTCAACTCGAACATCCGTGAGAGCAGCTTCTCGTAGGGCACGTCCTTGCTGTGCACGGAGTCGCAGTCGCCACCGGGGCAGGTGTGGATGCCGATGTTCCGGCGCTCCTCGGCCGAGAAGCGGTCGATCACTCGGTTGTTCAGCTCGATGAAGTCCCCGAGCATGTCGCGACCGGTCCAGGGGTTGCGCGAGTCGTTCTTGTTGGCCAGGCGTCCCTCTGTGAAGTCGATCGACACCCTTTCGGCCCCGGCCTCGAAGCACTGGCGGATGTCCTTCTCCACCTCATCGCAGAGGTCGGAGAGGAACTCCTCGCGCGAGTAGCCCTCGATCTCCTCGTCGAGCGGGTAGAGCAGCATGAGCATCGACGGGGCGATCACCGCCTGCTTGACGCCGTGGCTCGCGATCTGCTTGTTCTTCTCGACGAACTCCGACGCGAAGGTCTTGTACCGGAACGGGCCGCCGGTGAGCCGGGGGAGCTGGCGGTGGTGGCCGTCGTCGAATATCGCGAAGAACTGGCCGTCGCCGGCGAGGTTGTCGGCCAGGCCGGTGCCCGCCAGGGTGTCGGTGATCGGGTAGGTGGCGAAGCTCGACTCGCGCTGCTCGCCGTCGGTGACGAGCGACTCGCCGGTCTCCTCGAGTCGCCTGATCGAGTCCTGGGCCGCCTCGTCCTGCTCGGCCTGGAGCGCCTCGAAGTCGATCTTGCCCTCGTCGTAGTCGGCGTAGGCCTCCTGGAGCTTCATCGGCCTGGGTAGGGAACCGACGATCTCGGTGGGGATGGGCATCTCTCTCCTCGGTGACGCTTACGGGGCCCTCGGCGACGAGCGCTTGCGCGGTCTCGCGCGGAGAGCACGCCGAGGCGGTCCGCAGAGGCGGCCTCGAGCCCAACCTCCCCGCGGTCGAGGCCGCCGATCCTAACCGCAGCGCTTTGGCCGGGTCAAACGTCCCGGCGCGCGAGAACCTCCCGCAGGCGCTCGGACTCGTCGGGCGCCATCTGGTAGCCGTGCTCGGGCGCCGGGTAGCTGCGGTCGCGCACCTCCTCGGCGAACGCGGAGACGCCCTCGACCATCGCCTCGCGTAAGTTGCCGTACCGCTTCACGAAGCGTGCGGCGTGCCCGTCGAAGATGCCGAGCAGGTCGTGGAACACGAGCACCTGGCCGTCGGTGGCCGGGCCGGCGCCGATGCCTATGACCGGGACCTCGAGGCGGGGCATGACCGCGTCGGTCACCTCCCCGGGGATGGCCTCGAACACGATTGCGAAGCAGCCGGCCTCCTCGAGGGCGATCGCGTCGTCGATCACCTCGAGGGCGCGGTCGGCCGTGCGCCCCTGCGAGCGGTAGCCGCCGAGCGAGGTGGCCGTCTGCGGGGTGAGGCCGATGTGCCCCATCACCGGGATCCCGGCGCCGACGATGGCCCGCGCCCGCTCCACCGACGTGCCTCCACGCTCGAGCTTCACCGCGTCGCAGCCGGCCTCCTTGACGAAGCGCTGCGCGGTGGTGATGGCCTGCTCGTTCGAGACCTCGTAGGAGCCGAACGGCAGATCCCCGACGAGCATGGGCGTGGAGAGGCCGCGCCGCGCGGCGCCGGCGAGCATCAGCATCTCCTCCACCGACACCGGGACCGTGCTCGGGTAGCCGAGGACGGTCATGGCCCCGGAGTCCCCGACCAGCACCACGTCCACGCCGGCGGCCTCGGCCACCTGGGCGCTCGGGTAGTCGTAGGCCGTGACCATCACCACGGGCTCGCCGAGGGCCTTCTTCTCGGCCAGGGTCGAGAGGGTGACCACGGCGCGCTTGGCCGGGGGAGCGGGGGAGACCCGCGGGGCGGCGCTCACGCCCGCAGCTCCGCGACGGCGTCGTCCACGCGGACGATGGCGTTGTCCGTGTCCACGTGCACGACCACCGGCTCGTAGTCGACCAGCTCCTCGCGGTCGTAGGTCGCGTAGGAGACGATGATCGCGGTGTCGCCGGCGTGCACCAGGCGCGCCGCCGCCCCGTTGACCTTGACCTCGCCCGAGCCCCGCAGACCGGCGATCGTGTAGGTCTCGAACCGTGCGCCGTTGTCCACGTCGAGCACCGACACCTGCTCGTGCTCGAGGATGTCGGCGGCCTCGAGGAGGTCGGGGTCGACGGTGATCGAGCCGACGTAGTGCAGGTCGCTGTCGGTGATCGTCGCGCGGTGGATCTTCGACTTCAGCATGGTGCG
>JBPCQB010000121.1:0-14458 GCA_050998555.1 Thermoleophilaceae bacterium
AACCGCGCCCCCATCCCGACGTACTCCTCGAGCCGGTCGCGCAAACCGTCGAGGCCCTCGGTGACCTTCTCGTCCGGGGAGAGGGCCAGCGGCTTGGCGCCCGTGTCGACCTTGATCCCCGGGATGATCCCGTGCTGATCGAGCAGCTGCGGGAAGGACGTGCCGTCGTCGTCCTCCTGGCGAATGGTCTCGTCGTACATGATCATCCCGCTGATGATGTCGCCCCCCGCTCCTGCGGTGACGAGCATGCGGCGGTAGGTGCGGCGGATCTCCTCGGTCGAATCGGTGTCGACTGCCTCGAGGCGCTTGGTTACGGTGCCGGTGCTCTCGTCGGCGGCGAGGATGCCCTTCCCCTCGGCGACCAGCGCCCTGGCGGTGAGCTCGAGCTCGTGTGCGGTCATGACTGTTCCCCTCCCTGTGCGGCAGATGTCCTACGTGCCGTGGACGTTCGGCGCCAACCCTAACCCCTTGACCGATTACATGATGGATCGGGTTCGCGGGGTGGACTCCGCGAGTTTCCGCGAGGCACCCGGCGCCGTGAGCCGGGGCGACTATCGGGTATCCGCGGTGCCGGTGGGTTGTACCTTAGCCTTCTGTCTATAACGCTCACGCAGCTGCGCAGCTTCCTCGCGGTCGTCCGCACGGGCTCTGTAACCGCCGCCGCGGAGGAGCTCGTCGTCACCCAGCCGTCGGTCTCGGCCGCGGTCTCCTCGCTGGGACGTGCGCTCGGCTTCGAGCTGACCGAGCGCGTCGGACGCTCGATCCGCCCGACCCTGGCCGGGGACGCGTTCGCGCCCTACGCCGCCGACGTCATCGGCCTGCTCGAGCAGGGCGAGCGCGCCGCGCTCGAGGCGGGGGAGCTTGCCGCACGCGAGCTGCGGATCGTGGCCGTGACCACCGCGGCCGAGTACCTGGTCACGCCGCTCTTGCAAGCCTTTGGAGCACTCCACCCCGACATCGGCCTGACGCTCGACGTCGGCAACCGCGAGCACGTGTTCCGGCGGATGCTCGAGCATGGCGCCGACGTGGCCATCGGGGGTCGACCGCCGGACGGCGATCGGCTCGTCGGCCATGCCTTGGGCGAGAACCGGTTCGTGCCGATCACGAGCGCGGACGACCCGCTTGCCGGGCGGCGGTCGGTGCGGCTCGCAGAGCTCGCCGAGCGCTCCTGGCTGCAGCGGGAGCAGGGCTCCGGCACGCGCGCGTTCAACGAGCGGTTCCTCGCGAACCACGAGCTTCGACCACGGGCCCTGACGCTCGGCTCCAACGGCGCGATCAAGCAGGCGGCTCGGGCGGGAATCGGAGTCTCGCTCCAGTCCCGGGTGGCGGTCGAGCTCGAGCTCAGCGCCGGACTGCTTGGCAGCATCACGCTGGACGAGCGACTTCCGACGAGACACTGGTACGCGCTCCGCTCGGCAGTGGGGCCGGTCAGTGCCGCGGTAGCGGCGTTCATGACGTTCGTCGGCTCCGAGGACGCCCAGCGCGCGCTCGCCGCCTGGACGATGTCGCCCATGCCGTCTACCGCCGGGGGCCGATAGTCAGATCCTCACCCCCAGAGGGTCCACGCGCGCGTGGCTCGCGCGCGCCTCGCGCGCGTTAGGCTTCCTAGCGACACGAGAAGGGGTTGACTGTCGATGCTGGTACGCGACGGAATGAACGAGATCGTCGTGACTGTGGGGCCGAGCCACACGCTCAGGGAGGCCGCGCGGCGTATGACCGCCCACAACGTCGGTGCGGCGGTTGTGATGGACTACGACGGGCAGGGGCCCGGCATCATCACCGAGCGCGATCTGCTGCGCTCGAGCGGCGCAAGCCAGGACTTCGACGCCGAGCTGGTGCGCGATCACCTGTCCTCGAACCTGATCTACGCCCACGTGGACTGGCCGCTCGAGCGCGCGGCCACGGAGATGACGCTGAGGGCGATCCGGCACGTCGTCGTCCTCGACGAGGGCTCGGAGGTCGTCGGCATCCTCTCGATGCGCGACATCGTCCGCTGCTGGACGACCGACGGAGCGACCTGCGAGGTGACGAGCGCCGGCTGAGGTCTGAGCCGGCCGGCTTCCCGACCGCTCAGGTGGGCGTCGGCGAGTAGCGCGCGCCGCGGTCGAGCTCGAACCAGACGTGGACGCGCTCCTCGCGGCGCACCCCCCAGCGGGTCGCGAGGCTCTCCACGAGGTAGAGGCCCCAGCCCCCGACCCGCAGGTCGGGGTCGTCCTCGCCGCCCCGACGCTCCGGCCCGGCGTAGGCCGCCGGGCTCGGGGCCGAGCGGCGGTCCGCGGCCCGGCGCTCGGGTCGGAAGCCGCTCCCCTCGTCGCTCACCTCGACTCGCACCACGTCCGGGGCGACGCGCACGTTCAGCTCGACCCGAGCCTCGCCGCCGGTGTCGGCGTGGCGGACGCTGTTGGTGACGAGCTCGGTGACCATGAGCCGCATGTCGTCGAGCATGGGGCCCTCCACCCGCTTCTCGAGCGGATCGAGGGCGCGGCGCGCCTCTCGGGGCGAGCTGGGCTCGGCCGGGAAGGTGACGCTGATGTCGTCGTTCATCTGACGTCCGGTAGGGGTCGAGTGCCGAGGTCCGGGCTGCGAGTGGCAGGTCACGCGCTCGAGTGCATGGGTGCCGCCCTCACCATCGCCAGACCCTCGGACGGACCGTAGTCGTGGTCGTCGCACCGCTCACGCGCCGGTGAGGGCCAGGACCTCGTGGGCGATGCGGTCGGCGGCGTCGGGGCGGGCCACCTCTCGAGCCGCGACGGACATCCCTTCGAGACGGATGGGGTCGCCGAGGATGGCCTCAACCTCGCTCGCGAGGCGCGGGCCGTCGAGCTCGGCGTCGGGCACCACCACCGCGGCGCCCGCCGCGGCCATGAAGCGGGCGTTCTTCGCCTGGTGGTCGGCGGTCGCGTGCGGGTAGGGGACGAGGATCGAGGGTACGCCCGCGGCCACCACCTCCCACACCGAGCCTCCGGAGCGGGCGGCCACCAGGTCGGCGGCGGCGAGGGCGTCGGCGAAGGGCTGCACGTAGGGCACGAGGCGATAGTGATCGGTCTCCGCGCCGAGCCGTGCCCGCAGGTCCTCGTAGTCGCGGCGCCCGCTCGCGTGCAGCACGACACAGGGTGCGCGCACGCCGAAGGCCTCCACCGCCGCCTCGTTCAGCCTCCGCGCGCCGAGCGAGCCGCCGAAGACCAGCAGGCAGGGCCCGTCGACGGGAAGCCCGAGGCGCCGGCGCGCCTCGGCGCGGTCGACCGAACCCGTGCCGGCGGGCACCGGCCGGCCGGTCACGGGGTACGTGTCCCCCTCCCGCCCCGCCACCGGGAACGCGAGGAAGAGCCGGCGGGCGAGGGGAGCGAGCATGCGGTTGGCCACCCCCACGTGGCTGTCGGCCTCGGTCAGAAAGAGCGGGAGACGGAGGGTGGCGGCGGCGAGGCCGACCGGCCCGGACACGTACCCGCCGCCGCCGAGGACGGCATCGGCTCCCCGCGCGCGCAGCAGCCTCCGCGCCGCGCCGACCGCGCCCACCGCCAGAGCAGCGGCGCGCGCGGCCCGCAGTGGGTTGCGCCGGTCGAGGCCGGCCACGCGGAGGGTGTGCAGCTCGTAGCCGGCGGCGGGCACCAGCTCCGCCTCGGCGCGCTCGCCGCCGATCCACTCGATGTCGGCGCCCCTAGCCCGCAGCGCGTCGGCCACCGCGAGGGCCGGGACCACGTGGCCGGCCGTCCCGCCGGCCGCGATCATCACGCGGGTCACGGGGCGCGGGCCTCGGGGCGGTCTGCGCCCGCTTGGCCGGGGCCGCACCCCCGCTCGCCACGTCGAGGAGGACGCCCATGGCGGCCAGCAGCACGACCATGTTCGAGTTCCCGAAGGAGATGAACGGCAGCGGCACGCCGGTGAGCGGCGCAAGCCCCATGACCGCGAACAGGTTGAGCACAGCCTGGCAGAGCACGAGCGAGGTGATGCCCGCGGCCACGAGCGCCCCGTAGGCGTCGCGCGCGCCCTTGGCGGCCCGCAGGCCGGCATAGGCCACCAGCGCGTAGAGCGCCACGATCGCGAGGATGCCGAGGGCACCCATCTCCTCCCCGACGATGGCGAGGATCATGTCGGTGTGGGCCTCGGGCAGGTAGAAGATCTTCTGCACCGACTCGCCGAGGCCGTTGCCCAGCAGCCCTCCGGAGCCGATCGCGATCATGGCCTGCACGGACTGGAAGCCGGAGCCGGCGGCGTCCGCCCACGGGTCGATGAACGCGGTCAGCCGCTCGCGGCGGTAGGGCTCGACCCAGGCGACCACGAACGCTACGCCTGAGAGCGCTCCCCCGATGGCGGCGAGGTGGCCGAGCCGTGCACCCGCCGCCAACATCAGCGACCCGATCGACAGGCAGACGACGATCGCCGTCCCCATGTCGGGCTGCCCGAGCAGCAGCACGCACGCCGCGCCCACCACGAGCAGCAGGGGCCGGCAGAGGCCCGAGAACGTGCGCAGCCCTCGCGGTCGCGAGGCCAGCAGCCGCGCGGCGTAGAGCACGAGGGCGATCTTCAGGATCTCCGAGGGCTGGAAGCGCAGCGGCCCCGCTCCGAGCCATCGCGCGGCGCCGTTCACCTCGAGCCCAACCCCCGGCACGAGCACGAGCGCGGTGAGCGCGAAGCCGGCGAGGACGAGCAGCGGCGTGAAGCGCAGGGCCAAGCGAAGACCCCCGCGGGAGAGCGCATGGAGCGCCAGCAGGCCCACCGCTCCGTAGAGCGCGTAGCGCTTCAGGAAGTAGGAGGGGTCGCCGGTGCCGGCCAGCAGCGACTCCGCGGAGGAGGCCGAGTAGACCATCACCGCGCCCACGGCCAGGAGGCAGAGCGTGGCCGTGTAGAGGATCGAGTACTCGAGCGGCTTCTGCGTCCTTGGAGGGGGCGCCTCGGCGGTGCGCAGCCACGCACGTCGGGGCCGCTCGGAGGGTGCGGCCGCGGCCCGGGCGGTCGAGGGAGGCGCCATCGGCTCCCTCTTCGACAACGGCGGCCCAGATCATGCCGGGGCGGCGCCCTCTCGATCGCCGGCGGCGAGGCGGCGGAAGTGGGCTCCGCGCTCCTCGAAGCTCGAGTACTGGTCGAAGGAGGCACAGGCCGGGGAGAGGAGCACCACCTCCCCGCTGCGCGCCGCCGTGGACGCCGCGCTCAGCGCCCGCTCGAGGTCGCCGCAGCGCTCGAGCGGCACCGTCCCCTCGAGGTCCTCGGCGAGACGCCCGGCAGCCTCGCCGATCAGGTACGCCGCCCGGCACCGGGAGGCCACCGGCTCGCGCAAGGTCTCGAAGCCGCCGCCCTTCAGCGATCCACCGAGGATGACGTGCACCCCGCGGGGAAAGGCGCCGATCCCCACGCGGGCGGACTCGGCGTTGGTGGCCTTCGAGTCGTTGACGTAGAGGACGCCGTCGCGGCGGGCCACCTCCTCGAGGCGGTGCGGGACGCCCGCGAACGTGGACAGCGCCTCGCGAACGGCCTCGGGATCGACCCCGCGGGCCAGCGCCGCCGCCGCCGCCGCCATCGCGTTCTCGAGGTTGTGGTCGCCTCGCAGGCGGACCTCCTGGGCGGCCATCAGCGCGGTTCCCGCCCACTCGAGGCGCCCGCGGTCGAGCGCGAGGTCGGCGTCCCGGTTGCCGAAGGTCACCCGCCGCGCCGCGCCCGGCGTCTCGAGCGCCCGTGGGGCGACCGCGACGTCGCCGGCCTCCTGGCGCGCGAACACCCGCATCTTCGCCGCGCGATAGGCCTCGAGCGTGCCGTGGCGGTCGAGGTGGTCGGGCGTCACGTTGAGCAGCACCGCGCACTCGGGCGCGAAGCGATCGGCGTCCTCGAGCTGGAAGGAGGAGGCCTCGCAGACCACCACGGCGTCCGGCTCGATCCGCCCGACCAGCGACGCGAGCGCGGTGCCCACGTTCCCCGCCACCCGCACCGGGACGCCCGCCGCGCGGTGGATGGCGCCGAGCAGCTCGACCGTGGTGGTCTTGCCGTTCGTGCCGGTCACCGCCAGGAAGTCGTTGGGGATCAGCCGCCACGCGATCTCGAGCTCCCCGACCACGGGCACGCCCCGCTCCCGGGCGGCGCGGACCACCGGAGCGCTCGACGCGACCCCCGGGCTCTTGACCACCGTGCGCGCCCGGTCGAGGAGGTCGAGGCCGCCGGCGTTCAGCCTCAGCTCCACCCCTTCGAGCTCGCCCGCGCCGGGAGGGCTCCCGGTGTCGGTGCCCATCACCTCCCCGTGAGGCCCGAGGGCGCGGGCCACCGCGGCGCCCGACCGGGCGAGGCCCACCACCAGGTACGGGCCCCCGGGCAGCGGCGGGCGCCCTCTCACTGCGTGGACTGCTGGAACAGCGTGAATCCGATGGCCGCGAAGATGGCGGCGACGATCCAGAAGCGCAGGATGATCTTGGTCTCCGACCACGCCATCAGCTCGAAGTGGTGGTGCACCGGAGCCATGAGGAACACCCGCCGGCGGAAGCGCTGGAAGGAGACCACCTGGATCAGGACCGACAGCGCCTCGATCACGAAGATGCCGCCGATGACGATGAGCAGGAGCTCGGTCTTGGTCATCACCGCCAGCGCCGCGACGGCTCCGCCCAGCCCGAGCGAGCCCGTGTCCCCCATGAAGATCGCCGCCGGGAACGAGTTGAACCACAGAAAGCCGACGCAGCCGCCCACCAGGCACGCAGAGATCAGCGGGAGGGCGGTCTCCTCGTAGGAGACGAACGTGATGGCCGTGTAGGTCATCAGCACGATGGCCGCGCATCCGGCGGCCAGCACGTCCAGGCCGTCGGTGAGGTTCACGCCGTTGCTCGCACCGGCGAGCACGAAGAAAATGAGGATCGGATAGATCCAGGTGGGGATCGTCACGGAGGCGTCGACGATCCACAGGTCGAGCTGGCGGCTGTTCTCGGCGAACTGCGTGGCCGCCACCCACAGGGCGACCGAGATCGCCAGCTGGATGACGATCTTCGCCCGCGCCGAGACCCCGAGCGAGCGCTTCTTCGAGATCTTCGTCCAGTCGTCGACGAAGCCGAGCCCCGCGCTGGCCACGGCCGTGCCGAACACCGCCAGCGACGCGGGATCGCGGTAGTCGGCGAGGATCAGGAACGGCACGGCGACCGCCCCGAAGATCAGCAGCCCGCCCATGGTCGGCGTCCCGGCCTTGACGGCATGGCCCTCCGGCCCCTCCTCGCGGATCTGCTGGCCGAACTGGTTGCGACGCAGGAAGTCGATGAACTTCGGCCCGAGGAACATGGCGATGAGGAGCGAGGCCATCGCCCCGATGAGGGTCTCTCCGAGCATGTGGTCTAGGCGAGGATCCGCTCGAGCCCGGCGGAGCGCGAGCCCTTGACGAGCACGCGATCACCCGGCGCGGCCAGCTCCTCGAGCAGCGCGCCGGCCTCCTCCGGATCCTGCACCGAATGGCGCTCGCCGTGGAAGCCCTCGGCGTAGGGGAGCGCCTCCTCCCCCACGGTCACCACCATGTCGATCTCGAGCTCGGCGGCCCGCTCTCCTACCTCGCGGTGGTAGCGCTCGGCGTCGGTGCCGAGCTCGGCCATGACCCCGAGCACCGCGATCCGCCGGGCCGCAGGGGTGGCGGCGAGGTGCTCGAGGGCGGCGCGCATCGACATCGGGTTGGCGTTGTAGCAGTCGTTGATCACCGTGACCCCGCCGGCGAGCTCGACCTCCTGGCCCCGCATGGCCGAGAACTCGACGTCCACGCGGCCCTCCGGCCGCACCCCCAGGGCCAGCGCCGCGGCCACCGCGGCGAGCGTGTTCAGCACGTTGTGGGGCTGGGCGTAGGGCAGCTCGAGCCGGATGCGATCTCCGGCGGCGGCGATCTCCGCGCGTCCGTCGCGGTCGAGGCCGAGGAGCTCGACGTCGCCGCCCGGTCCGAAGGAGACGGTCTCGAGGTCGGCGCGCAGGTGCTCGGCCAGCAGGCGCTCCCCGGCCAGGACCACGCACTTCGCGCCCGCGGGGAGCTCGCGGATGAGCTCGGCCTTGGCCGCCGCCACCCGCTCGACGGTGCCGAGCAGCTCGAGGTGCACGGGCCCGACGTTCACGATCACCCCGACCTGCGGCTCGGCGATGTGCGCCAGCTCGGCGATCTGGCCCTCCCCGCGCATGGCCATCTCGAGCACGAGGACCTCGGTCCCGCGTTCGGCCTCGAGCAGCGACAGCGGCAGGCCGACCTCGGTGTTCAGGTTCTCGCGGTTGGCGTGCGTGCGGCGGTGGGGCCTGAGCAACGCAGCGAGAATGTCCTTGGTCGAGGTCTTGCCGGTGGAGCCGGTCACTCCCACCGCCGGGCAGGCGAGCTCGCGACGCCAGGTCCGGGCCAGGGAGGCGAGGGCGGCGAGGGGGTCGGGGGCCGAGATGACGACGGGGTCGGGCTCGCCTTCGGGCGGGGTGGCCCCCGGACGGGTGGCGGCTCCGGGGCGCGTGGCCGCCCCCGGAGCGGTGACCGCCTCGGCATGGTCGTGCCCGAGCAACACTCCCCACGCGCCCTGCGCCAGCGCGGCGGGCGCGAACGCCCCGCCGTCGGCGTGCTCCCCGGGGAGGCCGACGAACAGGTCGCCCGGGCCGGCGGCCCGCGAGTCCACCACCGCGCGGCGGGGACCGGTCGCTTCGGGGGAACCGGCGACCAGCCGTCCGCCGGCGGCGTCGGCCACCCACTTCGCCGGGAGGTCGATCACCGTGCCGGGGCGCCGGCGGCGGCGCGCAGCGCGTCGCGGACCACCTCGCGGTCGTCGAAGGGTTCCTTTCGCCCGTCCGCGAACTCCTGGCCCTGCTCGTGGCCCTTGCCGGCCACCACGACGACATCACCGGCGCCCGCGGTCTCGACCGCGCGGGCGACCGCCGCGCGGCGGTCGAGCTCGTACTCGACGTCCAGGCCCGTGCCCTCGAGGATGTCGGCGAGGATGGCCTCCGGCTCCTCCGAGCGCGGATTGTCCGAGGTCACGATCACGCGGTCGGCGAGCTCCCGGGCGACGCGACCCATGAGCGGTCGCTTCCCGCGGTCGCGGTCCCCCCCGGCGCCGAACACCACGTGCAGCCGCCCGGCGGTCACCGCGCGGGCGGCGCGGAGCACGTTGTCGAGGGAATCGGGCGTATGGGCGTAGTCCACGAGCACGGCGAAGTCCTGGCCCTCGTCCACCGGCTCGAAGCGTCCGGGCACGCGCGGGGCGGTGGCGAGCGCGTCGGTGGCCTGGTCCGGGCTCACACCGAGGGACCGCGCCACGGTGATGGCGGCCAGGGCGTTCTGGACGTTGAACAGCCCGGGGAGGGGCATGGCCACGTCGATGGCTCCTTCGGGGGTGCGGCAGGTGAACCGCGATCCGCCTGCGTCGAAGGCCACGTCCTCGGCGCGGTAGTCGGCCGGGGAGTCGATGGCGTAGGTGGTGGTCGCGTCGCCGGCGAGGTCCTCCGCCAAGCGCCGTCCCCACGGATCGTCCACGTTCACCACCGAGGCGCCCGGCCCGTCGAACAGGCGGCGCTTCGCGACGAAGTAGTCCTCCATCGTCGGGTGGAAGTCGAGGTGGTCCTGGGTCAGGTTGGTGAAGACGCGTGCGGCGAAGCGGATCCCCTCCGCGCGCCCGAGCTCGAGCGCGTGCGAGGAGACCTCCATCACGCAGGCCTCGTCGCCCTCGTCGAGCATCCGCCGGAACAGCCGCTGGAGGTCGATGGCCTCGGGCGTGGTGCGCTCGACCGGCTCCTCACAGCCCCCCACGAACGAGGTGACCGTGCCGAGCAGCCCAGTGCGCACGCCGGCCCGCTCGAGCAGCGCGCGGACGAGGAACGCCGTGGTGGTCTTGCCGTTGGTGCCGGTGATCCCAACCACGCGGAGGTCTTCCGTCGGGTCGCCGAAGAGGCGGGCGGCGGCGGGACCCATCGCCGCTCGGGCGTCGGGGACGACGACCTCGGGCACGCCGAGGCCGAGCGGGCGCTCGCATACGAGCGCCGCGGCGCCGCGCTGGACGGCGTCCGGAGCGAAGTCGTGACCGTCGGCGCGGAAGCCACGGACGCAGAAGAAGAGCGACCCGGGCTCGACGCTCGCACTCGAGTAGGCGAGGCCCGTGACCTCGATCTCGGGAGCGCCGCCGCCCATGAGATCGCGGAGGGTCATCGCGCGCCGAGGCTAGTGGCGTGTCCGGAACCGCGAGGGCTCCCCGGTTCGAGACGGGGGCGCACCGAGCTCGACACGCGGAGCCGGATGCTCCTACGGATCGAACCTCGCACCCGACGGGTGACGGCGCGAACGCGGCTCACCGAAGGGGCGTCCGAGCTCGCGGTCGGCGAGGGCTCGGTCTGGGTCCGCAGCGCCGAGCGCAGGTCGCTCGTGCGGGTGGACCCTCGAACCGGAGAGCTCGGTCAGACGGTGCGCACCCCCTTCAGGAGCCGCCTGGACGTCGGGTTCGGGAAGCTCTGGATCGCACGCGGCGCGGAGCTCGTGGCGCTCGACGCCCGCACCGGACGCCGGCTGGGGCCCGGCACGCGCTTCCCCGACGTGGCCGACGTCACGGTCGGAGCGGGAGCGGTCTGGGTGGTGGCCGGGGACCCGACTCGCTATCGAGAGGGTGACCCCGGCGTCCTCCTGTTCCGGGTCGATCCGCGGACCCAGCGAATCACGCGCAGGATCCGGCTGAGCCGAGTCGACGTCTCCGGCGTGGCGGTGGGCGCGGGCAGCGTGTGGGTGAGCACGCTCTTCGGCCGCCACGAGGTCATCCGCGTCGACCCGCGCGCCGGCCGGGAGACGGCGAGGATTCCGGTCGGGGGTCCCGACGCCCAGCCGCTCCCCAGGCCCGAGCTTCTGCGGGAGAGCGTCGGGGCGCCGATCATCCTCGGCCGCTTCGACGTCGACCTCGCCGCCGGAACCGACGGCGTGTGGGTGACCAACGAGTACGACTCGACGCTGAGGCGCATCAATCCGAGCACGAACGCTTCCACCCGGCGTGCCCCTGCGCCACGGGATCCGCGCGCCCTCCTTCGGTCGGGATCCGAGGACGACCGTCCCCCTTCGACGGCTTCAGCTACCTCCTCAACGGCGATCGCGTCGCGGCGATCCTCGTGTCGGTGCCCGGTGCGAGCACCGGACGCGTGCGCGTCGGCGATCCGCTCTCCGCGGTGAGGAAGCGCTACCCGCGGGCACGATGCGCCGACGGCAAGGTCGACGTGGACGGCTCGGCGACGACCGGGCTGTACGCCGCCCAGGGCCCGCTCGGGCTCGAGCCCTTCTGCGCGGTCGACCTCGGTCCCTGTCTCCGGATGGAGATCGCCGGGCGGACGGTGCACACGATCGCGGTGTTCGCACCGGAGGAGAGGGACCCCCGGCGGTGCCGCTCCGGCCGCCCGTCAAGATGATGCGCCCGGGCTTCATCCGATCGGTGACGCTGCTGCGCGACCGGGTGCCGGGCTTCGACGCCTACCCGTTCTCGATCCCGGCCGTGCGTCACCTCGAGTCGCTGGCGCTCGACCCCGCCGTCACGTTCGTCGTCGGGGAGAACGGCAGCGGACAGTCGACGCTCGTCGAGGCGATCGCCGTGGCCGCGGGACTCAACGCCGAAGGCGGCACGACGGGCTTCAACTTCGCGACGCGCAGCTCTCACTCCGAGCTGCACGACGCCCTCCGGCTGACCCGCGGAGCCGCCCGCCCACAGATGGCGTTCTTCCTGCGCGCCGAGAGCTTCTTCAACGTCGCGACACAGGTCGACGAGCTGGACGTGGTGCGCCACTACGGCGGACGGTCACTCCACGAGCAGTCCCACGGAGAGTCGTTCCTGGCCGTCATCAACAATCGGTTCGAGCCGAAGGGGCTCTACATCCTCGACGAGCCCGAGTCGGCACTCTCGGTGCCGGGGTGCCTCGCGTTGCTGCGACGCATGCACGAGCTCGTCGGGGAGGGCTCGCAGTTCATCGTCGCGACGCACTCCCCGATCCTCATGGGCTACCCCGGCGCCCTGATCCACGCGCTCTCCGAGGACGGCTTCGAGCGTGTCGCGTGGGAGGAGACCGAGCACTACACCCTCACGCGGTCGTTCCTCGAGAGCCCTGAGCGCTTCTTCCGGCACCTGTTCGACTAGCGCGACCGCTCGCCAACCGCCCTTACCCCTCCGGCGGAATCCGCATGTACGGCAGCGCGAACGACACGATCTTCTCGAACGCCGGGGCGGCCACCAAGCCGCCGTAGATCTCGCCCTTCGGCTCGTCGACCATGACGGTCACGAGCAGCCGCGGACGCCGCGCCGGCGCGTAGCCGATGAACGAGGACACGTACTTCGTGTTGGAATACCCGCCGAAGCCGTCGGGCTTCTCGGCGGTGCCGGTCTTCCCGGCCAGGCGGTAGCCCGGTACCCGCGCCTCCTGGGCGGTGCCTCCGGCGCCGAGCACCCCCTCGAGCATGCGGGATACCTGGGTCGCGGTGCGGACGGAGATCACCCGCTTGCGGCGCAACCGCGTGCCCGCGGTCACGTGCGGGGTGTGCGTCACCCCTCCCATCGCGATGGCCTGGTAGCCCATCGCCATCTGCATCGGGGTGACCGCGAGGCCCTGGCCGATCGGGAGGTTGCCCATCGATGAGCCCGAGTACTCGGAGGGACGCGGGACTATGCCCTGGGCCTCGCCGGGCACGTCGACGTCGGTCCCTCCCCCGAAGCCGAAGCTGCGCACCCAGCGGTCAAAGCGTTTGGAGCCGAGCTCGAGCCCGATGGTCACCGACCCCACGTTGGATGAGGCGGCCAGGATCTGGGCCACGCTGAGCGTGACCGTCCCGCGCTCGTGGGACTCCTCGATCGTGCGGTCGGCGACGGTGATGGTGGGCGGCAGGTCGAAGGTGGTCTCCGGGTCGAGGGTGCGCTCCTCGAGCGCACCGGCCACGGTGAAGGCCTTGAAGGTCGAGCCCGGCTCGTAGTTGGCGGCCACCGCACGGTTCTGGCGTGCGTAGACGGGCGTCGAGCCGAAGCGCTCGGGGTCGACGGGCGGCCAGTTGGCCATGGCCAGGATCTCCCCGTTGCGCGGGTCCATCACGAGCGCGGTGGCGCCCTTCGGCGCGTGCTTGCGGCCCAGCTCGGCGAGCACGGCCTCGACGCGCTCCTGGATCGGGGCGTCGATGGTCAGGCGCAGGTCGCGTCCGGACTCGGCGGGCTCGGTCTCCACGATGCTCACCGGCTTGCCGAGCGCGTCCTTGACCACCTTGCGCTCGCCGTCGCGCCCGCGCAGGGCGCGCTCGTGCGCCTGCTCGAGCCCGGACAGGCCGTAGCCGTCGGTTCCCACCGCCCCGAGCAGCTGGCCGGCGAGCGTCCCCTGGGGATAGACGCGCTTCGGCACCACCTCGACCCCGATGCCCTCGATGCGCATGCGCTGGATCGCCGCGCCGGACGCGCCCTCGAGCTGGCGGGCGAGGTAGGAGAAGCCCTTGCCGCGCTGCGCGAGCGTGGCCTCGACCTCGGAGGGACGCCGACGCAGATGGGGCGCGAGTCGCCTCGCGGTGCCGGCCGGGTCCTTGATGAGGAAGGGGTTGGCGTACACGGTGGCCGAGTCCTCGGAGACTGCGAGCTCGGTGCCGTGACGATCGGTTATCAGCCCGCGGCGCGCGGGCACCGACGTCTGCTGGACCTGCTGAGAGCGGGCGTGGGCGCGGAGGCCGTCCGCGCGCACGGTGCCGAGCCAGGTGGCCCGCCCCGCGGCCATCAGGAGCAGGACGAGGAAGAGCGCGAAGAGGAGACCGATCCGGCGCTGGACCACCCGCACCGGCTATTCCCCGGAGCCGGGAGCCGCCCCGGCGCCCGGCGTAGACGCGGGCGTGGCGGAGGTGGTGGCACCGGTGCCCGTGCCCGTGCCCGTGGCCGTGGCCGTGGCCGCCGGCTCCGTCGGAGCCGCGGAGCCGGGCTGAGCGGTCTGACCATCTGCCGCCGCCTGTCCCTGGGCGGCCGGACCGGACGTGCCGGCGAGCGCCCGCGGCGGCCCGATGCGGCCGGCGGCGACGGTGGCGTCCCTCTTTCCCGCGCGCACGTAGCGCATGCTCCCGGGAGCCGGCCACACCAGGCCGCGGGTGGCGGCGGCCCGTTGGATGCGCTCGCTCGAGCCCATATGGGCGGATCGCAGCCGCAGGGTCCCGTTCTCCTGCCGCAGGGCAGCGACTCGATCGGAGTCCCGGGCGATGCGCCCGTCGAGCTCGAGCAGCCTGACGTTCAGGAAGACGATGCCGACCAGGAGCACGCCGATGCAGACGATCCACCCGTGCCCGCGCAGAAGCCGGTCGAGAATCTCCTCCGAGGCGCGGCGCGCGGCCGGGAGCGAGGGCAGCGCGGCGAGCGGCCGCGAAGGGACGGCGACGGGCTGATGCGCACGCTGCGGTGCCCCGTCGCGACGCGGCGGAGCAGAGCGGCGACGCGGCGGCACCGAGGAGGGACGCGGACGCGGCACAGCGCCGGCCGCATCGGGCCGCCGCGGGCGCTCGCCGGCACGTCCGGTC
>JBPCQB010000190.1:0-8640 GCA_050998555.1 Thermoleophilaceae bacterium
CTGTTAGGGTGCCCTAACTCATGGCCGGGCAAGCGTTCGATCAGCGTCGTCGGCTGCGCAGGAGGGGACTGGCCGTCGGCCTAGGGACCCTCGGCGCGGTGGGCGCGATCGGCGTCGCCGAGCTCGCGCTCGACGCGGTCGGGCCCGGCGGCCCCGAACGGCCCCCGGCGCCCTTCGCGGTCGTCCCCCTGGCCTCGGGGCTCGAGGCGCCCACGGGAGTCGTGGCGCGCCCCGGAGACCCCGGCCGCCTCTCCGTCCCCGAGCAGGCGGGGCGGGTCCGCATCGTGGCCGGCGGGCGCGTGCTCGGTCAGCCCTTCATCGACCTCACCGACCGGGTGAAGTCCGGCGGCGAGATGGGTCTCCTCGGCCTGGCGTTCCATCCCGACCATGCCCGCAACGGCCGGCTCTTCGTCCACTACACCGATCGAGGACGGGACACGCGGGTGGTCGAGTACCGCGTCCGCGGGGATCGGGTGGACCCCGACGGCGGGCGCATCGTCCTGCGCCAACGCCAGCCCTACGAGAACCACAAGGGGGGCCAGCTCGCGTTCGGGCCGGACGGGCGCCTCTACCTCGGGCTGGGCGACGGCGGCTCGGCCTTCGACCCCGAGGGCCGCGGTCAGCGTCTGGACACCCTGCTCGGCAAGGTGCTCCGCCGCGACGTGGACCGCCTCGGGTCGCGGTGGGAGATCGCAGCCTTCGGCCTGCGCAACCCCTGGCGGTTCTCGTTCGACCGCGAGGGCGGGGACCTGTGGATCGCTGACGTCGGCCAGGACGCCTACGAGGAGATCGACGTGACCCGCGCCGGGGAGCGGGGGCTGCCGAACTTCGGCTGGGGGGTGTACGAGGGGCCCGTGCGCCAGCCGCGCCGCCGCCGCCTCGAGCGCCGGCGGGGCGAGCTCACCTGGCCCGTCTTCTCCTACGGGCGCCGCGACGGCTGCTCGGTGACCGGTGGCCACGTCTACCGCGGGCGGCGCATCCCCGCCATGCGCGGGCGCTACCTGCTCGGCGACCTCTGCTCGGGGAACCTGTGGTCGCTGCGTGCCCGCGGCGGCGGCGGTCCGGCCGTCCGGCGTGAGCGGCCGAAGCTCCCGCTCGTCACCTCCTTTGGCGAGGACGCGCGCGGAGAGCTGTTCGCGGTGAGCTTCGACGGGCGCCTGCACGCGGTCGTCCCCGGCGAGGAGGGGCAGTGAGTCGCGGCGGCGCTCCCGCCCTCCT
Organism: Thermoleophilaceae bacterium; assembly: GCA_050998555.1. Lineage (GTDB taxonomy): Bacteria > Actinomycetota > Thermoleophilia > Solirubrobacterales > Thermoleophilaceae > JACCZP01. The sequence goes on from JBPCQB010000190.1 coordinate 1,219, forward strand.
CGTTGCGCTCTGCGCGGTGGCCCTGGGCGGCTGCGGCGGCGAGCCCGAGCGCGGCCCCGAGGACCCACGCGCACCGCTGGTCGTCTACTCCGGGCGCGCCGAGAACCTCGTGGGCGAGCTCTTCGAGCGCTTCGAGCGCGCGAGCGGGATCCCGGTGGAGGTCCGCTACGGGGACTCCGCCGAGCTGGCGGCCACGCTCGGCGAGGAGGGCGGCCACGGCCGCGCCGACGCGTTCTTCGCGCAGGACGACGGCTCGCTCGGGGCGGTGGCGAACCAGGGCCTCATGCGAGAGCTCCCCGAGCCGGTGGTGGCGCCCATCCCGCAGCGCTTCCGCGACCCCGAGCGCCGGTGGGTGGGCACCTCCGGACGCGTCCGGGTGGTGGCCTACGACACGCGCCGCTTCAAGGCGGGGGACCTCCCTCGGAGCATCTTCGACTTCGCGAGGCCCGAGTGGCGCGGCCGGATCGGGTTCGCACCCACCAACGCGTCGTTCCAGGCCTTCGTCAGCGCCATGCGCATCGAGGCGGGCGACGAGCGAACGCGCGCGTGGCTCGAGGCCATCGACGCCAACGAGCCCACGCTGCTCGAGAACAACATCCAGACCCTCGAGGCCATCGCTCGCGGCGAGGTCGAGGTGGGCTTCGTGAACCACTACTATCTGTACGAGCTGCGCGCCGAACGGCCGAACCTGCCGGTGGAGAACCACTTCCTGCAGCCTGGTGATCCGGGCTCGCTGGTGAACGTGGCCGGCGTGGGAGAGCTCCGGTCGGGGGCGCGCCCCGCCGCGGCGCGGCGGTTCGTGGAGTTCCTGGTGAGCATCGAGGGCCAGCGCTACTTCGCCACCGACACCGAGGAGTATCCCCTCGTGCGCGGCGTGCGCCCCGACGCGGATCTGCGGCCGCTGAATGAGATTCGGGGCCCTGACGTCTCCCTGGGCGCGCTCGGCGAGAAGCTGCCCTCCACCGCGCAGATGATCTCGGAGGCCGGGCTGGGATCGTGAGGGCGGGCGGGCGCCTGCCCCTGTCCCTGGCCGTACCGGCCATCGCGACCGCCGCACTCGTGACCCTCCCGCTCGCCTACCTCGTCGTGCGGGCCCTCGGGGGCGGCCCTGAGGCGTGGACGGTGCTCGGCCGCCCCGCGACCGCGGCGGTCCTCGGACGCACGATCGTGCTCGTCGTCTCGGTCGCGCTCGCCGCCACCGCCGTGGGCGTGGCCATGGCGTACCTGGTGACGCGCACCGACCTGCCCGGACGCCGGTGGTGGGCCGTGGCCGCCGCCCTCCCGCTGGTGGTGCCGAGCTACGTGGCGGCGCTCGCCCTGATCGCCGCCTTCGGTCCCGGCTCCGCGCTCGCCGGGGTGGTCGGCTCGCTACCCGGCGTGGACGGCGCTCCCGAGGTCTTCGGCTATCCCGGCGCCCTGCTGGCGCTCACGGCGGCGACCTATCCCTACGTCTTCCTGCTCACCGCTGCGGCGCTGCGGCGCGTGGATCCCGCGCTCGAGGAGGCCGCGCGGTCACTCGGGCGCTCGGGCCTCGACACCTTTCGGTACGTGACCCTGCCGCTCGTGCGTCCCTCGGTGGTGGCCGGTGCGCTGCTCGCGTCCCTCTACACGCTGTCGGACTTCGGCGTGGTCTCGCTCATGCGCCACGACGTGCTGACCCGGGTGATCTTCACGCAGTACCGAACCCTGTTCGACCGGACCCCCGCGGCCGTGCTCGGGCTCGTGCTCGTGGCGCTCACCGTGCTCATCCTCGTGCTCGAGGCGCGGGCGCGCGGAGGAGCGCGGCCCGCGGGCCCGCCGAGCGGGCGTCCGCCGACCGTCCACCGCCTGGGCCGGTGGCGCCTACCGGCGCTCGCATTCTGCGCCGCGGTCGTGGGGCTGAGCCTGGTGGCGCCGGTGGTCGTCCTCGTCGGGTGGGCGGCCCTTGGAGGGGCGCGGGTGGACGGCGCCGCGCTGCTCGAGCCCGCCGTCACCTCGCTCGCGCTCGGTCTCGGGGCGGCTGTGCTCGCGGTGCTCGCGGCGCTTCCGCTCGCCCTGCTCGCGGTGCGCTCTCCGCGCGGCGTGACCCGGGCGCTCGAGCGCGTGGCCTACACGGGCAACGCCCTGCCGGGGGTGGTGGTGGCGCTCGGGCTCGTGTTCTTCGCGGTGCGATACGCCGTGCCGCTCTACCAGACCGTCCCACTGCTCCTGTTCGCCTACCTCGTGCGTTTCCTGCCGCAGGCCCTCGGCGGGGCGCACTCGGCACTGCTGTCGGTCGGATCCCGGCTCGAGGAGGCGGCGCGCGGCCTCGGGCGCGGGCCCGCCGCGGCGTTCGCCGCGGTCAGCCTCCCCCTGCTGCTGCCCGGTCTGGCAGCCAGCGCGGCGCTCGTCTTCCTCAGCACGGTCAAGGAGCTTCCCGCCACCCTGCTGCTCCGCCCCACCGGCCTCGACACCCTGGCCACCGAGGTGTGGACCGAGACCTCGACCGCGGCCTACGCCGAGGCCGCGGTCCCCGCACTCGCCCTGATCGTGCTCTGCGCCCCCGTCATCCTCGCCCTACTCGGTGCCCCGGAACGGCGCCTCGAGCCCGGCGGGCCGCCCGCCGCGCCGGCGCCGCGGCTCGTCGAGCACGCGTAGTCTCGGCCGTCGATGAGCCTGACCCTCGAAGCGGTCTCGAGGTCCTTCGGCGGCCACCGCGCGGTGGACGGCGTATCCCTCGAGGTGAGGCCCGGAGAGCTGTTCGGAGTGCTCGGGCCCTCGGGATGCGGGAAGACCACCCTGCTGCGGCTCATCGCCGGGTTCGAGCGTCCGGACGGCGGCTCGGTGGTGGTGGCCGGCAAGGAGGTGGCCGGACCGGGGCGGTTCGTGGCTCCGGAGCGCCGGCGCATCGGGATGGTCTTCCAGGACTACGCGCTGTTCCCGCACCTGACCGTCGAGCGCAACGTCGCCTTTGGCCTCGGCCGTCGCGCGGACCGCGCCCCCGCCCGGCGGGCGCTCGAGCTCGTCGCCCTCCAGCACAAGGCCGGGTGTCATCCCCACGAGCTATCCGGCGGGGAGCGCCAGCGGGTCGCCCTGGCCCGCGCGCTGGCGCCGGAGCCCGAGGTCGTGCTCCTCGACGAGCCGTTCTCGAGCCTCGACGCCAGCCTGCGGGCGGAGGTGCGCCGCGAGGTGGAGCTGATCCTCCGCGACGCGGGCGCCACGGCCATCCTCGTGACCCACGACCAGGAGGAGGCGCTCTCGACGGCCGACCGCCTCGGCGTCATGCGCGAGGGCCGCATGGTGCAGGTCGGGGTACCGGAGGAGGTCTACGCGCGCCCCGCCGACCGGTGGACGGCCGGCTTCCTCGGCGAGGTGAACGTGCTCTCGGGCGTCGGGCGCCCCGGAGGGGTCGACACCGAGCTCGGCCGGTTCGAGCTGCTCGACCCCGGGAGGCTCGGCGGGGTGCGGCTGGCCGTCCGCCCCGAGCAGCTCGAGCTTCGCGCCGACCGCGCCCCCAACGCCGAGGTGCTCGAGCGTGAGTTCCGCGGCCACGACGTGCTCTACCGGCTGCGTCACGAGAACGGGCGTACGGTCCTCGTGCAGCTGCCCTCCCTCGAGCTTCACGAGGTCGGCGCCCCAGTGCACGTGCGGCCTGCGCGGTCTGCACGGGCCGCTCTGGTTGACTAGGCGCCCACGTAGCGCCCGAACTTCGCCAGGCGACCTAGGAGGTCACCCGAACATGCCCGCCCTGACCATGCCCGCCTTCGGTGCATTCTCGTCCGTCGCACCGCTCGTGCTGCGGGTGATCACGGGAGTGATCATGGCCGCGCACGGATATAGCAAGCTCGTCAGCGGCCCCTCCGGCTTCGCCGAGACCCTCTCCGGGCTGGGCGTGCCCGCCGCCGGCTTCATGGCGTGGGTGGTCGTGCTCGTGGAGCTCGCCGGCGGCATAGCGCTCGTGCTCGGCGTCGTCACGCGCCTGGCCGGGCTCCTCATCACGGTCGACCTCGTGGTGGCGATCCTGCTGGTCAAGCTCAACAAGGGCCTCATCGCCTCGATGGACTCGCCCGGCGCAGGCTACGAGCTGGACCTGGCGCTCATCGCCGGCGCCCTGGCGCTCGTGCTCATGGGGCCGGGGCCGGTGTCGCTCGACCGCCTGCTGGGGATCGAGAAGACGGTCTCCGCGCCGGCGGCCACCTGACGCGGTCTGCGCCGGGCTCGCGTCCGTACCCCTGGGGACGGACGGAGGAGCCTCGGGCTCGCCGTCACGAGCCACGACCAGACGAGGTGACGGACATATGGGCGCAGTGAGCAAGTACATACGAGTGCACGTGCCGCCGGATCGGGCGTACGAGCTGTGGAGGGACCCGACGACCTTCCCGGACTTCATGCCCGACGTCGAGGCCGTCGAGGACCGCGGCGAGTCCTGGCACTGGAAGGTCTCGGGGCCGCTCGGCAAGAGCGTCGAGTGGGACTCCGAGCTCGTGGAGGATCGTCCCGGCGAGCGCCTCGCGTGGAAGTCGGTCGGCGGTGAGGTGGAGAACGCGGGAGCGGTGCGCTTCGACTCCCGCGACGGGGACGCGACCGACATCGAGTACGCGCTCGAGTTCAGCCCGCCCGGGGGCAAGGCCGGTGAGATCGTCGCCAAGATGTTCGACGACCCCGAGGACAAGGTCCAGCGTGCGCTCGAGGCCTTCAAGGAGCTGGCCGAGCACGACGCCCGCCCACGGATGGACTCGCGCACCGAGGTGGACGCCGAGGAGGCCTCGCCGGCCACCGGCGGCGGTCCGCCGAGCCCGTCCTAGCGGGCGGTGGCCGAGCGGAAGCCGCGGCGCCAGAGGGCCTCGACGGCCTCGCGGTTGGCGTCGGTGCGCAGCTGCTCGGCCACCGTCCGCCGTGCGGTCTCGTACACCTCGCGGCGCTTGCGGCGATTCATGAGGTTCGCGGGCATGAACTCGAGGTCTTCGGCGGTCGGATGGATGAGGATGACCTCGGTGCCCGTCGCCCGCAGGCGCTTGGCCTCGCTCCCGAGCTGGCGCCCCGAGGCCGAGCGCCACACGCCCGCCACCTTGTCGGTGACTCGGGACCCGTTCGGGGCGAGCGACGAGGTGGGGTTCAGGCAGATCGCCAGGTCGAGGCCCTCGCCCTCGAGCACGTCGAGGTTCGACGGCGACCACAGGCCGCCGTCCACGTACCGGTGCCCGTCGATGCGGATCGCCCGGTAGAAGGCCGGGATGGCGCAGGAGGCGGCCACCGCGTCGGCCAGCTCCGCCGGCGGGGCGTCCGCGCGCCCGAACACGGTGCGCTCTCCGGTCGAGTAGGCGCAGGCGACGACCCACAGCCCGGGGTGATCGGCCCACCCCGAGGGCACCACGCCGCGGACCAGGTCCTGGAGCTCGTCGAGCGAGAAGACGCCCTCCGGCAGCAGCCCGGCCATGAGCGCCGCCGGGGAGTGATGGTCGCGCCGACGCAGCGCGGAGAGCGCCAGCTTCGGCGACGCCGGCCCGAGGCGCGGGCGCTCGGAGTGAAGGCGCAGGCCCATGCCGCCGGGGTCGTTGTCGCCGTCGTCGCGCTCCGTCGCCTCCGCGGCGGCCATGCGCTCCTCGGTGGCCTCGTCCCCGAACGGCGAGCCGGCCGCCGCCATGTCCTCCGGGCCGCCGGCGCCGGTCCCCTCCCGCCACGGCGGGGCGCCGCCGGCGAGCAGGGCGGCCATCACCGATCCCGCGGAGGTGCCCACGAGGCGCTCGGCGCTCGCGGGATCCCAGCGGGTCTCGGCCTCGAGCGCCTTCAGGGCTCCGGCCAGCCAGGCTCCGCCGATGATCCCGCCGGCGCCGAGCACGATCCCCACCTTCACCGCGGCCTCCGATCGGGCGCGGACGCCGACACTAGGTCTCGTCCTCGGGCCACGAGCCGTCGCCGGTGGTGGCGCCGCGCATGACCTTGAGCGACAGCAGCGCGCACTTGCGCCGGGTGGGGGAGATCCCGATCCCGAGCAGGTCCACGACCCACTGCGCGGGGAGCTGGTGCACCTCCTCGACCTCCATCCCGATCAGCTCCTCGGAGGCAATCGACGCCGCGGCCTGGGAGATCGCGCACCCCTGGCCGTGGAAGTGCAGGTCGGCGATGCGGCCCTCGGTCACCTGCACGTGCACCCCGAGCTCGTCTCCGCAGAGCGGGTTGTGATCGTGCCACTCGAGGTCGTGGGGGTCGAGCTCCCCGAAGTTCCGGGGGCTCTTGTAGTGGTCGAGGATGTAGTCGCGGTAGAGCTCGTCCATGGCTCCCTGAAAGGCTAGAGCCGGCCCGCCGGACATCGCCGCGCTTACGGCGAGGCGCCCACCTCGGCCACGGCCACCCCGCCGGCGTCACGGATCGCTTTCTCCCCGGCTCCGGGCAGCTCGGCCACGGTGCGATAGCGCAGCCGCTCGCCGTCGAGGCCGAGCGCATCGGCGTCAGAGGAGGAGAGACGCTCGACGAGACCCTTCGAGGCCAGCACCTCGCCGTCGGAGGAGGACTGCTCGATCCGGGCGCACTCGTTCATCTCGTCGCCGAGGGCGGTGACCTCGAGCCGCCCGCCGGTCACCACCTGGCCGATGTACAGGGCCCCGCCCCAGTGGACCCCGACGCCCATGACGCACTCCTCCGGCCGAAGCGGGACGCCGGCTGAGGCGAGCTCCGCCGCGGCCTGGTCCACCGCCTCGGACACGGCCCGGCCCGCGTCGATCGCCGCCCTCGCCGCCCCGGAGTCCGAGCCGAGATCCTCGCTCGAGACCCACACGGGCGGGGGCGGCGCCGGTACCAGCTCGGCCAGGGGCCCGGCCTCCGGGCGTCCGTCGCTCATCGCCAGGATCCCGTCGAGGCCCTCCGGATGCTCGTAGGCCATGTAGGGCACGTTCACGGCCATGAAGCGCAGGCCGCTGTCGCGGGTCACCGCCGCGTCCCACGTCGGGAGCTGGAGGGCCTCGAACACGTGCCGACCGATCCCGAGCCGCTCGTCGTCGAACTCGCCGATCAATGTCCGCAGGCCCTGCGAGATCCACCGCAGCGTCCAGTCCCCGTCCACGAACTCGACGGCCCACCCAGCGCGGTCAAGCTCTCCGACCACCTTGTCGAGCGCCGCGCCGGCCTCGATCCGGGCCAGCTCGCGGTCGATCTCGACGCTCACGGTAGTCCGGAGGCTACGCCGCCTCGGCCGGCGAGGCGGCCACGTCGTGGTCGTGATCCTCACGGCGGAACGGCCCCGGCTTCGGGCGCGGCTTCCCGCCCGGGAGGGCGAGGCGCAGGATGGTCCGGTGCACCATGCCGAGCTGCTTGGAGAACGGTCCGGTGTTGTAGGGCAACCCGTAGCGCTCGCAGATCTCGCGCACCCGCGGGGCGATCTCCCCGTAGCGGGTGCTCGGCATGTCCGGGAACAGGTGGTGCTCCACCTGGAAGCCGAGGTTGCCGCTGATCACGTGGAAGAGCGGG
>JBPCQB010000034.1:0-8494 GCA_050998555.1 Thermoleophilaceae bacterium
GGGGCGACGAGGGCAAGGGCAAGGTCACCGACCTGGTGGCCGAGCGCGCCGACGTCGTGATCCGCTTCCAGGGCGGCAACAACGCGGGGCACACGATCGTCCGCGGCAGCGAGTCGTTCAAGTTCCATCTCATCCCCTCCGGGATCCTCTACCCGGGCAAGACGTGTGCGATAGGCAACGGGGTGGTGGTCGACCCCAAGGTGATCACCGAGGAGATCGACGGGCTGCGGCGGCGGGGGATCGACGTGAGTGGACTGAAGATCTCCGCCAACGCCCACCTCATCATGCCCTACCACATGCTGCTCGACCAGGCGGGGGAGTCGAAGCTCGGCAAGCTCCAGATCGGCACCACGCGACGCGGGATCGGCCCGTGCTACGCGGACAAGGCCGCCCGGCTCGGCATCCGCATGCAGGACCTCCTCGACGAGAAGATCCTGCGCCAGAAGATCTACGCGGCGCTCGAGCCGAAGCGCCAGTCGCTGCGGCCCTTCGCCAAGGACCCGGTGCTCGACCTCCACGCGATGACCGAGGACTACACCTCGCTCGGCCACCGCCTCGAGCCCTTCATCGCCGACACACCGCGGCTCGTGTGGGACGCGCTCGACCGCGATCGCCTGGTGATCTACGAGGGCGCCCAGGGCACCCTGCTCGACATCGACCACGGCACCTATCCGTTCGTCACGTCGTCGAACCCGGTGGCCGGCGCGGCCTGCGTGGGCGCGGGCGTGGGCCCGAAGGACATCGACGACGTGTGGGGGGTGGCGAAGGCCTACACGACCCGTGTGGGGGCCGGGCCGTTCCCCACCGAGCTCGAGGATGCCCTGGCCGATCGCCTCCGCGAGGTGGGCGGAGAGTTCGGCACCACCACCGGCCGTCCCCGCCGGTGCGGGTGGATCGACCTCGTGGCGCTGCGCTACGCCGCCCGGCTGAACGGCCTCACGGGGATCGCGATCACCAAGCTCGACGTGCTGACCGGCATCGGCCCGCTACAGCTGGCGGTCCGCTACCACGGGCCGGAGGGAGCATCGTTCGACGAGTTCCCCTACCACCAGTCGATCGTCCACAAGGTCGTCCCCGAGTACGTCGAGCTCCCGGGGTGGGACATGGACCTGCGCCGCGTGCGCGAGCTCTCCGACCTCCCGTCCGAGGCCCGGGACTACCTCTCGTTCATCGAGGACTTCGTCGGGGTGCCGGTGGTGCTCGTCGGCGTGGGTCCGGGCCGCGACGAGGTGGCGTGGAACGGCAGCGTCCGCCACCTCGAGCGGGCGGCCGCCTGAGCCGAGTCCTACTTCGGCGCCATCCGTAGGCCGCCGTCGAGGCGGATCGTCTCCCCGTTCAGGTACGGGTTCTCGACGAGCTGGCAGGCGAGCAGCGCGAAGTCGTCGGGCTCTCCCAGGCGGGAGGGGAAGGGGATCCCCGCCGCCAGGGAGTTGCGCGTCTCCTCGGGCAGGGCGCCCAGCAACGGCGTATCGAACACGCCGGGTGCGATGGTGTTCACGCGGATCCCGAAGCGCGAGAGGTCACGCGCGGCCGGAAGGGTGAGCGAGACGATCGCGCCCTTCGATGCCGCGTAGGCGGTCTGTCCGATCTGCCCGTCGAAGGCGGCCACCGACGCGGTCATGACCACCGCCCCGCGCGCACCGTCCTCGCCGGGCTCGTTCTCGGCCATGGCCGCCGCGCTCAGCCGCAGGACGTTGTAGGTGCCGATCACGTTCACCTGCATGACCTTCTGGAAGAACTCCATCTGCGCCGGCCCGTGACGAGCCACCACCCGCTCGGCCCAGCCCACGCCGGCGCAGAGCACGGCCACCCGCAGGTTCCCGATCTGCTCCCGAGCCGCGTCGACCGCCGTCGACACCGCTTCCTCGTCGGTCACGTCGGCGGTCAGCGCCACGGCGGAGTCGCCGAGCCCGGCGGCCGTCTGCTCGGTCTGCTCGGCGTTCACGTCGACGAGGGCGACCCTCGCCCCCCGGGCGACGAGCGCCCGGGCACTCGCCGCGCCAAGCCCGGAGGCGCCGCCCGTGACGATCGCTCCGACGCCCTCGAGGGTGCGCACCGGCGCCTGCCCGCCAGTGCTCTCCGCGGCCACGCTAGCGCCCTTCCCCGGTTGTGGTGCCCACCGGATCGCCACCCACCGGTGGACGCTCGGCCTCCGGCCGCACCGATGCCCCGGCCAGCACGGGGTCGGGTTGCGTCGGTGTGCCGTCGGACACCGGTGCCGCGTCGGGATGCTCGCGCGGCGCGGCGGTCGCGCCTGCGTCCGTGAGCGCGGCCTGCCGCGCCCGCGCGGCCGACGACCACGTGGACAGTCGCTCGTCGTAGGCCGCCCGGCGTTCGCGATCGACCTTGGCCAGCACCTGGTCACCGCGGATCAGACGGACGACGGCCGCGCGCGCCGATCGCGGCAGCACACTGATGACGCGGGTGATCGGACCGACCGAACGCGGGACGAACACCTCGGGACGCGGATTGCGGATGGTCTCGACGATGGCCTCGGCCACGTCCTCGGGCTCCGAGATCTTCACCCCGCGCGTGGAGGAGACGCCGCTGGCGAGATCGGTGTTGACCACCGCGGGGCACACCACGGACACCTCGATCGGGACGCCCTTGAGCTCTGCGCCGACGGCGTCGGAGAGCCCGACCACCGCGTGCTTGGTGGCGCAGTAGGTGGCCCCGCCGGGATAGCCGGCCTTCCCGGCCACCGACGCGACGTTGATCAGGTGGCCGCCTCCGCGCGCGAGCATCCGCGGGATGGCCTCCTTCATCCCGTACATGACGCCGTAGAGGTTGATGTCGATCTGCCGGCGCGCGGTGTCGTCGCTCTCGTCCACGAACGGGCCGAGCGCCATGATCCCCGCGTTGTTGACCAGCACGTCGACCGGGCCCACCTCCTGCTCGACCCGATCGAAAAAGGCGGCGAACGCCGCGCGATCGGTCACGTCGAGCTCGTAGGCGAAGGCGAGGGGGCCGAGCGCGGTGGCGCTCGCACGGGCCTCGTCGAGGTCGACGTCGGCGATGGCGACGTGCGCCCCCTCGCGCACGAGCGCGGCCGCCGTGGCCCGGCCGATGCCGCGGGCGCCGCCGGTGACGGCGACCACCGAGCTCGGAATGGAGCGGGGTGCTCTGGACATGGTGTGGTCTCCTCTCGGTCGGCCCTGGGGCCGTGCGGATACTGCGGGGTGTTCCGGCTCAAGCGTTCTCCGCCGCGACGGAGCTGAGGGCGGGTGACAGATAGCGCCGCGCGAAGCGGCGTGCCTCGTCGGGCGTCTCGACGCGCGCGACAGTGTGCGGGGTGAGCAGGAAGGAGAGCACTAGGCGCAGCAGCATCTCGGCGGCCACCTCGACGTCGGCCGGGGTGAGGCGGGCGCCTTCGAGCCGCAGGCCGAGGTGGTTGGCCAGCAGCCCGCGGATGGAGTCGACCACGGACTGCGACTCGAGCGTGAGGTGAGGCAGGATCGACTCCGGCTCGGTGTCGAGCAGGCGGTTGAGCAGCACGTGACCGCGGAGGCGCTCGAGCGCGAACGCGAAGCCCTCGGCCAGGATCTCGTCGACGCCCTCGCAGCCGTCGACCGCGACCTCCAGCTCGCCGAAGAAGCGGCGCGCCTCGTCCAGGAGCACGGCGCCGACCAGCGCGTCCTTGCCCGCGAAGCGGCGGTAGATCGTCACGCGCGAGACCCCGACCCGGCGGGCGACGTCCTCCATCGTCGTGCGCCGCAGCCCGAACTCCTCGAACTGCTGTAGCGCACCGACCAGGATGCGCTCGGTGGTGGGGTCGGGCCCGGGGGCCCCCGCCTGCTCGATCGCCTCCTGCAGCACGGGCCCCTACCCTACCGCGGTGGTGGCGCTACGACTCGCGTTGTATTGTTTCATCCGTTCATGAGTCACCAGTGTTTCCGCGTTCAGCGCGGAGCACTCCGAACCAGGAGGCAGCGATGGCGACGCTCGATCAGCTTGCGCAGCAAGGGGACCCGGGAACTCTTCGCACCGACCAGCAGGCCGGTGCCCTGCGCCTCATGGACCCCCAGCAGCTCTACGAGCTGTGGGAGCGCCAGCACTGGTCGGCGCACGCGATCGACCTGAGCCGCGACGCCGAGGACTATGCGCGGCTCAGTCCCGAGGCGCGCGAGCAGCTCATCTGGAGCCTGTCGTCCTTCTTCATCGGGGAGGAGCGCGTGACCACTCAGTTCTCCGGCCTCGTGATGTCCTACGAGGACGAGTCGGAGGCCAGCTACCTCGCCACCCAGCAGGTCGACGAGGCGCGCCACATGCAGTTCTTCGACCGCTTCTACCGCGAGGTGGTCGCGATCGAGGGGGCCGACTTCGAGGCGCGTCTCGCGCGGGTCCGCGAGGAGCTGAACGACGCGTTCACGCGCCTCTTCGACGACGCCCTGGTCGAGGCCGGCCGGCGGCTCGTGGCCGATCCCGGCGACCGTGAGGCCAAGGTCGACTTCGTCACCACCTACCACATGGTCATCGAGGGGACGCTGGCCCTCACCGGCCAGCACTACGTGACCGACTGGCTCGAGAACGCCGACCTCATGCCGGGCTTTCGCGAGGGCTTCGGGCTCGTCGCCCAGGACGAGCACCGCCACGTGGCCTACGGCACCTGGTACCTCCAGCAGACCGCCGGCCGGGATCCGCTCCTCGCCGAGCGCATGCGCCGGTGTCTCCACGACCTCATCCCGGTGGCCGCCGGAGTGCTCGTGCCCGTCGGCGTGGATCCCACCGAGGACTGGGAGGTGCTCGGCTACACCTCCGAGGAGATCAACGGCTTTGCGTTCCGGTCGCTGTCGCGGCGGCTCAAGGCCATCGGCGTGCCGCTGGTGGCCGCGGAGGCCGCCGCGGCCTAGACGCCGATCGCCGCGACCACGGTCGCCCGTGGGCCGAGCGCGGCGCCCGCCGGTCGATCGCCGTTCGGATGTGCGGGGACGCTCGGCGTCCCCGCGTAGCCCGGCGTCGCTCGGGCCCGCTCGACGGCGCGGTCGACCACGTCGCCGAGCAGCGTGAGACCTTCGAGCCCCGGCATCTCCGACACCGTGGCGTCGATCGAGCGCGCGTGCTCGCGACCATCGTCGGAGTCGCCGAACAGGTAGAGCGCCAGTGCGTCAACCTCCTCCTCGGACTTCACGCCGGTGCCCACCGGGCCCCAGACGTTCTCGAACACCCACCGGATCACGGCGCGTGAGCGCGGTGAGGCGTTCTCGAGCCGAGCCCGGGCCTGGGCCCGATAGAAGGCGAAGTGACGGCGCTCGTCCTGGATGACCTTCCGGAGCATGACGTGCAGCTGCGGGTTGTTCGAGCGGCGGATGAGCGCGTAGTAGGCGGTCAGCGTGGTGAGCTCGTTGATGGCTCCCCAGGCCATGTGCAACGCGACGAAGTGACGCGAGGCCAGCGACCCGAACATGGTCGGCAGGAGGGCGAACTGCTGCCCCACCCCAAACTTCTCCCGGATCTCCTTGATCCGGTTGGGTCGGGTGGGCATGGGAGTGCGTCCGTCCGGGAGCTTCGGCTCGGCGGGGACCTCGATGCCGTAGTGGCGAAGGAAGTCGGAGAAGGCCTCGCCGTGCCAGAGCTCCTCGTACACCCAGCAGGAGAGGAAGGCGGTCACGTGCGGGTCGTTCGCGGCGCGCGTGGCCAGGAGGTCGCGCAGGTAGATCACCGTGTGGGTCTCGATGTCCATCATGTAGCGCATGCACATGATGTCCCCGTCGGAGAGCGGATGGTTGGGGATGTCGTCCCAGTCCACGTCGCTCAGGTCCACCCGCTTGGACGCCCGCATGTAGCGGTCGATGTCGAAGTCGAGGAGGGTCTTGGCGGTCATAGGGCTGTCTTTCGCATGCGGGCGTGGTCCAGTTCACACGTCGCGAGATCACCGTGCCCTGCGGCTCCCCCGGAGGCGGCAGAGCCCAGCACGCCGGGGTCGAGGACGGCATCGAGCACCAGCACCGCGCGGCCGCCGACCCGGACGTCGGAGGGCCGGCCGGGCGCCCCGCCCACCTCGACGCCGATCGTGCTCGGCCGCCCGACCTCCGCCCCCTGGGCGATGGTGACCCGGCCCGGTGCGCCCCCCCGGAACACCCGCAGGGCGCCGAGCGCGCCGGCCGCCGACCCCGTCGCCGGATCCTCGGGCACGCCGAGGACGGGCGCGAAGAAGCGCTGCGCCACCACACCGGGCGGGTCCTCGCACCAGGCGGCCAGGCCGACCACTCCCTCGAGCGCGGCGATGCCCTCGAGGTCGGGCGATGCCTGCGCGAGGGCGGCCCGGTCCTCGACCTCGGCGAAGGCCTGGGGCAGGGCCGTCCGGCACACCTGGGGTACGCCGGCCAGCGCGTCGAGACCGAGCAGTGCGGCCGTGGCGCGCGGGTCGAGCTCGGGGCCGAGCAGCGGCTCGGGCTGGGTCATGATCGCCTCGCCGCCCGAGGTCACGTCCACCGGCACGTCGCCGGCGCCGGTGGCGAACACGGTCCGTCCCTCCGAGGGGATGCGGGCGAGGCGCGCGAGCGCGAGCGCGGCGCCCACCACCGGGTGCCCCGCGAGGGGGATCTCGGCGCGCGGGGTGAATATGCGCAGCCGCGCGCCGGCCTCGAGCACGAAGACGGTCTCCGAGAGCCCGAGCTCGGCGGCGAGGACTCCCATCGTGCGGTGGTCGAGGGCGTCGGCGTCGAGCACGACCGCGAGCGGGTTGCCCTCGAAGGGACGGTCGGCGAACACGTCGAGCCAGAGCACGCGCAGGCCCCCCGTTGGCCCCGCGGCGCTCACGTCGGGAGCTCGTCGTCGCCCAGCACGATCTCCTCACCCCGGCGCAGGAGGCGCAGTCCGAGCGCGAGCGCGGCGAGCATCGCGGCGGTGGCCAGCGTGATCTGCACGGACACGAGCCCCTCGCGGGTCCAGTAGACGTCCTCGAGCTCGAGGAGAAGGGCGGACTCGTCGAGGGTGAGGCCCATCCCCGCCCCCATCGGTATCGCCAGCTTCGGCGTGAGCCGCTCGTCGTGGGTGGTGACCGCCACCGCCCCGGCCACGAAGGCCATCGCGATTCCCGGCACGAAGTGGTGGATGTGGCGCCGGCCCACGGTCACGTTGCGGAACGGCCCCCAGGTGTCGCGGTCGCGCAGCAGGTAGATGATCGCCCGCACCGCCCCGAACGACGCGACGAAGGAGGCCAGCAGGTTGAACAGCGCCTTCTCTCGCGGCGAGACGTCCTGGTAGCCGGTGACCGCCACGAGCGCGGTCTCGGCCACCGCCTCCCCGGCGGCGTCGAGGAGGTCGTCCGTGTCGACGGGCAGGGGCGCCGAGCCACGGCGCCAGACGCGGGCGAGCTCGACGGCGAACACCGCGGTGGTGGTCGCTCCGGCCACCACGCCGATCGCCACGGTCAGCCGCTCGGGCGCGCCCCACCGCCGGCGCCGGCGAACGATCAGGGCGGGCAGCTTCAGCGCCACCGCTCGATCAGCTCCTCGTCGGCGATCCGGCGGAGCACGCGCGCGGGCACGCCGACGACCACCGCCCGCGGCGGAACGTCCGCGGTGACCACCGCACCCGCGCCCACGAGCGCCTCCTCGCCCACCTCGACGCCCGGCAGCAGGGTGGCACCGCCGCCCACTCGGCACGCGCGGCGAAGCGTCGCGCCGCGCAGGGACATCTCCGGACCGTGGCGCCCCATCGTCGGGTCGTTGGTGGTGGTCACCCCAGGTGCCACGAACACGTCGTCCTCCACCAGCGTGAAGGCGGTCAGGTAGCAGCCCGTCTGGATGCGCACCCCGCCGCCGACCTCGACGTCGTTGTCGATGGCCGATCCGCGCCCGATCACCGATCCGGCACCCACCGACGCACGCTCGCGCACGTGGGCCTGGTCGCCCACGACCGCGCCCTCCCCGATCCGGGCGCCGGCCACGAGCACCGCCCCGGCGCACACGGTCGCCCCCGCGCCGATCACCAGAGCCGCCGGCAGTCCGCCGGACGCGCGCGACCGAGGGCCGAGCGCGAGGGGCTTGCCGAGCACGGCGCCGTCCTGGATCCGGGCGCCATCGCCGACCACGGTCCCGGCGTGGATGACCACGTTGCCGCCGATCTCCACCGACTCGGGCAGCGTGACGCCCCCGCCGAGGAGCAGCCCGGGCGCGCGGTCGGACGGTCGGAGCTCAGGCGGCGGCACGCGCGGAGATGTCGAGGGCACCCTGCAACGCCTCGAGCACGCGGACCACCCGCAGTCCGCTCGAGCCGTCGGAGCGCGGCGGGGAGCCGTCGCGGATGCACTCGACGAAGTGCCGGCACTCGATCCGCAGGGGCTCCTCGTTGGACACGCGAGGGCTCCATACGTCGCCGGACCGGGCGATGTACTCCCCGTAGGAGGAGAAGTCCTGGTCGAAGCCCTTGTCGTGGACGGTGACCTTCTGCTCGAGGGCCATGTCGTCGAAGGTGGCCATGCGTCGCGAGCCCACGACCGTGAGCCGCCGCTCCTTGTGAGGATCGAGCCACGACAGGTGGAGGTGGGCCG
>JBPCQB010000073.1:0-7768 GCA_050998555.1 Thermoleophilaceae bacterium
GCCCCGGAGTCGCCGACCAGGACCACGTCCACGCCGGCGGCCTCGGCCACCTGGGCGCTCGGGTAGTCGTAGGCCGTGACCATCACGACGGGCTCGCCGAGGGCCTTCTTCTCGGCCAGGGTCGAGAGGGTGACCACGGCGCGCTTGGCGGGGGGAGCGGGGGAGACCCGCGGGGCGGCGCTCACGCCAGCAGCTCCGCGACGGCGTCGTCCACACCGACGATCGCGTTGTCCGTGTCCACGTGCACGACCACCGGCTCGTAGTCGGCCAGCTCCTCGCGGTCGTAGGTCGCGTACGAGACGATGATCGCGGTGTCGCCGGCGTGCACCAGGCGCGCCGCGGCCCCGTTGACCTTGACCTCGCCCGAGCCGCGCAGGCCGGCGATCGTGTAGGTCTCGAAGCGGGCGCCGTTGTCCACGTCGAGCACCGACACCTGCTCGTGCTCGAGGATGTCGGCGGCCTCGAGCAGATCGGGGTCGACCGTGATCGAGCCGACGTAGTGCAGGTCGCTGTCGGTGATCGTCGCGCGGTGGATCTTCGACTTCAGCATGGTCCGTCTCATCGGTTTCAGCTCCCTTCGTCGGGGGCCCGCGTGCGGTCCCCGGGGGTGGAGGTAACGAGAAGCTCACGCGCCGCGGTCTCCCGCGCGTCGAGCACGACGTTGTCGATCAGGCGCGCGGGGCCGACCTGGGCGGCCACCGCGAGGAGGGTCGGGCCGTCCACGCCCTCGACGGGAGAGAGGTCGTCGGCGTGGCGGAGCTCGAGGTACTCGGGCTCGACCCCTGCGCGATCGAGCTCGGCGCGGGCGGCGGCGAGGACGGCGTCGACGTCGCGCTCACCGCCCGCCACCTCGAGCTCGGCGGCGCGCAGGGCGCGGGAGAGCGCGCCCGCGCGTTCGCGATCCTCGGCTCCGAGGTAGGCGTTGCGCGAGCTCATGGCCAGGCCGTCGGGCTCACGCACGGTGGGGAGCACCTCGACGTGCACCGGGAGGTCGAGGTCGCGCACCACGCGCCGGATGACCAGCGCCTGCTGGGCGTCCTTCTGGCCGAAGTAGGCGATGTCGGGCCCCACCATGCCGAGCAGCTTCGCCACCACGGTGGCGACCCCGCGGAAGTGCCCGGGTCCGCGCGAGGAGGGGTCGCCCTCGAGCACGCCGGTGATGCCGGAGACCTCGACGAAGGTCGCGAAGCCGGGGGGGAACACCTCCCGCTCGGGCGGGGCGAAGAGCAGGTCGGCGCCCTCGCCCGCGGCCAGGCGCCCGTCTCGGTCCTCGTCTCGCGGGTAGGAGGCGAGATCCTCGTCGGCGCCGAACTGCGTTCGGTTGACGAACAGGGACATGACCACCGTCGCGCAGTCCTCCCGGGCGCGGCGCAGCAGCGAGAGGTGGCCCTCGTGGAGGGCACCCATGGTGGGCACTAGGCCCACCGGCCGGGACGCGCCGGCCAGCGCGGCACGCAGGTCGGCGACCGTGCGGACGGTTCTCACGCCGGCGCTCCGTGGGCGGCCGGTCCCGCGAGGGCCGGGGTGGGCGCCCCGCGCCCGGCCAGCGCCGCGGTGTGCTCGACCAGGACGTCGAAGAGGGGCAGAAGATCCTCGTCGGCGTCGGACACGGCACGGCGTTGGGCGGCGACCGTGGCCCGGTCTCCGCGGCTCAGCGGTCCGGTGAGCGCTCGCTCGGGACCTTCGATCACCCAGTTCTCGACCGTGGTACGGACGAGTGGGGCGAGCCGCGCCCGGGCCTGCGCCGGGGTCATGCCGGCGCGCTCGGCCACGCGCTCGGCGACGTCCTCGAGGGTGACGAGGAAGTTGGAGGCCACCGAGGCGGCGGCGTGGTAGGCGGGCCGCTGCGCGTCCGCGATGTCGAACGGCTCCATGCCGAGGTCGCGGGCGATGCCGCGGACCGCTTCGAGTGCGCCGGCCGAGGACCCGCCCACCGCACACGCGCATCCGCGGAAGGCGGCCCGGCCGCCGGTGAGCGTCTGAAGCGGGTGCAGGCCAAAGGTCTCGGCGCCGGCCGCCGGCGCGAGCGCCGAGAGCGGCGTCGCCCCGCTCGTGTGGCCGACCAGGGCGACCCCCGAGCCGGCGACCGCGGCGGCCGCGTTAGGGATCTCCGCGTCGGGCACGCACAGCAGGACGGCATCCCCGCTGGGGACGGTCCCCCGCCGTGCGGGTCCGTCGACCTCGTAGCCGGCGTCGCTCAGCGCGCCGGCCAGCGCCGTGCCGACCCGCCCAGCCCCGACGATGCCTATGCGGCTCGGACCCCGACGCGATGTCGGGCCGGGAGAGGGGGTGGTGTGGTTGCCCAGGCTTCGGTCGCGCTCTGGCATACGAAGGCTCCGGTGCGGCAGATGGTGCGACGGGTCCGCTCCCGAAACGGGTAGCGGCCGAGCGGAAGAATAGCGCCGCGCGGGGCCACGGCCCCTCCCGACGACGAGGGTGTGCTCCACCGCACAGTGATAGGAATGGGCCTGACGACGGAAAGGAGCAGACCGTGGAGGAAGAAGAAGAAGAAGCCCACGTCCTCGTGGTGGCCCACCGCACGGCCGCCGCACCGACGTTGATCGAGGCTGTGCGGCGCCGTGCTGCCGAGGGGGCGTGCCGGTTCACGCTGCTCGTGCCGGCCACCGCGCAAGGATTCGACCGGGTGGCCAATCCGGAGGAGCACGGACGCGGCGAGGCGGAGGCGGTGCTCGAGCTGGCCATTCCCGCTCTCGAGGAGGCCGCCGGCGGAGCGGTGGAGGGGAAGGTCGGGGACGGGGAGCCCCTGGCCGCCGTGCAGGACGAGCTCGACAGCGCCGACCACCCCTACGACGAGGTGATCGTCTCGACGCTTCCGACCCGCGCGTCGCGCTGGCTGCACCTGGACCTGCCGCGCAAGGTCGCGGGCCTCGGGCTTCCGGTCACGACCGTCACCGCGCCGAGCCGCGAGCGCACGAACCCCCCGACGTGAGCCCCGCCGGACCCGGGTGAGCGCCCGCCCCGCGGCCGAGCGGCGAGCGGACCTGCTCGCGCTCTACCACGAGCTGAGCGACCACCGGTGCCCGCTGGCAGCGAGCCGCACCAAGCTGGTGTTCGGCTCCGGCAACGCCGACGCCGACGTGATGTTCGTGGGCGAGGCGCCCGGCGCCAACGAGGATCGCCAGGGGCTTCCGTTCGTCGGCAACGCCGGGCGCCTCCTCGACAAGCTCCTCGCGGAGATCGGGCTCGAGCGCGGCGACACGTTCGTGACCAACGTCCTGAAGTGCCGGCCACCGGGAAACCGCGACCCTCTCCCCGAGGAGATCGAGGAGTGCACGCCGCACCTGATGCGCCAGATCGACCTGATCGAGCCGCGGGTGATCTGCACGCTCGGCAACTTCGCGCTGAAGCTGCTGTCGGGCTCGAAACAGGGGATCACCAAGGTCCACGGCGAGCCCCGGGACCGCGAGATCGCCGGCCGCACGCTGGTCCTCTACCCGCTCTTCCATCCCGCCGCCGCCCTGCGCACGCCGGCCGTGCTGGAGCTGTTGCGCGAGGACATGGGCCGGCTGCCGGCGTTGCTCGCGGAGTCCCGACCGACGGCGTCCGCTGCTGCGCCGCCGCTCGTTCCCGACGACCCGGCCCAGGCCACCGACGACGCCACGCCCTGCCTCGCCGACGACCAGCTCGACCTCTTCGGCTAGGGCCGAGCCCTCACGCCACCCGCTCGCCCGGTCGCAGCCGCCGCGCCGGCACGCGCAGCCGGTCCACGGCGAGCGTGGTGGCCAGCGCGGCCAGGATGATCTGGAACCCGAGCCCCACCGGCCAGATCGCCGGCGGATTGCCCGGTTGCCCGAAGGAATCGGAGCGCAGCTCGCGCAGGAGGAAGCCGAGGCCGCCGAGCGGGTCGCCCAGCTCCGTGCGCTCGCGGGTGAGCGGCGGGACGGCGTCGGCCAGCACGACGACCGGGTTCGGCGCGAGGAGCACCCAGCGCGATCCGATGCCCGATCCTTCGCCCGCGCCGATGAACGACAGCCCGAACACGATCGGGGTGCCGATGGTCAGCGCGAACACCACCGCGCCGCGTGGCCGGCGGACTCAAGTCCGGCGGCTAGCGAGCCCCGGTCGAGCGCCCGAAGGCGCCAGGCCCTCAGCGCCGAGGGCGCGCCTCCGCCGCCCGCGGTCCCGTACTCGCCGGTCACCCGGCCGCCCTCCACGAAGACCGCGGAGTCGGTCATCTCCTCGAGCTCCGAGAGGACGTGCGAGGAGACGAGCACGCAGGCGCCCTCGTCGCTCTGGCGACGGACGACGTCCCGCAGGTTCACCCGTGCGCGGGGGTCGAGGCCGGAGGCAGGCTCGTCGAGCAGGAGCACGCGCGGGCGGTGGACGATGGAGCGGGCGAAGCCGAGGCGCTGCTTCTGTCCGCGCGAGAGGCCGGCGATCGGCGTCGCCGCCCGGTCCTCGAGCTGGACGAGCGCGAGTAGCTCGCGCGCCCGGGTCGGTCGCTCCGGTCGCGGCAGGCGGTAGGCGGCCCCGAAGAGCTCGAGGTACTCCTGGGCGGTCAGCCCGTCGTAGACGCCGAAGAAGTCCGGCATCCAGCCCACCACCCGGCGTACCTCGAAGGGGTTGCGGACGGGGTCCGCGCCGGCCACGGTCACCGAGCCGCCGTCCGGGGCCAGCAGGCCGGCGAGGATGAGCAGGAGCGTGGTCTTGCCGGCCCCGTTCGGGCCGACGAGGGCCACCACCCGTCCAGCCGGAACCGAGAGGTCGAGGCCGTCGAGCGCGCGCACCGCGCCGAACGAGCGCGTCAGCCCATGCGCGACAATGGCCGGCTCCGCCCGCGGCCCGCCGGCCGCCACCGCGTCGCCCTTCACCCCCGAGGCCACCCCGAGAGCGTAGGCACCCATGCCCTCTGACATCACCCTCGAGACGGCGAGCGCCCAGGAGACCGAGGCCGCCGGGGCGAACGTGGCCGCGCACCTCGGCCCGGGGGACGTGGTGCTCGTGCGCGGTGAGCTCGGCGCCGGGAAGACCACGCTGGTCCGGGGGGCCTGCCGCGCGCTGGGGATCGAGGGTCCGGTCACGAGCCCGACGTTCACCGTCGGCCGCCTCTACCCGGGTCGGGTCGAGGTGGCGCACCTCGACCTCTCCCGCCTGGGCGCGCTGGCCGACGAGGACCCCGGCCTGCTCGAGGACTACCTCACGCCGGAGCGCATCGCCTTTCTGGAATGGCCCGAGGCGGCCGAGCCGCGGCTCGGGGCGGTGCGCGCCCGCATCGTCCTCGAGCACCGCGGCGGGGACCTGCGCTCGCTGTCGGTCGCGTGGTGAGCCACCGCCTGAACGTCATCGGTCTCGACACCTCCACCGCGGGTGTCGCGGCCTGCGCCCTGCGCGCGGACGGGCGCTTCGCCGAGCGGGTGCCCTCGCCCGAGTCCCTGCTCGGCCGCCCCGCGCACGCGCGCGAGCTGATGCCGGCTCTGGCCGCCGTGATGGAGGAGGCCGGACTCCGGTGGAGCGACCTCGACCTGGTGGCCGTCTCCCGCGGGCCGGGATCCTTCACGGGCCTGCGCATCGGGATGGCCACCGCGTGCGGCATCGCGGACGCGCACGGGATCCCCGTGGCCGGGGTGGTGTCCCTGCGCGCGCTCGCCGAAGAGGCGGCTCCGGCGGCGCCGCCCGGCGGGGTGCTCGCGCTCATCGACGCCCGCCGGGGCGAGCTGTTCGCCGCGCTGTATGCCGGCGGCGAGGAGCTCTGGGCGCCCGCGGGGGTGGCGCCGGAGGCACTCGCACGGCGCCTGGCGACCCTGCCCGACCGCCCCTTGGCCGTCGGGGACGGCTCGTTACGCTTCCGCGCCGATCTCGAGGCCGCCGGCGTCCCGGTGGCGCCCGAGGCCTCACCGGTCCACGTCGTACGCGCGCTGTCGGTGTGCCGGCTGGCACTCCTTGCGCCGGGCGAGCCCGCAACCGCGCTCTATCTTCGGGAGCCCGACGCCCGGCCCCTAGATGCTTGATCCCACGACCCCGCACGCACGGATGACGCCCCCGCACGCACGCGGCCGCGGGATCGAGCATCTGCCGTGAGCCCGTCCCTCGACATACGCCGCCTCTCCTACGCGGACCTCCCGCAGGTCACCGCCGTCGAGCGGCGCGTGTTCCCCACGCCGTGGTCGCTCGCCATGTTCGTGCTCGAGCTGTCGAAGCCCTCGGGCATCTGCCTGGCCGCGGTCCGCGACGACCGCCTCGTGGGCTACCTCGTGTGCTCGCGCTACAACACGGTGTGGCACCTCATGAACGTGGCCGTGGACCTCCACGCCCGGCGGGAGGGCATCGGGTCCACGCTCATCTCCGAGCTGTTCCGGCGCGGAGACGGCCCGGGGGAGCGCTACACGCTCGAGGTCCGGATGTCCAACGGCGGAGCCATCACCCTCTACGAGGGGTTCGGCTTCCGCAAAGCGGGGCAACGGCGCGGCTACTACCACGACAACCGCGAGGACGCCCTGATCATGTGGCGCTCGGCGGCGGGGCCGCGGGAGGACTCGAACGGAGCGAGCGGATCGCCCGGCCGTGCCGGCTCGGGCTCCGCGCGCGCATGATCCTCGCGGTCGAGACGAGCTGCGACGACACCGCCGCCGCCGTCGTCGGCGCCCGCGGTGACGTGCTTTCCAACGTCGTGGCGTCGCAGGGCCTGCTCCACGCACGCTACGGCGGCGTGGTGCCCGAGGTGGCCGCCCGCCGCCACCTCGAGGCCACCGGCCCCGCCGTGGCCGATGCGCTCGAGCGCGCGGGCGCGTCGCTCGACGATGTCGAGCTGGTGGCCGCCACCCGCGGTCCGGGGCTGATCGGCGCCCTGCTGGTCGGGTTCAGCGCCGCCAAGGCCCTGGCCGGGGCGCGCGAGCTGCCGTTCGCGGCGGTCGACCACCTGCACGGCCACGTGGTGGCCGCCACGCTCGAGCCCGAGCCGATCGCGGCGCCCTACCTGTGCCTCGTGGCCAGCGGCGGGCACAGCTTCCTGGCGCGCGTCGACGAGCCCGCGAGCTACGCCGTGCTCGGCCAGACGCTCGACGACGCCGCGGGCGAGGCCTTCGACAAGGGAGCGCGCCTCCTCGGCCTCGCCTACCCCGGCGGCCCGGCGATCGACCGCGCCGCGCGCGACGGGGACCCGGAGGCCTTCGCGTTCCCGCGGTCGGCTCCCGGGGAGGGGCTCGACCTGTCCTTCAGCGGCCTGAAGACCGCGCTGCTCTACCGCGTCCGGGAGATGGGGCCCGAGGACCTCGCGGCACGCCGCGGCGACCTCGCGGCCTCCTACCAGCGGGCTATCGTCGACGCGCTGGCCGCGCGCACGATCGAGGCGCTCGAGCGCGAGGGACTCGAGCGCCTGGCGCTCGGCGGCGGGGTGGCCGCGAACTCCGAGCTCCGCGACCGGCTGCGCTCCGAGTGCGAGGCGCGCGGAGTCGCGGTCTGGGTGCCCCCTCGTGAGCTGTGCACCGACAACGCGGCGATGATCGCCGCCGCCGCGCGGTTCCTCGAGCCGATGCCCTATCCGGACTACCTGTCGCTAGACGCCTCCGCGCGGCTCGCGAGCGCCGCATGAGCGGCTCGGCGGCCGTCACCCTGTACGGCAAGCCGGGGTGCTGCCTGTGCGACGAGGCGCGCGCCGTGGTGGCCCAGGTGCGCGCCGCTCACCCGTTCGCGCTCGAGGAGGTCGACATCACGTTCGACCCCGTGCTCGAGCGCCGCTACCGGGAGCAGATCCCGGTGCTCGTGGTGGACGGAGAGGAGGTCTTCCGGTACCGCGTGGACGCCGAAGAGC
>JBPCQB010000016.1:0-6772 GCA_050998555.1 Thermoleophilaceae bacterium
GCGCTGGGGAGCGGGCGCTGCGACAGGCCGAGCGCGCGATCGCCGAGACCTCCGAGCACCACGGGCAGACCCGGCTCGGTGCCGCTGTGCCCGGCCGCTGACCGCGCCGGCCCGCGGATAGGCTGGCGGCCGATGGAGGCCAAGCTCGTCTACGACTTCTCCGAGGGCTCCCGGGAGATGCGCGACCTGCTCGGCGGCAAGGGCGCCAACGTCGCCGAGATGACCCAGATCCTCGGGCCCGAGCGCGTCCCCGGCGGCTTCACGATCACGACCGAGGCCTGCGTCGCCTACATGGGGGCGGGACACACCGAGCCCGAGGCGCTCGAGGAGCAGGTGGACGAGGGCCTGGCGCGGCTCGAGGCCCTTGCCGGCAAGCGCCTCGGCGACGCCGGAGACCCTCTGCTCGTGTCCGTGCGCTCGGGCGCCCGCGAGTCGATGCCGGGGATGATGGACACGGTGCTGAACCTCGGGCTCTCCGACGTCGCGGTCGAGGGCCTCGCCGCGCGGACGCAGAACGAGCGCTTCGCCTGGGACGCCTACCGGCGGTTCCTCCAGATGTTCGGGAACGTGTGCCGGGGGATTCCTGGAGAGCGGATCGAGGAGCTGATCGGCGCACGCAAGCGGGACGCCGGCGTGCGCCTCGACACCGAGCTCTCGGTCGCGGATCTGAAGGGGCTGGCGGCCGACTTCAAGGCCCTCTACCTCAACCACACCGGTGAGGAGTTTCCTCAGGAGCCCCGCGAGCAGCTCCGGCAGGCCATCCGCGCGGTGTTCGGCTCGTGGATGGGCGCGCGCGCCGTCGAGTACCGCCGCCAGAACCGCATCCCCGACGAGTGGGGCACCGCGGTGAACGTGCAGCAGATGGTGTTCGGGAACAAGGGTGAGACCTCGTGCTCGGGGGTCGCCTTCTCGCGCGACGAGATAACCGGGGCCTCCGAGCCCTCCGGCGACTTCCTGCTGAACGCCCAGGGCGAGGACGTGGTCTCGGGCGTGCGCACCCCGCGCGACCTCTCCGAGATGGCCGCCGCCATGCCCGAGACCCACGCCGAGCTCATGACCATCCTCCGAACGCTCGAGGGCCACTACGCGGACATGCAGGACACCGAGTTCACGGTGGAGGAGGGGTGCCTCTACATGCTCCAGACCCGCAACGCGAAGCGTCCCGCGCAGGCCGCGGTGCGCTTCGCGGTGGACGCCGTCGCGGAGGGGCTCCTGACCCGCGATCGCGCGCTCGCCACCATCGATGCCGAGCACCTCGACGCCCTGCTCCACCCCGCGATCGCCCCCGGCGCCCAGTTCCAGGTGCTGGCCCGCGGGGTGAACGCCTCCCCGGGCGCCGCGAAGGGAGCGATCGTCTTCGAGGCCGACGACGCGGTGAGGGCCGCGGCGGAGGGGCGCAGCGTGATCCTCGTGCGCCCCTTCACCGAGGCTGATGACGTGGCCGGCTTCTACGCCGCCCAGGGGGTGCTCACCTCGGAGGGGGGCAAGGCCAGCCACGCCGCGCTCGTGGCCCGGGGGATGGGAAAGCCCTGCGTGGCCGGGGCCTCGGCGCTCGAGATCGACCTCTCCACCGCTTCGCTACGGGTGAACGGCACGCGACTCGAGGAGGGCGACCTCATCACCATCGACGGGACCGCGGGGATCGTGACCACCGAGGACGTCGTGCTCGAGGATCCCGAGGTGGACCCGAACTTCGACACCGTCCTCGGATGGGCCGACGAGGTCCGCCACCTCGGCGTGCGGGCCAACGCCGACACCCCCGAGGACGCCCGGCGGGCGCGCGAGTTCGGCGCCGAGGGGATCGGCCTGTGCCGGACCGAGCACATGTTCCTGGCCGCCGACCGCCACCCGAAGATGCGCGCGATGATCATGGCCTCCTCCGAGGAGGAGCGCCGCGCGGCACTCGAGGAGCTCCTGCCCCTCCAGCAGGGCGACTTCGAGGGCCTCTTCCAGGAGATGGCGGGGCTGCCGGTCACCATCCGGCTGCTCGACCCTCCGCTCCACGAGTTCCTCCCGCCCGCCGAGGAGGTGGCCCACGAGCTGGACCGTGCGCGGGTCGAGCGCACGGCCGACCTCGAGGAGCTCGAGCGCACGCTGGAGCGCGTGCACGCGCTGGCCGAGACCAACCCCATGCTCGGCACGCGGGGGTGCCGCCTCGGGATCATCCACCCCGAGATCTACGAGATGCAGGTGAGGGCCATCGTCCGCGCCGCCCGGGCGGTGTGCGACCGCAGCGGCGAGGCGCCCCTGCTCGAGGTCATGGTCCCGCTGGTGACCTACGAGCGCGAGCTCTCGACGCTGCGAGAGCTGATCGAGCGGGTGGCCGCGGAGGAGGATCCCGAGGGCACGGTCACCAAGCGGGTGGGGACCATGATCGAGCTCCCGCGGGCGTGCTTCGTGGCCGATCGGATCGCCGCCGAGGCCGACTTCTTCTCCTTCGGCACCAACGACCTCACCCAGACCGCCCTCGGGTTCTCCCGCGACGACGTGGAGAGCGGGTTCCTCAACCGCTACCTCGAGCAGCGGATCGTCGACCGCAGCCCGTTCGACACCATCGACAAGCCGGGCGTGGGATGGCTGGTGCGCCTGGCCGCGTGGACCGGTCGCGAGGCCAAGCACGACCTGAAGCTCGGGGTCTGCGGCGAGCACGGCGGCGACCCCGACTCGATCGCGTTCTTCCACGACGCGGGCATCGACTACGTCTCGTGCTCGTCCTTCCGGGTGCCGATCGCGCGCGTGGCCGCGGCGCAGGCGGCGTTGGCCGCGGCGGGGAGTGCCTGAGCGAGCCGCAGGGCTCCGGCGGCACACCGCGACCGCCGGCCGCCGCGGTCGGTGAGACAATGGCCTCGTGATCACGCCGCTCACCGAGTCACGCGCCGCGGACTTCGCCCGCCGCACGGCCGAGCGCGAGGAGGCCTTCCTCTCGCCGCGAGGCGTCCGCTCCTTCCCGGCCCACCGCGACCGTGCGGAGTCCGACTCCCCGGTGCGCACGCCCTTCCAGCGTGATCGCGACCGCATCGTCCACTCGAAGGCCTTCCGGCGCCTGAAGCGCAAGACCCAGGTCTTCATCTCGCCCGAGGGCGACCACTTCCGCACGCGCCTGACCCACACCCTCGAGACCTGCGGCATCGCCCGCACCGTGGCGCGGGCGCTGGCGCTGAACGAGGACCTGACCGAGGCCATCGGGCTCGGGCACGACCTCGGCCATCCGCCGTTCGGCCACATCGGGGAGGAGATGCTCGACGAGTGCCTGCGCGAGCGGTTCGGAGGCGCCGCCGGATTTCGCCACAACGAGCATTCGCTGCGCGTGGTCGAGCGTCTCGAGCGCCGGTCGGGGGGCGAGCAGGGGCTGAACCTGACCGATGAGGTACGGGACGGGATCCTGCGCCATCGGGGTCCGGAGCGCTCGGCCACGCTCGAGGGGCGGATCGTGCGCATCGTCGATCGCATCGCCTACATCAACCACGACATCGACGACGCCCTTCGGGCCGGCGTCCTGTTGCGTGAAAATCTCCCGACGGAGGAGATCGCCCTGCTCGGCTCCACCGGCCCGCGAAGGATCGACACGCTGGTCCTCGACCTCGTGGAGCGCTCGGAGCAGGCCGGTGACATCGAGCAGGGGGAGGAGGTCGGGGAGGCGATGGACCGGCTGCGGGATTTCATGTTCGCGCGGGTCTACCTCGGCCCGGTGGCCCGCGCCGAGCACGGACGCATCCGGCGGGTGCTGAGCGAGCTGTTCGACCACCACGTCGAGCACCCGCCCGAGGCCGTCGTGGCCGACGCCACGCCGGCCGAGCGGGTGACCGACTACCTGGCGGGCATGACCGATCGCTTCGCGCTACGCGCGCACGCGGAGCTGGTGGCGGGTCGAGCCGGCCCGGAGTCTCCCCGGGACCCGCAGCCGTCGCTCGGGGCCTCGCCCGCGGGCACGCCGGGACCGACCGACGCCTGAGGCGCCAGCCCGCGATGGCGCTCTACACCCGGGACTCGATCGAGCGGACCAAGGAGGCCGTCGACATGGTGGAGCTCGTCGGCGCGCGGACCGATCTGCGCCGGGTCGGCGCGCGCTACACGGGCCGGTGCCCGTTCCACGAGGAGCGCACCCCGTCCTTCTCGGTCAGCGCCGAGCACAAGCTCTACCACTGCTTCGGCTGCGGGGAGTCGGGCGATGCCATCGGCTTCGTGAGCGCGACCGAGGCGCTCGACTTCCCCGGCGCGGTCGAGTTCCTGGCCGACCGCTACGGCGTCGAGCTCGAGCGCGAGGACGAGGACCCCCGCCAGGAGGAGCGCTGGCGTCGGCGCGAGCGCCTCCTCACGCTGCTCGAACGCGCGACCGCGTACTACGAGCGCTACCTGTGGGACTCCCGCGAGGCGGCGATCGCGCGTGAGCACCTCGCGGGGCGCGGACTGGGGGAGGAGGTGCTGCGGCGCTTCCGGGTGGGTTTTGCGCCGGGGACGGGTGACCGCGTCCTCGCCGGGGCCCTGCGCGACGGCTTCACCGTCGAGGAGGCGACCGCCGCGGGGCTCGCCTCGACCGGTCGGGGCGGCGCACCAGGCGACCGCTTCCGTGATCGGATCACGTTTCCCCTGGCCGACGCGCGTGGCCGCGTGCTCGGCTTCGGGGCGCGCGCGGTCCGCGAGGAGCAGCGTCCGAAGTACCTGAACACCTCCGAGAACGAGCTCTACCACAAGGGCCGCCAGCTCTTCGGGATCGACCACGCGCGCGCGCCGGCCGCCCGCGCCGGTCGCGTGGTGGTGGTGGAGGGCTACACCGACGTGCTGGCGCTGAGCCAGGCCGGGCTGCCGGAGTGCGTGGCGATCATGGGGACGGCGCTTACCCCCGAGCAGCTCGCCGAGCTCTCGCGCACGGCCACCACGGTGCTGCTGGCCCTCGACGCCGACCGCGCGGGCCGCGACGCGATGCTGCGCGTGGCCCGGGGTGCCGCCGAGCGTGACGTCGAGCTGCTGGTGGTCGACATGCCCGAGGGGCGAGACCCCGCCGAGCTCGTGGCGGCCGATGGCGTAGAGGCGGTGTCCTCGCGGCTCGCCGGCGCGATGACGGTGCCCGAGTTCGAGGTCCGAGGCGTGCTGGCCGACGCCGATCTCTCGTCACCACGCGGGAGGGACCGTGCGCTGGCCGCCGTGCGGCCGCTCGTGGAGGCGACACCGGAGCGCTCGGCCGTGCGCGACGAGCTCGTGCGGATGGCCGCCGACCGGCTGGACGTGCCGGTCGAGTACCTGAGGGCGGGGGCGCGCGCCGGCTCATCGCCGGGGAGGTCGTCCGCCGGCGGTGCGCGCCGCCAGGCGCCGAGCACGGCGGTGCCGAGTCCGGCGTCGTCTCGTTCCGAGCCCGGAGCACCCGGCGGCCCCGCGCCCGGGTCGCCGGTCGAGAGCCGGCCTTCGCCGACTGCGGACGCGCCAGGGGCTCCTCCCCGACCAGCCGCACACGGCGCCCTCGACCTCGCCGGCCGCGCGGAGTGCGCGTTCCTGGCCATGTGCCTGGCCGAGCCGTCCCACGGCCGCTCGTTCCTCGGGCGGGTCGAGGATGACCACTTCTCCTCAGCGGCGCTTCGCGGCGTACGCGACCACCTGAGGGAGCACTTCGAGGACCCGCTTGCCGCCCCGCCGGAGGAGGATCCCACCGTCGCCGCACTGGTCCGCGAGGTCGCGATGAGGGCCGACGCCGAGCCGTTCTCCGAGGCGGCCCTGCGCCTCGGCTTTCTTCAGCTCGACCTGCGGCGGGTGGAGCGTCAGCAGCGCGGCGCGCGGCAGGCGCGCGACCACGCCCGGCAGCGTGAGCTGGCCGCGGAGCGCGATCGGGTGCAGCGGGACTTCGCAGAGCTGATGGGGCAGACGGCGTGACCGGCGGGCGGCGACCGGAGAGCTACACTTCGTCGAACAAGGTGTCGTTCCTTTAACTGTTCGGTCCCCGGTGATGTAACGGCAACATGCTTCACTGTTAATGAAGTCTTGGTGGTTCGAATCCACCCCGGGGAGTAATTCACTCGACGGTCGCCATACCGGCTTCCACTTCAGCGTGACAGGTTGCGCATAGAAGTACACACTTCGCTGCCTCGACGCGGAGCGCAGAGATCGATCTGGTGATCCCGCGTACGGAAAGGTGGAACTCCTTCTGTCTCGGGTCCAAGTGGTGAAACTCGAGTGCAGCTTCACACCGCCCGTATCCGCAGAGACGGCAGGAGCCTCCCGCTTCGCCGATCAACACCCGCTTGACCCGCCGACGATGCTCGGCCACCTGCTCCGCTCGGCACCGAGTGCAGCGGTAGCTTCCTCGGCCCTCCAGGACATGGGCGGTCTCGCCATGCCTGCGGCAGCTCAGCTCCACGATTCGCTGTCCTTCACGGAACGCCGCCCGAGCGGCCGCACGGTTGCGCGTTTGCCGGGTCTCGAGCGAGTATCGCCCGAGCCAATAACGGACGCGAGACGCAGGGCACCCGAGCTCCGCCGCGATCGCCGGAACCGAGAGTCCACGGTCGACGAGCACGGCGAGAGAGTCGCGGTCGAGAGCCGGCTTCGGCCCATACTTCCTGCCGCCGTTGGCGTCGAGGCCGTGTCGCTTGAGCCAGTAGGAGACGCTCGATGGGCTCCGAGCGAACTGAGCCGCGATTGCATCAATGGACAGTCCTTCCTCCAGAAGCGATACCAAGCGTCCCCTATCCATGGAGTTCACCGTACTGCACCGGCCGGATGTCATAGGGTCTTTTCGAAGTGTAACCTGTTGACCGATGAAGGTTCGTTACACAGTAGTTAC
>JBPCQB010000151.1:0-6535 GCA_050998555.1 Thermoleophilaceae bacterium
CCCTCCACCCGCACGACCACCTCCGTGGGCGTGAACCGGCCCCGTCGCTCCGGTCGCAGGGTGGTTCGGGCCCGGCCCGTGGCCCGTCCCGGCAGGGTCAGGCGCGCCCGGCGTGTCCCGGGTCGGAGGGAGGGGGCCAGCTCGTCGGCGACCGCCACCCGTAACACCCGCGCCCGGGGGTTGCGGACCGTCCACACCACCTCCGCCTCCGCGCCCAGCGGCACGACACCGGGCAGCGAACGCTCGACGCCCACCGTCGCCGGCGGCACCGCCCGGGCCCAGTCGACCGCCGTCACGACGAGCAGGACGACGTTGACCCAGAACGCTGCGCTCTCCGGGGCAGGGGCGGCCAGGACCAGCAACGAGGCGACGGCGGCCACAATGGCCAGCCGCCGGGTGGGGACGGGCATCTAACGGGGCACCGGCACCGACGCCAGCACCCCGTCGAGGACACCGTCGGCCGTCCCGCCCTCCAGCTCCACCTCCGGGCGCAGGGCGACGCGGTGGCGCAGGGCGGGCTTGGCCACCGCCTTGACCTCGTCGGGGGTGACGAAGGGTCGGGCCGCCAGCCAGGCCCACGCCTTCGCCGCCCACAGCAGCATGGTGGCGCCCCGCGGCGAGGCACCCAGGGTGAGCGACGGCGAGTCGCGGGTGGCTCTGACCAGGGCCACGATGTAGGCCTGCACCCGGTCGTCGACCTCGACGGCGGCTACCTCGCCCCGGGCCGCGGCCAGGTCGCCCGGTCCGGCCACCGCCCGCAGGCCCAGGGCGGCGAGGTCGTGCGGGTCCATCCCCCTGTGGTGCCGGGCCAGCACGGCCTGCTCCTGCTCGGCCGACGGGTACGGCACCGACAGCTTGAGCATGAAGCGGTCGAGCTGGGCCTCGGGGAGCGGGTAGGTGCCCTCGTACTCGACGGGGTTCTGCGTGGCGAGCACCAGGAACGGACGCGCCAGCTCGTGGGTGTGCACGTCCACCGTCACGTGGCGCTCCTGCATGCACTCGAGCAGGCCGGACTGGGTCTTCGGCGAGGCGCGGTTGACCTCGTCCACGAGCACGACGTTGGCGAACACGGGTCCGGGGCGGAACTCGAAGCGCTGCTCGCGCTGGTTGTAGACGTTGGTGCCCACCACGTCGGCGGGGAGGAGGTCGGCCGTGCACTGGACGCGGGCGAACGCGGCGTCGATCGAGCGCGAGAGGGCGCGCGCCAGCGCGGTCTTCCCGACGCCGGGGTAGTCCTCGATCAGCACGTGTCCCTCGGCGAGGAACGCGACGATCACGTCGCGCAGCACCTCGCGTGGCACCCGGACCGCGGTACGCACGGCCGCCTGGAGTCGCTCGCCGAGCGCCGCCACCCCGGCGGGGTCGAGCTGCGGGGCCGTCGACACCTCCTCGATGGTAGGGAGACGGCTCTGTTACATGGCGTGCGCGGGCCCGGTCACGCCTGCGTCGGCTCCTCGAAGCGGGTGAGCTCCCTCACCGCGGCCTCGGGGTCCGGCGCGCGCATGAGGGTCTCCCCCACCAGCACGGCGTCCACCCCCACCCGCTCCAGCTCGTCGATCTGCTCCCGCGTGGATATGCCCGACTCCGACACCACGGTCTTCCCGGTCGGCACGTCGACCAGGAGGTCGTACGTGCGTCCGAGGTCGACCGAGAAGTCGGTCAGGTCGCGGTTGTTGATGCCGAGGATGTCGGCGTCGACCTCGAGGGCCAGCTCGAGCTCCTTCTCGTCGTGGACCTCGACCAGCGCGTCGAGGTCGAGCGCCTGGGCCTCGGCGTACAGCTCGGCCAGCTCGCCCGAGGAGACGGACCCGACGACGATCAGCACGGCGTCGGCCCCGACGGCCCGGGCCTCGAGAAGCTGGTACGGATCGACGTGGAAGTCCTTGCGCAGCACGGGGATCGCGGCCGCCTCGCGCGCCGCGCGGAGGTCGCCCAGCGAGCCTCCGAAGTGGGCCTCCTCGGTGAGGATCGAGAGCGCGGCCGCACCACCGCGCTCGTAGGCGCGCACGATCTCCTCGATGCTCGCCCCCTCGCGGATCGTCCCGGCGGAGGGAGAGCGGCGCTTGTGCTCGGCGAGGAGAGAGGTCCCCGGCCGGGCCAGCGCCTCAGAGAACGGCCGGCCCTCGGGACGGGCGGCGGCTTGGCGCTCGACCTCGTCCCGGGGGCACTCGCGCTTGCGCCGCTCGACCGCCTCGCGCGTGGTCGCGACCAGCTCTTCGAGCCTTACGCTCATGCCGCCGCCGGAGCCAGCGCCCGGGTGCGCTCGAGGTAGCGGTCGAGGACCTCGTCGGCGGCGCCGGAGTCGATGGCCTCCTCGGAGCGGCGCACGCCCTCGGGTATGGAGGGTGCCCCGCCGGCCACGTACACCGCCGCGCCGGCGTTGGCCACCGCGAGCGAGCGGGCGGGGCCGGGCTCTCCGGCCGTCACCGCGCGGAGGATACGGGCGTTCTCCTCAGGTGGGCCGGCGGGGATCGCGTCCGGGGGCGCGGGGTCGAGATGGAGGTCCTCGGGGCGCAGCTCGAAGGCGTGGGTCTCCCCGTCGCGCAGCTCCACCAGCCGCGTGACGCCCGACGCCGAGACCTCGTCCAGGCCGTCGTCGCTCGAGACCACCAGAGCGCTCCGACCGCCGAGGATCCCGAGGGCGCCGGCCAGGCGCTCCATGAACGCGGGGTCCGAGACTCCGATGAGCTGGCGCGTGGCGCCCGCGGGGTTGGTGAGCGGCCCCAGGAAGTTGAACACCGTGCGCACGGCCAGCTCGCGCCGCACGGGGACCACGTGACGTGTGGCCTGGTGGTGAGCGGGGGCGAACATGAAGCCGAACCCGGTGGCCTCGATGCACTCGGCGATGGCGGCGGGCTCGAGGTCGATGCGCGCGCCGAGGGCCTCGAGCACGTCGGCCGAGCCGGAGCGGCTGGTGGCCGATCGGTTGCCGTGCTTGGCCACCCGGCAACCGGCGCCGGCGGCCACGAAGGCCGCGGTGGTCGAGACGTTGAAGGACGGACGTCCACCGCCGGTCCCGGCGGTGTCGAGCAGATCGTCGCCGGGGACCTCGACCCGGGTCGCCAGCCGGCGCATGGTCCGGGCGAGTCCCGCCAGCTCCTCGACGGTCTCCCCCTTGGCCCGAAGGGCGACGAGAAAAGCCGCGGTCTGCACCTCCGAGGCCCGGCCGGCCATCACCTGCTCGAGAACGGCGGCCGACTCCTCCACGGAGAGATCGACGCGCACGAGCAGCTTCTCGACGGCGTCGGTGAGGACGGGATTCGGCACCGCGGGCTGCCCTCTACCCGGCGCCGGCGCTCAGGAAGTTGCGCAGCAGGCTGCGCCCGTGCCCCGTGAGGATCGACTCGGGATGGAACTGCACGCCCTCGGCGGGGAGCTCGCGGTGGCGGATGCCCATCACCACGCCGCGCTCCTCGGCCGATCGCTCGAGGCAGTCCGGAAGCTCGGGGTCCACGACGAGGGAGTGATAGCGCGCGGCCTCGAGCGGCGAGGGCAGCCCGGCGAAGATCGTGCGCCCGTCGTGCTCCACCGCGGCGGCCTTTCCGTGCACCGGCTCTCCGCGCACCACGCGTCCGCCGAAGGTCGCGGCGAGGGCCTGGTGGCCGAGGCACACGCCGAGGACGGGGATCCCCGCCTCGGGAAGCCGCCGCAGCGCATCGACCGAGATCCCGGCCTCGGCCGGTCCTCCCGGTCCGGGCGAGACCACCGCCCGCGCGCCGGTGGCGCGCTCGAGCAGCTCGTCGACGCTCACCGCGTCGTTGCGCACCACCTCTGGTTCGGCCCCGAGCTCACCGAGGTACTGGACGAGGTTGAAGGTGAACGAGTCGTAGTTGTCGACCACGAGGACGCGCGGGCGGCGGGCGCCCGTCGGGACGCCGTTCGCGCCGCCGGCGACCGCGGTCGCCCCGCCCGCCCCGATCCCGCCCAATCCCGCTGGCCGCAGGCCAGCTCGACGGCGCGGAGCACCGCCGAGGCCTTGTGCTCGGTCTCCCGGACCTCGAGCTCGGGGTCGGAGTCGGCCACGATCCCGCCTCCGGCCTGCACGTGGATGCGTCCCTCGGCCACCACCGCCGAGCGGATGTAGATGCAGGTGTCGAGGTCGCCCGACCACGAGACGTACCCCACCGCCCCCCCGTAGGGACCGCGCTTGACCGGCTCGAGGTCGTCGATCACCTGCATCGCCCTGATCTTCGGCGCGCCGGACAGGGTGCCCGCGGGCAAGGACGCGCGCAGGGCGTCCATTGCGGACACGCCGTCGCGCAGGGTGCCGGACACCGAGGAGACGATGTGCATGACGTGCGAGTAGGTCTCGACGGCCATGAGCTCGTCCACGTGCACGGTGCCGAACTCGCAGACGCGCCCGAGGTCGTTGCGCGCGAGATCGACCAGCATCACGTGCTCGGCCCGTTCCTTGGGGTCGGCCAGCAGCTCGCGGCCGGCGTCGGCGTCCTCCTGGGCGTTCGCCCCCCGCGGCCGGGTGCCGGCGATCGGGCGCTGGCTCGCCCGGCGGCCCTCCACCTTCACCAGCGACTCCGGCGACGCGCCGGCGATCTGGAAGTCCTCGAAATCGAGGAAGTACATGTAGGGGCTCGGGTTGATCGTGCGCAGCCCGCGGTAGATCGAGAAGGCCTCGACCGGCGCCGGGGCCGACCAGCGCTGGCTCGGCACCACCTGGTAGACATCGCCGGCGCGGATGTGCTCCTTCGCCGCCTCGACGGCCGCGGCGTACCCCGCCGAGCCGATGTTGGAGACGAACCCGGGCGGCTCCCGCGGGGGATGCGGCTCGACGCGCGGGACCGAGGCCGAGAGACGCTCACGGACGTCGGCTATGGCGGCCACGGCCTCGGCGTAGCTCGTCTCGAGGTCCTCGGTGCCGTCCGCCCACAGGTGGCTGACCACCGTGACCTCGTGGCGCAGGTGGTCGAAGGCGATGAGCAGGTCGGAGACCATGAGGGCGAGGTCCGGGATTCCGACGTCGTCGGGGTTCGGCTCGCCGACGGTGGGCTCGGCGTGGCGGACCAGGTCGTAGCCGAACAGCCCGACCGCGCCGCCCGCGAACGGGGGCAGCCCCTCGAGCGGTGCGGCCCGGTAGCGCTCGAGCTGGGCGGCCACCGCCGCGTAGGGATCGCCCCCGTCGAGCTCGCGTCGCTCGCCGTCCACGGTGAACACGCCGTCGTCGAGGCGGATGAGCGCCCGCGGCTGTACGCCGAGGAACGACCAGCGGCCGAAGCGCCGCCCCTGCTCGGCGGACTCGAGCAAAAAAGAGGGGCCGGCGCCGCGGAGCTTCAGGTAGGCGGAGACCGGCGTCTCGCAGTCGTCGATGAACGTGTGGCGAAGGGGGACGAGCGTGTGGTCGGCGGCGAGGGTGCGGGCCCGCTCGAGGTCGGGGACGATCTCGAGGTCGGTGCGCTCGGCGGCGGCGGCCATCAGGTGGCTCCGAGCTCGCAGGGGGCGTTCTGGGCCTCGCGGCCCGCGCACCGGTCAGCGGCGGCGCGCATTCAGCTCCGCGAACGCGTCGGCCACCGACAGCCCGCGCGCGGCCAGCAGCACGTCGAGGTGGTAGAGCACATCGGCCGCCTCCTCGCGCACACGCGCGTCGGACTCATCGGCCGCGGCACGCACCACCTCCTCCGCCTCCTCCTCGACCTTCTCCCCGATCCGGGCCGGGTCGGCGAGCAGCGCGGCCGTGTAGGAGCCGGCGGGATCGGCCCCGCGGCGGGACGCAATGGTGCGCTCGAGGGCGGGTAGGGCCTCGTGGGGCGCGAGCTGCCCGTTCCCGGTCGCGGCGTCGCTCCCCACGGAGCTCTCCTCGAGCGAGCGGAAGAAGCAGGTCCGCTCTCCGGTGTGGCAGGCCGGGCCGGCGGGCTCGACGAGCGCGACGAGCGCGTCGGCGTCGCAGTCCACGCGCAGGGCGCGCACGCGCTGGACGTTCCCGGAGCCCTCGCCCTTGTGCCACAGCTCCTCGCGCGAGCGCGACCAGAAGTGGGTCTCCCCGGTCGCGCGAGTGCGCTCGAGCGCCTCGGTGTTCATGTACGCGACGGTCAGCACCTCGCCGGTGCTCCAGTCCTGGACGACGCAGGGCACGAGGCCGCGGTCGTCGAAGCGGACCTCGGTCGGGTCGATCTGCTCCATTGCGGCGATTCTATGGGCGCCGGTGGTGCTCAGCGGCCAGGAGACGCGACCGGGAGCGCGGCCCGGTCGGCCGCCTCGAGCTGGCGGTCGTCGTAGGAGACGAAGGCGGTGAGGCCGGCGGGGTAGGCCACGGCGGTTGCCACGTGAACGGCGTCCACGGCTCGCAGGAGCGGTCCTTCCAGGGTGCCGGCCAGAGCGAGAATGGAGCGGGTAACGGCGATGAGGTACATCGCCGCCAACTCTCGCTCTCCCCTCGCGACGAGCGCAGGCGCTTCAGCCGTGGCATCCGGCCACACCCGTCTCCGGACGGCTCGAGGAATCTCCGCGAGTAGGAGCTCGCTCGACGCGCGGCTCCGCTCGAGCTCGACGAGCTCCCTCAGCGCCGCGCTCTCAGGCTCCTCGA
>JBPCQB010000022.1:0-8687 GCA_050998555.1 Thermoleophilaceae bacterium
GATCGACCCTCACGACGACCCGGCGCTCGACGGCGATGGCGCCCTCGCTCTCTATCTCTGGACCTGGATCGGCGAGACCTTCGCCAACGCGATGATCTGGCGGCGCCCGCGCGTGGCTGTGGCCGGCGGCCTCGGGATGGGCGCATTCGCGATCCCGGCCCTCATCGGTCGCCACCGCCGGGCCCGCCGGTGAGGATCGCCGTGCTCGGCGCCGGGGTGGGCGGCCTCGCCGCGGGGGCCCGGCTGGCCGCCCTCGGGCACCGCGTGACCGTGCTGGAGCAGGCAGCGGCACCCGGCGGCAAGTGTGGTCGGGTCGAGGTGGGCGGATACGCGTTCGACTCCGGGCCGTCGCTCCTGACCATGCCCTGGGTGCTGGCCGACCTCTTCGCGGACACGGGCGCCGTGCTCGAGGACGAGCTCGAGCTCCTGCGCGTCGAGCCCGGCACCGAGTACCGCTTCGCGGACGGCTCGAGCGTCGCACTCGGCGCCGATCTGCCGCCGACGGTCGCCGCCCTCGAGCGCTTCTCGCCGGGCGCCGGCGAGGACTGGGCGCGCCACCTCGGCGCGTGCGCGGGTATGTGGAGGGCGTCGGCGCCGGTCCTCTCCGGTCCCGCACCGTGGCCTCCGCGGCGCCCGCGTCGCGGCGACCGGCGACCGAGCCCGGCCGATCTCCTGCGGATACGGCCCTGGCGCCCGCTGCGCGGCCCGGCGCAGAGCACGGTGCGCGACCGGCGCCTGCGCCTGGTGATCGAGCGCGCCGCCACCTATGCCGGGGCCGATCCGCGCCGGGCACCCGCCGCCCTGGCGGTAGCCGGATACGTCGAGCACGCGTTCGGGGCGTGGCACGTGCGCGGCGGGCTGTACGCGATCGTCGAGGCGCTCGCGAGACGCCTCGAAACCGCGGGCGGGGAGTTGCGGCTGGGCACCGCGGCGCGGGAGATCGCGGTGGCGGGCGACCGCGTGTCCGCCGTCGTGACCGCCGAGGCGGAGGCAGTGCCGTGCGACGCCGTGGTCTCCACCGTCGACGCCCTGCTCGAGGACCGTCTCCTTCCTCGAGGACCCGGCGAGCTGCGCGTCGGGATCGAGCCCGAGCGCTCGCTCTCGGGCTTCGCGCTGATGCTCGGCCTCCGCGGACGGACGCCCGGCCTGGGCCATCACACGATCCTCTTCCCCCCCGACTACGACGCGGAGTTCGACGACGTCTTCGTCCATCGCCGCCCGGTGCGCGATCCCACCCTGTACGTGGCCGCGGCGTCGGTGACCGACCCCGACCTCGCTCCCCCGGGCGACGAGGGATGGTTCGTGCTCGCCAACGCGCCCGTCCACGGCGAGCGCCTCGACTGGGACGCCCACGCCGACGCCTACGAGGAGCACCTGCTCGACCGCCTGGCCCGCCGGGGCCTCGACGTGCGGGAGCGGATCGCCGTCCGGGCGCGGCGCACGCCGGCCGACCTCGAGCGCGAGACCGGCGCGCCGGGCGGGGCGATCTACGGCGCAGCGCCGCACGGGCGCCTCGGAACCGTCGGGCGTCCCGCCAACGCGGCGCGGCGCCCGCGGGGCCTCTACCGCGCGGGGGGCACCGTCCACCCGGGCGGGGGCCTGCCACTGGTGATGCTCGGGGCGAAGGTCGTGGCCGAGGAGATCGGCCCGGCGCGGTGAGCGAAGCGTCCCGCGCCACCGCCGGCGGGGCGAGCGGCGCGACCCGGGGTGCCTCGGGAGCGGTCGGCGTCGGCCTCGCCGTGGCCGTGGTCGGCGTCCTGCCGTCGTTCTTGCTCGGCGCCCTCGCGGTGCAGATGGGCCGGGACCTCGACTTCGGCCCCGCGGGCCTCGGCGGGGCCACGGCCGCCTTCTTCGTGGTCTCCGCGATCGGGTCGCTGCCGCTCGGGCTGCTGGCCGACCGCCTCGGCGGCCCCCGATCGCTACGCTTCTGCGCGCTCGGGAGCGCGGCGTGCTGCGCGGCCGTGGCGCTCCTGGCGCGCTCCTATCCCTCCCTGATCGCCGTGCTGCTGGCCGGCGGGGCGGCCAACGGCATGACCCAGCCGGCGGTCAACGCCTTCCTCGCCGGACGCGTCCCCGCCGACCGTCAGGGCGTGGTGTTCGGGATCAAGCAGTCGGCCATCCCGGGCGCGGTGCTGCTCAGCGGGCTGTCGGTGCCGCTGGTGGCGCTGACCGTGGGGTGGCGGTGGGCGTACGTGGGCGCGGCCGTGCTGGCCCTCGGCGTCGCGGCTGCGGTCCGCTCCGAGCCGGCCACCCGGGGTCCCGGCCCGCCGGGCATCGACGCCGCGCCGTCGTCGCGAGCACCCGTCCGGACGCCGAGCGCGCGCGTGCTCGGTCCGCTGGCCTTCGCCGCGTGCCTCGGGGCGTTCAGCGGCACCGCCCTCGGCGCCTTTGTGGTCACCTCCTCGGTGGCGGCCGGGATCGAGGAGGGCCGCGCCGGAATACTCCTGGCCACCGGCAGCGCGGTGTGCATCCTCGTGCGGGTGGCCGCGGGCTGGCTGGCCGACCGCCGCGCCAGCGAGGGGCTGACGCCGGCCGCGGGACTGCTCGCGGGCGGCACCCTCGGCTTCGTCCTGCTGGCGCTCGGGTCGCCCGAGACGGTGGTGATCGGCAGCCTGCTCGGCTTCGGCCTGACCTGGGCGTCGCCGGGCCTGCTCAACTTCGCGGTGGTGGCGCGGACACCCGGCGCCGCTGCAAGGGCCACCGGTGTCACCCAGTCCGGCGTCTACGTCGGCGCCGGCCTCGGTCCGCTCGTCTTCGGCCAGATCGTCGTCTCGGTCTCGCTGGGAGCGGCGTGGATCGCCGCGGCGGTGAGCGCCGCCCTCGCCGGGGCCATCGTCGCGTGGTGGAGGCGGGCGGAGATGCGCAGTCACCCCGGGGCGAGCGGATCGCAGCCGTTCCACGTGCCCTCCGCGCCGTAGGGCCGGAAGCGCGCGAAGAGCTCCTCCGAGTACCAGCCCTCGGCGCGGGTGCGCCGCACTACCTCCGCGTGGTCGGGCCGGCCGTAGGCGTAGCGGCGGGCGTCGGCGAACGAGCGCCACAGCGAGAAGGTGGCCTGGCGGGCCACCGGCCACTCCCCCATCCCCACCGACTCGAGGAGGCCAGGCTGACGCGAGAGGTCGACGGCGGGCGGCTCGATGGCCCGGTAGAAGGCGACCAGGCGGCGGGGGCGAATCCTCGCGCGGGTGAGGACGGCGACCGGGGCGTCGGGGTCCGGGGCCGCCGGGTTCGCCGGGTTCGCCGTGGCCGCCATCGACCGGCGCGCGCCCGAGAGCGCCGGCGCCAGCGGGTTCCGACCACCCCACGCCCCGTGGGCCCGCAGCGGCTCCAGCCTCAGGTGGTAGGCCTCGAGCGCTCGTTCGCGCCAACGCCGCGCCACCGCGGAGCGGGCGAGGAAGTCGTCGAGGGCCGCCTCCTCCTCCCACACGGCCAGCAGCGCCCAGCGCCGGAGGTCCGCGCTCAACGTCATCGTGCGCCCACGGCCCGTGCCCATGAGCTTCCAGAACACGAGGCCGGCGGTGCGGGCCAGCTCGGGACGGTCGAGCCCCATGCGGGTCAGGCCCTCGGGCGCCTCGGGGCGCGCGTAGCGGACGAGGTGGAAGGAGGCGACCACCCTGGTCAGGGCACGACCCGCACGCCCGCGCCCGCCACGATCTCGCCGACGACGTCGGCGCGCTCGCCACGCTCGACCAGCGCGGCCACGAGGTCGCCCGCCCGCTCCTCGGCCACGGCGATGAGGAGCCCGCCGCTCGTCTGCGGGTCGTAGAGGGGCAGGAGGTCCTCCTCCGACACGCCGTCGCGCACCACGCGGTGGCCCACGTGGTCGCGGTTGGCGTCGAGGCCGCCGGGATAGCAGCCCTCGGCGCCAAGGGCGGCGACTCCGTCCCAGACCGGTGCGCCGCTGCGGCGGACCACCGCGCCCACCCCGCTCGCGGCCAGCATCTCGGAGAGGTGACCGAGCAGGCCGTATCCGGTCACGTCGGTGGCGGCGGAGACGCCCACCGCCTGCATGGCCTCGGCGGCGCCGCGGTTCAGCCGCGCGGCGGTCGCGACCGCCTCCTCGACGTCGGCCTCGGTCATCAGGTCGCGCTTGAGCGCGGTGGCGAGGATGCCGAGCCCGAGGGGCTTGGTCAGCACCAGGCAGTCGCCGGGGCGCGCGCCGGCGTTTCGCACCACGCGGTCGGTCTCCACCCAACCGGTCACGGCCAGCCCGTACTTCGGCTCCTCGTCCTGCACGGAGTGACCCCCGAGCAGGCTCGCCCCCGCCTCCTCCACCTTCTCGAGCCCTCCGTCCAGCACCTCGCGCAGCGCGCCCATGTCGAGCGAGGACGGCCACGCCACGAGGTTGAGCGCGGTCAGCGCCTGTCCGCCCATCGCGTAGACGTCCGAGAACGCGTTCGCGGCGGCGATCTGGCCGAAGCGACGGGGGTCGTCGACGATCGGCGTGAAGAAGTCGACGGACTGCAGGAGCAGTCCTCCCGCGAAGGGTATGTGTCCCGCGTCGTCGCGGGTCTCGATTCCGCTGGCGAAGCCCGCGGCCTCGGCCGGGCCGAAGCCCTCGAGCACCTGCTCCAGGTCCCCTGGAGCGAACTTCGACGCTCAGCCGGCCTTCTGCGAGTACTTCGTCAGCCTTATGCGGGTCTTTTCGTCCACCTCAGGCGAGGATAGGTCGACACCAGGGCGCCGAGGACCGCGCAGGCGGCGGCCACGAGGAAGGCCGTCGGGTAGCCGGCGGCGGCCGCCACCGCGCCCGCCAGCGGCCAGGAGCCGCCTGCGAGGGCGATGAGGACGAGGCCAAGGGCCTCGGCCGCACCGGCGGCCACTGCGGTGCGCGCCGCCCCGAGGCGATCGGGGAGGCGTCCGGTCAGCAGTCGCGTGGCCACCACCACGCCGGCGAACGCGCCACCCCGGCGAGGACCCGCTCGGCCCGCGACCGGTGAGGAGGCCTCGCCCGACGGGTACGGCGGAAGGAGTGCGGGCCATGGTCGAGCGCAGCGACGAAGCGCGATGACCTTAGCGGGGGAGGTCGGCGACCGGGCCCTCCACCGCGAGGCCGATAAGCGCTCCGCCCGCCCGCACGGACGCGGCGGCCTGACGCTCGCCTGCCGGCTCCTCCCCGCCGACGTCCGCGACGACGTGTTCCTCCTCTACGGGGCCCTGCGTCGCGTCGAGGACCTGGTGGACGGGACGCCGACTCAGATCACGAGCCGTAGCTGCGCCCGCGCCAGGACCTCACCGGCCGAAACGTGGCGTACACGAGCCGCCCAACGGCCACCGGGTCGGCTAGCGGGGAGAGCCAGAACGCGAGGCCGCGGCGCTCGTAGAACCGCGCGAGGGCTCCGAGCAGGGCGCCACGGACCGCGAGCAGCGCCCAGTCGAGAGGTCCGGCGCGCCCGGTCGCCAGCGCCAAGACCGGCACGGCCATCACGAGGGCCATTACGCCTGAGTCGAGGACCTTCCACGGCGGGCTCGTCACGTCGGCCATGGCCAGCGTGCGCGGCCACTCGCGCCACGCCTCGGCCGCGCTCGCGTACATCTCCACCGACAGGAGGTCGGCGCCGTCCACGAACGAGACCCGCCAGCGCTCCGCGGACAGCGCGCGCACGAGCGCGATGTCGTCGGTCATGTGAGCCCGCGTGCGGCGGAGGACCTCGGAGCGCAGCAGCGCCTCGCGCCGGGCGCCGAGGCACTGGCCGTTGCCGATCGCACGGTGAGGCGGCGGGCCGGGACCCTCCGCGCCGAGGGGTCCGA
Organism: Thermoleophilaceae bacterium; assembly: GCA_050998555.1. Lineage (GTDB taxonomy): Bacteria > Actinomycetota > Thermoleophilia > Solirubrobacterales > Thermoleophilaceae > JACCZP01. The sequence goes on from JBPCQB010000022.1 coordinate 5,749, forward strand.
AGCGGTAGGTCAGCGTGGCGAGCATCGACGGATGCAGCCAGCGCAGGGTGGTGTCTCGGCACACGAACCGCGGCGCCACGCTCACGAGGTCGGCCTCCCCCAGCTCCTCGAGCACCGCCCCCACCAGACCGCGTCGCACGCGCGTGTCGGCGTCGAGGAGGACGACGACATCCGACCGCGCCGCCTCGATGCCCTGCTGGAGGGCCCACTGCTTGCCGACCCAGCCCTCGGGCAGCGGCGCCCCCTCCACGACGCGGGCACCGAGCGACCGTGCCAGCCCGGCGGTCCCGTCCGCGGACCGATCGTCGAGGACCACGACCTCGGCGACGGCAGGGTCGCCTATGAGGGCCTCGAGACAGGCCCCGATCCGGTGCGCCTCGTCCCGCGCCGGAACGACGACGCTGACCGCGTCGATAGGGCCGACCCGGGCCGCCAGCGGGGCTCGCCGCCGGCGGCCCCGCGACAGCCGCCCGAGGACGAGACCGGCGAGCGCGAGGCGTACGAGTCCCCCGATGCGTCGCGCGCTCACCGTGGGGAAGCTAGATGCCTGATTCCGCGACCCCACGCGCAAGCGGCCACGGAATCAACCATCTACGGGGTCGGACCTCCTCCGGGCCACGCTCCCGCGCTCGCCTCCGCTCCGCCGTCTCCGAGCACGGCGAGGAGCCGGCGCAGCGCGGCGGTGCCCCGCCGGCGGGGATGGCGCTCGAGGAGCACGGCGAGCGACGTCGCATCCCCGAGCCGGCGGAACACGGCCTCGCGCAGGGCGCGTTCGAGGCGCTGAGGGTCGAGCACGGCGGCGAGGTCGAGCAGCGTGCGAGAGGCGGTGGTGACCGGGATGCCGGAGAGCAGAGCCCGCGACGGCGGTGTGACGCCGTCGATAGGGCGGTACCGCCCTACCCCGAGGAGCCCCCGCCCTTCTCCGCCGCCGTCTCCGCCGCCGCCTCCGCAGCCACCTCCGACTTCGCGCCACCCCTCCCCCGGCCGCCGCGCCGGCCGCGTCGTCGCCGGCTGCGACCGTCTGAGTCCTCATCGTCGTCCGAGCCCGATCCCGAGCCCGAGGGAGGCGAGTCCAAGGCCCCCGAGCCATCCGGCTCACCGACGATCGACGCCGAGGCGGCCGAGCGCCCCACGTGGTCGATACGCACGAGCTTCTTGTCGCCGATCGCGCGAACGCCCCCGCCGACCGAGATCACGTAGCCGTCGATCTTGGCGACGGCGTCGTCCTCGTTGTACATGTGGGGCTCCTCGAGCGTGACGAGCACCTCCTCGCCGACCCGGAAGGGAAGCGCCCGCTCCTCGACCTCGTCGCGCTTTCCCTCGAGGGACACCGCGAAGTGGTCGAGGGGCAGCGCCTCACTGCCCTCGAAGTGGAAGTACTTGCCCACCTCGGACTCGAGCTCGAGCAGGCGCCGCACCGGTCCGGCCATGAGCGCGGTGGCCACGCGCGGGTGAACCTGCACGAGGAAGGCCTCGGGCTCCGGCCGCTCGGCGGCCAGGTCGCGCAGCTTGCGCTCCACCTGGATGGCCACCGTCTCCTCGCTCAGGACCACGCCCTCGCCCTTGCAGGTGGGGCAGGTCTTGGTGAGGATCTCGCGCACGCCCTCGGTCACGTTCTGGCGGGTCATCTCCACCAGGCCGAGCGGCGAGATGTCCACCACGTAGGTCTTCGTCCGGTCCTGGTCGAGGGCCTTGCGGAGAACCTTCAGCACGGCGTCGCGGTTGCGGGCGCGCGACATGTCGATGAAGTCGATGACGATGATCCCGCCGATGTCGCGCAGGCGCAACTGGCTGACCACCTCGTCGGCGGCCTCGAGGTTGGTCTGGGTGATGATGTCCTCGAGGCGCATCCCGCGGCCGCGGCCGGTGAACGATCCCGAGTTCACGTCGATGACGGTCAGCGCCTCCGCGTAGTCGATGATCAGGTAGCCGCCGGAGGACAGGTCCACCCGTCGGGAGAGCGTGGACTCGATCGCCCGGTCCACGGCGTAGCTCTCGAACAACGGCTCCTCGTCCTCGTAGAGCTCCACGCGGTCCACGAGCTCCGGCGCCGTACGGGCGAAGAACGAGGTGAGCCGGTGGCGCTGGCCCTCGTCGTCCACCACCGCGCGCTCGAAGTGCGCGGAGAAGATGTCGCGTACCACGCGCACCGAGAGATCGGCCTCCTGGAAGACCATGGCCGGGGCGACGGTCTCCTCGACGCGGCCCATGAGGATGTCGTGCAGGCGGAACAGGTACCTGATCTCGCGCTCGAGGTCCTCGCGGCTCGCACCGTCGGCGGCGGTGCGCACGATCGCCCCGCCGTCTTTGAGCTCGAGCCTCGCGGCCGCCTTGCGCAGGCGCTCGCGCTCGGAGTCCGGCAGGCGCTTCGACACCCCGACGCCCTCGCCCTGGGGCACGTACACGAGGTAGCGGCCGGCGATCGACAGCTGCATGGAGAGCCGCGCCCCCTTGGTCTTCAGGGGGTCCTTCTCGACCTGGACGACGACCTCCTGGCCGGGCTTCAGCAGCTCGGTGATCCGCTTGCCCTTGCCCCCGGTCCGCCCGCGGCGGGCCACCTCGACGCCGGGGATGACGATGTCGTCGACGTGCAGGAAGCCGTTCTTGTCGAGGCCGATGTCCACGAACGCGGCCTCGAGGCCCGGGACGACGTTGTCGACCTTGCCCTTGTAGACGTTGCCGACGATCGAGCGCTTGCCGAGCCGCTCGACGTAGAGCTCCGCGATCCGAAAGCCCTCCGGGGGCCCGCCGGCTCCCGAGCGCCCGCGCCGGCGGCGACCGCCGCCGCGCGAGCCGTTCTGGGTTGTCGCGCCGTCCTTAGCCGGAGGGGTGCCCTCCGCCTCGAGGATGGCGACTCTGGTTTCGCCACGGTCCACCGTGACGAGCACTTGCTTTCTCAATGGTTCCTCTCATGCGATCAGCTCACGGCCCTTGGAGGC
>JBPCQB010000007.1:0-6688 GCA_050998555.1 Thermoleophilaceae bacterium
GGCCAGCTCGGCACCGGAGCCGGTGCCCCGGGCGACCGCCCGGGCGAAGGGCTCCGTGTCGCGCTCGCCCACCTGCGAGCGCTCGCCTGCGGCCACGACCCTCCCGCGCCGGTCGATCAGGAGGGCACGCTCGACTCCCGGCCCTCCGGCGATGTCACGCAGCCGGGCGGACACCTCGCGCATCCCCTCGCGGCGGGTGCCCATGCGCGCGGCGCGTGCGAGCGAACGGGCGTCGGCGGCCTGTGCGGCGGTCTGCTCGGCGACGTAGCGCTCCTCGATCAACCGAGGCACCACGAAGTAGGCCACCGCGCCGGACACGACGAGGGTGACGGCCACGGCCAGCAGGAGCCGGCGAATCAGGCTCGGCTCGTGGCGCTCCCCGGGAACGCGTCCAACGCCTGCAGACCCCTTCGCGGACGCCTCCAAGCCCACAAGTGTAGATCGAGACATGGACACCCGCAAGGGCGCGGTGTGGCTCCTCGTCCAGCTACGTGCGCGGGCCGTCCCCGGGGTCGAGCGCCGGGCGCAGGAGCGCGACCAGGGCGTCCCGGTGTCGGCGCAGGGCCACGTCGCCGCGCGGGTCCTCGCCGGTCAGCTTGAGCCGGAAGCGCGCGTCGGAGAAGTAGGTCAACACCGACCCGTAGACCACCTGCATGAGCTCGAGGGGATCGTGGGGGCGGAGCCGCCCCGCGGCGGTCTCGCGCTCGAGGAACGCGACGGAGCGGTCGAGGAACGGGCGCAGGAACTCGGCGATCGCGTCCTCGAGGCGCCCGCCGCCCTCGAGCGCCTCGCGGCGGACGATCCGCACGAAGTCCTGGTGGTCGTCGAAGAAGCGAAAGCCCGCCTCGACGAGCGCGGTCACCTGCTCGAAGCCCCGGAGCGGGTTCTCGACGCCTCGCCGGGTCTCCTCCGCCCAGTCGCCCACCGCCTGCTCGATCACCGCGCGGTAGAGGCCCTCCTTGGAGGAGAAGTAGTAGAGGAGGGTCGGGTGGCGAAGCCCGGCGCGCTCGGCGATGTCCTGGAGGCGCGCTCCCTCGAAGCCCCGGTCGGCGAACTCCGAGCGGGCGACATCGAGGATGCGCTCCCGAGAGGAGGCCTCGCCGGTGGCCGGTGCGCCTGCCTTCGCACTCATACCGCCGCGAAGCGTACTGACAGGTCAGTAGAGAGGCGGTAAGGTGCCGAGCGGTGGTTGGGGAGGAGCACGGAGAGCCCCTGGCGGAGCGCCTCGCCGGCAAGACGCTGCTCCTGACCGGCGCGACCGGATTCGTGGGCAAGGCCGTGCTCTCGGCCTGCCTGCGGGCGATCCCCGACCTCGGGGCCCTGCGGCTCCTGGTGCGCGCCGCCGACGACGAGGGAGCCCGGTTGCGGCTCGAGGACCAGATCCTCTCGCCGGGTGCCCTGTCCGACGACGCCGACCCCGAGGGGTGGATCGACGACGGCCGCCTGCGGGCCGAGGCCGCCGACCTCTCGGTGGAGGGCCTCGGGCGCAGCGAGCCGCTCGACCTCTCCGACGTGGACGTGGTGATCCACTGCGCGGCGTCGGTGGCCTTCGACGACCCGCTCGACCACATGCTCGAGCTCAACGTGCTGGGGGTCGGGCGCCTGGCCGAGCTGGTGCGGGCCGGCAGCCCCACCGCCGCGTTCGTGCACGTCTCCACCGCGTACGCGGCCGGAATGCGCACGGGCTTGGTGCTCGAGCGTCCGTCGGGGCGCGCGCCAGCCGAGCCCGACGTGGACCTCGAGGCCGAGCTCGACGCGGCCCGGGCGTGGCGGCGCGAGCTCGAGGCCGAGTCGCGGCTGCCCGAGCACCAGCGGCGCTTCGTGGCCGACGCCCACCACGAGATCGGGCCGGCGGGCGCACCGGCGGTGGGCGCCCGCGGCGAGGAGGCGCGGCGGGCCTGGGTCGCCAGGCAGCTGGTCGAGCGCGGTCGCGAGAGCTGCCGAGCGCTCGGATGGTCCGAAGCCTACGGATTCTCGAAGGCCCTCGGCGAGCGCGCGCTGCTCGACGCGGGGATCGAGCGGACCACCATCGTTCGCCCCAGCATCATCGAGTCCGCGCTGCGCTGGCCGCGACCGGGGTGGCTCGAGGGGCTCAAGGTGGCCGACCCGGTGATCCTCGCCTACGGGCGGGGGCTCATACCCCGCTTCCCGGCCAACCCGGCCGTGCGCTTCGACCTCATCCCCGTCGACTTCGTGGCGAACGCCTGCCTGGCCGCCGCCGCCCACCCGCCGCGTCGCGGGCCGCGCACGGTCGCGGTGGTGAGCGGCTCGCGTCGGCCGCTCGAGGTCGGTCGGGTTGTGGAGATGTTCACCGAGTACTTCCGCGAGCGCCCCTTCCCCGACGAGGAGGGGATCCCCGTCGAGGTGGGCGACGTGCCACTCATCCCCATCGGGCGAGCCATGCGCCAGATCGCCGCCGGCGAGCACGCCGTGCGCCTCGGACGCCGCCTGCTCGACCGTGTCCCCGTGCCCCGTTCCGACGAGGTGGAGCGCCGCCTTCATCGCGACCGCCGCCGGCTCGAGCGTCTGCGGCGGCTGTCGGAGATCTACGGCCCCTACGTCGAGCTCGACTGCGTGTTCGACGACTCGCACGCCGAGGAGCTCCGCCGGACGCTCCATCCCGACGACCGCGAGACGTTCGGCTTCGACCCGGCCGACATCGACTGGGACGAGTACGTCAAGGACATCCACCTGCCCTCGCTCCGGGAGATGATCGGGGTGCCCACCCCGGGGCCGCGTCCGGTCGCCCGGGCGGAGCCGAGCGCGGCGATCGCCGAGGGACCGCCCGGCCTCGCCTTCTTCGACGTCGAGGGCGTGGTGCTGGGGACGACGGTCGCGCACTTCTACGCGTGGATCCGCACCCGGGACATGCCCCGCGCCGACCGCGCGCTGTGGACCCTCGGCCTGGCCGCGCGGGCGCCGGGCTACATCGTGGCCGACCGCCGCTCGCGCTCGGCGTTCAACCGCAGCTTCTACCGCAACTACCGCGGGCTGCCCGCCGACGAGCTCCGCGAGCAGGCCGCCGGGGCGCTGTCGGAGTTCATCCTCCCGCGGGTGCACCAGGCGGCGATACGCCGCGTGCGCGCCCACCGCTCGCGGGGAGACCGGGTGGTGCTGCTCACGGGAGCGCTCGACTTCCTGGTCGACTCGCTGCGCCACCTGGGCGACGAGATGGTGGCCGCCCGCCTCGTCGAGCGCCGGGGCGCGTTCACCGGCGAGCTGGCCGACCCGCCGCTCACCGCCGACGGGCGGGCCTCGGCGGCCGCGCGCATCGCGGCCGAGCACGGCGTCGACCTCGCCGACTGCCACGCCTACGCCGACTCGGCGTCGGACCTTCCGCTGCTCGAGGTGGTCGGTCACCCACACGCGGTGAACCCGGACTTCCGCCTGGCCCGCGAGGCCCGCCGCCGGCGCTGGCCGGTGCTCGAGTGGGGCACCGAGCCGGGCGCGCGAACCCGACCCGCCGAGCCCGTGGGCGTCTAGTGCTCGCCCTCGAGTACACGCCGTCGGGGCCCCGCCACCTGGCTGCCCGGGTGTCCACCCGGGCGGGAGTCGGGGCGCTGCGGCTCGAGGCTCACGCCCGCCCGCCACGCCTGCCCGGCCCCGAGTGGGCCTCGGTGCGCCCGCTGCTGGCCGGGATCTGCGGGTCCGACCAGGCGCTCGTGACCGGTGAGGCCTCGCCCTACCTCGCCGCGCTCACCTCGGGCCCCTTCGTGCCCGGTCACGAGGTGGTGGGACTTCTGACCTCGGGCGAGGGCCGCGGGGGCCGCGTGGTGGTCGAGCCCGCGCTCGGGTGCCAGGCGCGCGGGATCGATCCGCCCTGCCCCGAGTGCGAGGAGGGCCTCTACGCGTTGTGCCGCAACGTCACCGGCGGGGACGTCTCCGCCGGCCTTCAGATCGGCTTCTGCCGCGACACGTGCGGCGGGTGGAGCGAGGGCCTGACCGCGCACGCCTCGCAGCTCCACCCGATCCCCGATGACCTCTCCGACGAGGACGCCGTGCTCGTCGAGCCCCTGGCCTGCGCCCTCCACGCCGCGCGCCGCGCCGAGGTCCGACCCGGTCAGGCCGTGGCCGTCATCGGGGCGGGCACGATCGGCCTCCTCTGCGTGGCCGCGCTGAGGGCGGTGCAGCCCGAGGCCACCGTGCTGTGCGTGGTCAAGCACCAGGCGCAGGAGCTCGAGGCGCGCCGCCTCGGGGCCGATCACACGGCGAAGAGCGGGCGCCTGCACCTCGAGGGGGCCCGCATCTGCGGGGCAAGGCGGATTGTGGGCCCGCTCGGGCGCGAGCTGCTGCTCGGGGGCTTCGACCGCGTGCTCGACTGCGTGGGGTCCGGATCGTCGCTCGAGGCGGCGATCACCGCGGTACGCCCGCGCGGACGGGTGATACTGGTGGGGATGCCCGGCTCGATCTCCGCCGACCTCGCGCTCGCCTGGCAGCGTGAGGTGCGCATAGACGGCGCCTACGGATACCAGCGCGACTTCCCCGCGGCCATCGAGCTGGCCCGCAGCCTTCGCCTCGGGCGGCTCGTGGCCCGTGGGTGGCACCTGCGGGACTTCCGCGAGGCGCTCGCCGACGCCCCGCGTGCCGCGCGCGCCGGCCGCGTCAAGACCGTGTTCGACCTTCGGAGCGACGGGTGAGCCGGCTCGAGCGGCGCACCGCCGAGTCGGGGAACGAGGAGGGTGCGGAGCCGCGGACCGAGGACGGGGCCGAGGTCGAGGACGTTCCCGGTCGGGGCGCGGCGCCGGCTCCGGCCTCGGCGGCGGGGAGGCGGGGCAAGGGCGTACACCGCCGGTCCGGGGGCGACGCGTCGGCCGCGCCGGACCCCGTCGAGGCCTCCGAGCCGACCGAGGCCCTCGAGCCGATCGAGGCCGACGAGACCCCCGAGCTGATCGCGCCCGAAGAGCCGGCCGACGCTCTCGAGGTCTCCTTGCCGCGACGGGGGCCGATCGTCCCGCGACCCCCGATGGTCGAGCGGGTGCGTTCCTCCCGATCGCCTGCGCCGAGCGCGGGACGCGAGGCGTCGGTGGTGGAGATCACCTCGTCCTCGCCGCCCACGGTCTTCCACTCCGGCGAGACCTTCCGGCTCGAGCGCCTGCCGGTGGGCACGCGCGTCGTCTACCCGCCTCCGCCGATGCGCGGCCTCGCCGACGTCGACGCCGCGATCGCCGCCGCCCTCGACGCGCCGTTCGACATGGACCCCCTCGACGCCCACCTGCGTCCGGGGATGCGCCTGACGATCGCCTTCGACGACCTCTCGGTCCCGCTGCCGCCCATGCGCACCCCGGACGTGCGCCAGCTCGTGATCGAGCAGGTGCTCGAGCGCGCGTACCGCGCCGGCGTCGACGACATCCACCTGATCGCCGCCCTGGCGCTTCACCGGCGCATGACCCCGGCCGAGCTCCGCCGCGCGGTCGGCGCCCGGGTGTTCGACGCCTTCCACCCCGACCGCCTCTACAACCACGACGCCGAGGACCCCGACGGCAACGTCGAGCTGGGGGAGACCGATCACTCCGAGCCGGTCACGCTCAACCGCCGCGCGGCGGAGTCCGACCTCCTCGTCTACGTCCACGTGGTCACCGCCTCCCTCCAGGGCGGTCCGAAGTCGACGGCCATCGGCCTCGGCACCTACCGATCGATCAGCGCGCACCACAACGTCCACTCGATGCGCCACTCGCGGTCCTTCATCGATCCCCCGAGGTCCGAGCTCCACCGCTCCTCGGGCCGCCAGGGCGACGTGATCGAGGCCGCGGTGCCGGTGTTCCACGTCGAGGCCACGCACAACAACGACATGTACGGCGACCCGCTTCGCTTCCTGGCCAAGCCCGAGGCGCGATGGACCTCGCGCGAGCAGGCCACCTTCGCCGCGGTGAAGCGGGCCACGGACCGGATGCCCACCCGCGCGCGCCGCACCGCGTTCCACCGCCAGGCCGCCCCGTACGCGGTCACCAGCGTGGCGGCGGGCGCCATCGGACCCGTGCACGAGGTGACGATGGCCCGCGTGGCCGACCAGGGCGCGGTGCGCGTGCAGGGCCAGGCCGACGTGGTGACCGCCGGGCTTCCCTACGTCGGCCCCTACAACGTGAACTCGATCCTCAACCCGGTGCTGGTCATGTGCCTCGGGCTCGGGTACTTCTTCAACCTCTACAAGGGAAAGCCGCTGGTGCGCGAGGGCGGGGTGCTGATCTTCACCCATCCAGTCGAGCGCGAGTTCCACCCGGTCCACCACCCCTCCTACATCGACTTCTACGAGGAGGTGCTGGCCGACACCACCGACATCGAGGAGATCGAGCGCCGGCACGAGCGGGCCTACGCCGAGGACGAGTGGTACCGCCACCTCTACCGGACGGGCAACGCCTATCACGGGGTCCATTCCTTCTACATGTGGTACTGGGGCGCCCACGCCCTCCAGCACGTCGGCGAGGTGATCTTCGTCGGGGGGAATCCGGCGGCGTGCCGGCGGATGGGCTTCCGCCGCGCGGACACGATGCGCGACGCGATCGAGATGGCCGAGCACGTGGTCGGGCGCGAGCCCTCGATCACCCACTTCCACTGCCCGCCGATCTTCTACGCGGAAGTCGAGTGAGGTTCGCGGAGGGCGGGCGCGCGCTCGAGCGCCTGGCCGGGCGCTCCGGCCCGCGGGCGCCCCGAGCGCCGCGCCGGTGGCGCACGCGGCGCGCCGGGCCCGACC
>JBPCQB010000031.1:0-3522 GCA_050998555.1 Thermoleophilaceae bacterium
GTGTAGGGCCGCACGGTGGTGAGCTGACGGCGGCGCTGGCGCTCGCCCGCGACCAGCTCGAGATGGACATCGCATTTCTGGGTGAGCTCGCGGACGGTCGCGAGGTGATCCGGGCGGCCGCCGGCGACGCCGCCTCGTTCGGCCTCGCGCAGGGGACCTCGGTCGAGCTGTCGGCCACCTACTGTCAGCACGTGCTCGAGGGTCGCCTCGAGGGCGCCGTGCCCGATGCCGCGCGCGAGCCGTTGACCGCCGGGCTCGAGATCACCCGCCGCGCCGGGATCGGGTCCTACATCGGCGTGCCGCTGCGGACGCGCGACGCCCGCCTCTACATGCTCTGCTGCCTGGCCCACGAGTCGCGGCCCGCGCTCGGCGAGGCCGACCTGCGCTTCGTGCGCGGGGTCGGGGAGACCGTGATCGCCGCACTGGCGCGCGAGGGCTGACCGCCCGGCGCTCGTAGCGGGTGGCTCCCCGCCGCGCCGGGTATACCTCCCGCCCATGCAAATCAACGAGCTCGACCAGAGCACCCTCCGCCGGCTGACCGAAGCACGGCCCGAGAAGGGCAAGGTGCTGTCCATCTACCTCGACCTCGACCCCGCGGAGTTCGCGACCCCGGCGGCGCGGAGCACCGAGATCCGGTCGCTGCTCGACGAGGCCGGGCGTCGCGTCAAGAACGCCGAGGGCCTGAGCCACGACGAGCACTCGGCCCTGCGTGGCGACCTCGAGCAGTTGCGCGAGTTCCTCGAGGGCGACGGGTTCTCGGCGAAGGGAGCGCACGCCCTGGCGGTGTTCTCCTCCCACGCCGGCGGCCTGTTCGAAGCCATCCGGCTGCCCCGGTCGGTCCCCTCGCAGGTGGCCCTGAACGACGCGCCGTTCGTCGAGCCGATGGCGGAGCTGGCTACTCCCGGCCGCTGGGCCGTCCTGCTGGTGAACCGCCGGGCCGCGCGCCTGTTCCGCGGGTCGGGCGACCGCCTGGACGAGGTGGAGGGCTTTGCCGAGGAGCGCCGCGGCGGGCGTACTCAGGCCTCGGGCACCCAGTCCCGTGGCCAGGGAGCCGTTGACGAGGAGTCCCACCACCACATGACCGACACCGTCGAGGCCCTTCGCTCCCGCACGAAGCGCGCGCCGATGGAGCGGCTGGTCATCGGTTGCCCCCGTGATCTCTACCCCCAGATGGAGCGCGCCCTCCCTCCCGACCTTCGCGAGCGCTTGGCCGGACACATCGAGGTGGACGTCGAGCACTCGAAGGCCGACGACGTGCTGCGCTCCACCACGCCGTTGATCGAGGAGGACGAGCGCCGGCGCGAGCGCGCGGCCCTCGACGCGCTCGAGGAGGGCGTGGGCCGCGGCACACGGGGCGCCGCCGGGCTCGACGAGGTGCTCGGAGTGTTGAACGAGCGCCGGGTCGAGACCCTCCTCCTCGACGAGGGTTTCGCGGCACCGGGCGTCGTGTGCGGGTCGTGCGGCTGGATCGGGGTCTCCGGTGAGACGTGCCCCGCCGACGGCGGTCCGCTCGAGCGGCACGAGGACGTGGTCGAGGCGGCTATCGAGCGCACGATCCAGCAGGCGGCGGACGTTCTCGTGGTGCGCCGCCACGACGACCTCTCCCGGTACGGCTCGATCGGCGCGGTGCTGCGGTTCTAGGAGCCGGGGCCGCCGCCGGCCTCAGTCGCCCGGCGAGCGCCCACGCTCCCTCGCCGCGGAGGCGCAGCAGCGCCGAGCGCTCCGCCCCGAGCACCTCGGCCCGTAGACGCGCGTAGGCCGCCGTACGCTCCTCGGACAGGCGTCGCGGCAGGTAGGTGAACGCGAAGACCCACGCCAGGCGCAGTCCGATGACGACTCCCGAGACGGCGAGACCCCACCAGACCAGCGTCAGCGTCGACTGCCCCCCGGCCAGCCCGTCCAGCACGCGGGGAAGCTGGAGTCCGATGAGCACGAACAGGGTGGAGTTGAGCAGGAAGATGAGCAGCTCCCACACCGAGTAGGCCTGGATCCGCGTGGAGGGGGTGATGAGCTCGGGGGCGCGCCAGCCGAGGTAGATACCGACCGTGACGGCGGCCAGGACCCCGGAGGCCGAGCTGCTCCGCCCACCGCGCTCAGCACGAAGGTGAGGCCCGCATCGAAGAGCGAGAAGGTGCCGGTGGCCACGGCGGCGAGGGCGAAGCGGTAGGCGATGAGCGCGGTGCCGTCGTTGACGAGGGCCTCGCCCTCCACCACGGTCACGATCCGCCGCGGGATGCCGAGCCTTCGGGCGATGGTGGTCGCGGCCACCGGATCGGTGGGCGAGACGATGGCCCCGAGCACGAACGCGGCCGGCCACGACATGCCGTCGACCAGGAAGTGCGCGGTCGCGGCGACCGCGACCGTGGTGACCAGGACGAGGCCCACCGCGAGCAGCGATATCGGGGGCAGGTTGTCCCGCAGATCGCGCAGGGAGGAGAAGAACGCCGCCGAGTAGAGGAGCGGCGGGAGGAACAGGAGCAGTGGGGGCCCTGCGGACCGCGCCGGCCGGCAGAGCCCTCGAGCCGGTGCCGCCGCCGTGCGCGCGTCTGGCACACTGCCCGCGTGGCCAAGCCCCGTCAGCAGCGCATGCAGTACCGCCAGGGCGGTCTCGCCGCCATCCCGCAGCTCGAGGGGCGCACCGACGAGCAGCTGCTCTCCGAGTCGAAGCACCGTGCCGCCGCGCGGGCCATCCTCGGCGCGCGGGCGGCCGAGCGCTACGACGCCAAGGAGGCCCGGCGCTTCTACAACGAGGCGATGGTGGGAGCCCACCCGCAGGAACGTCCGGCGCTGCGCCAGATGATGAACGCCTCGCTCGCCCTCGCCGAGCGCCGCCCCGACGACCTGCGCGACGCCGTGCAGAAGCTCGGCCAGGAGCCGCCCACCTCACGCCAGCTCCTGCTCCTGCGCTTCATGGGGCTCGTGGCCCCTCCCCCGGGCGCCGCCGGCCTCGCCCGCGTGCGAGGGATCGGGATCCTCGTCGCCATCGTCGTCGTGCTGATCGCGGTGGGCTACGGACTCGCCGAGCTGGTCTTCCTCCCGTTCGGGGGGATCGGCTTCCTCGGCGGCCTCTTCGTGGCCCTGCTGATCGTCAGCCTGGCCCTGGGCGTGACCGCGCTGCTCGGGCGCCGCCGCCAGAGAAAGGCGGTGTCCGCGCGTATGGATGCGGCAGCGCCGAGCCCGCCACGGCGCGGAGGGCGCTGACGCAGGTGCCGGGTCGGCGTGGTGGCGGCGAGAGCCGGCGCTAGTACAGCGCGAGCGAGAGCCGGCGGCGGTGCTCGCGGGCCAGCGGGTGATCGGCCCCGAGCTCGGTGAAGATCCCGACCATGGCCTGGCGGATGAGGTCGCGCTCGGCCGTGTCCTGCGCCGCGGCGAAGGCCTGCTGGAGCTCCTCGAGGGCGGCTTCGTGGTCACCGCGGTCCCACGCGGCGAAGGCGGCGTCGTGCTCGTCGCCGTTCATCGAGAGCCGCGCGCGGGCGGCGAGGCCCGCGGCCAGGAAGTCGCCCGGGAAGCCCTCGGCCACGG
>JBPCQB010000116.1:0-4285 GCA_050998555.1 Thermoleophilaceae bacterium
CCAGCGGGTGACGTCGGCGGCCACGTCGAAGGGGGTCGCGGCGCGCTTGAGCGCTCCCACCCAGTAGGAGCCGAGGCCGTCGATCACGGCCTTCGTGCACTCGAGGCCGGAGTCGAGGTAGCGGGCGACGAGGCCGGTGGGGTCGGACCCGAGCGCAGGGAGACCTGGGGGGCACGTCGGGGGAGCGATGACTGGAGTGGTCATGGGGAGGTCTCTTCTCTGGAGGAGGGGGACACGGCGCTCACTCGCTACAAACCACTTCCTGTCCCCTGTCCCGGAGGAGCGAGGCGATGACTGAGCAGGAAGGGAGCCCGACCCCCGCGACCTTCGGTCGCGGATACGACGGAATTGTAGATTCGACCGCCGGATGCGTCGTGTGCGAGGGCTCACGGTGAGCGCGCTCGAGGGCCGCGCGGCGATCGTGACCGGCGCCGCGAGCGGCATCGGCCGGGCGGTGGCCGAGCGACTCGTCGGCGAGGGCATGGACGTGCTGGCGGTCGACCTGCGCGCCGACGAGGGTGGTCCGGGCCACGGCCACGAGGCCGACCTGCTCACCCGCGAGGGCAACCGCGGGGCGGTGGACGCCGCCCTCGAGCTCTTCGGGCGCCTCGACTGCGTGGTGGCCAACGCCGGCTTCCAGCACGTGGCGCCGGTGGCCGACTTCCCCGAAGACCGCTGGGACGCGCTCATCGGCATCCTCCTCACCAGCCCGTTCCTGCTCGCCAAGTACGCGTGGGAGGCGCTCGCCGAGGCTCCGGAGGGGCGCTTCGTGGCCATCGCCTCCGCCCATGGCCTCGTGGCCTCGCCCTACAAGGCCGGCTACGTGTCCGCCAAGCACGGCGTGCTCGGGCTCGTGAAGACGCTCGCCCTCGAGGGCGCCGGGCAGGACATCACCGCGACCGCCGTGTGCCCCGGGTTCGTGCGCACCCCGCTCGTCGAGGCCCAGATCGCCGACCAGGCCAAGGCCCACGGGATGCCCGAGGACCGGGTGCTCGAGGACGTGATCCTCGCGCCGCACGCGGTCAAGCGCCTGGTGGAGCCCGAGGAGGTGGCCGAGGTGGTGGCCTTCCTCGTGGGGCCGGCCGGGCGGTCGTTCACCGGCGTGCCGGTGACGATGGACCAGGGGTGGACCGCTCGCTGAGCCCGTCGCGCCGTCGGCGGGTCCGGCACCAGCCGGATTCCGCACGTCAGGCTCCCTGAGCGGCCAGGAACTCCGCCACGCGGCGGTCGGCCTGAGGGGCGTCCGTGGGGTAGAGGTGCCCCGCGCCCGGTAGGGACTCGAGCTCGGCGCCGGCGATCCGCTCGGCCAGCAGCTCGCCGTTGGCGTAGGGCACGATGCGGTCGGCGTCGCCGTGGACGACCAGGGTGGGCCGGTCGATCTCGCCCAGGCGATCGCCCACGTTGAAGTTCATCGCGGCCTGGAGCTGTCCGCCGTAGCCCACCGGCTCGACCGGGTAGCGAAGCCGCTCGCGAAGGTCGTCGGCGATGCGCTGAGCCCCGCGGGCGCGCGTCTGGTCGCCGTAGGAGTAGGGCACCGAGGCCCAGACGGCCTCGTCGGCCGGCATCTCGAGGCGCCGGCGGAAGAAGGCGGCCACCTCGTCGCTGATCTGGGCGGCGTCCGGGCCGCCCGGGGTGGTGGCGCCGAGGACGAGGCCGCGCACGCGCTCGGCGTGGGTGAGCGCGATCTGCTGGGCGATCATCCCGCCGAGCGAGATCCCGTAGACGTGGGCGGTGTCCTCACCGGCGGCGTCGAGGACGGCCATGGCGTCGTCGGCCATCTGGTCCACGGTGTAGGGACCCTCGGGGTGGTCGGAGCGGCCGACCCCGCGGTTGTCGAAGGCGATCACTCGCAGGCCCTCGGCGAGCACCGGGATCGTCCGCCACCAGCCCGTGGCCGAGACCCCGAGGCCCATGACGAGGAGCACGGGCGCGCCGGCGCCCGTGCTCTCCCAGTACAGCTCTGCGTCGCCACTGTGGGTGGTGGCCATCGGGCCGACCCTACGCCAGATTCCCGGGGCGGGACCGGCCGTCCTTAGCGGAGCAGCTCGCGCGCGGCCGAGGTCTGGGCCTTCGCGACCTCGCGGGTCAGGTCGGCCTGGGCGCGGATGACCTGGGCGATCCACTCGTTCTGGCTCGCCCCCGCCGTGCGCTCCTGGAGGTCGGCGACGGTCTTGGCCGTACGCTCGTAGGTGTCGAGGTAGACCTTGCCGGCGCGGCGGTACTCCTCGAGGAAGCGGTCGCCCACCTCCTGGAACCGCTCGGCGGTGAACTCGGCGTCGCGGGTGGCGCTCTTGGTCTGGGTGGCCATGGGGATGGACCTCCTGGGACGCTGCCTACCGGTCGGTGCTAGCACGTTAGCAGCGGTGCTAGCTAGCGCCTTGTATTGCCCTCCGGTGGTACTCTGGCCTGCCTTGGCGACCACGGTCGCCGCCCGGGCCGTTAGCTCAGTTGGGAGAGCACCAGCTCGACAAGCTGGGGGTCGCTGGTTCGAGCCCAGCACGGCCCACTCTCCACCCGCCGCGTCGATAGACGGTCTTCGCGAAGCTCCGAGGTCGTAGGGTTCGGCCTCGCATGGCCCGCGCACTCTTCGTCTGCCTCCATAACGCCGGGCGCTCCCAGATGAGCGCCGCTTTCCTCGAACGCGTCACGGAGGGTCGTCACGAGGCGCTCTCTGCCGGCACCACGCCCGCCGAGCGCGTGCATCCCGAGGTCGTGGAGGTCATGCGCGAGCTCGACTTCGACCTGTCCCACAGAACGCCTCAGAGGTTGACTCACGAGCTCGCCGCCGAGCTCGACCCGTCCCCCCCGCGCTGCTGACCTTCGTCCCCGTGCTCGGAATCCTCTACGACATCCACGGCAACCTCCCGGCGCTCGAGGCCGTCCTCGCCGACGCCGAGAAGGCCGGCGCGGACTCCTACCTCCTCGGCGGCGACTACACGCTGTTCGGCGCCTGGCCGGCCGAGACCCTCGGCCGCCTGCGCCGGCTCGACGCGGGGTGGATCCGGGGCAACGGCGAGCGGTGGACGGGAAGCCCGGCGGAGGCGCCGATGGACGAGACCGTCGAGCGCGCCATCGCGGTGTGCCGTGGCCGCCTCGGTCCCGACGACGTTCTGAGGATGAGCGACCTGCGCGAGAGCCGGGTCCTCGGCGGCGCGCGCTTCGTGCACGCCTCCCCGGTCTCGGACGTGCGGAGCTTCATGCCCGAGCCCGCCGACGACGAGGCCGAGCTCCTGGCCGGCGTGAGCGAGCCGCGCCTCGTGTTCGGCCACACCCATCTCCAGTTCCGCCGCCGGGCCGAGGGTGGCTCGGTGGAGCTCGTGAACCCCGGCAGCGTGGGCATGCCCTTCGACGGCGATCCGCGCGCCGCCTACGCGCTGCTGGCCCCGGACGGCACGCTCGAGCTCCGCCGCGTGGAGTACGACCACGAGGCGAGCGCCGCCGCGGTGCGCGAGCGCCTCGGCCAGTGGGCGGAGCCGTTCGCCCGGCGGATCGAGCAGGCGGGGGCGGATTGACGAGGTCCCGCAGCGGGCAGGCCGCGAGCATGACCACCATCGCGATCGTCGGGGCCGGCTCGGGACTGGGGGCGGCCGTCGCCCGGCGCTTCGGCGCCGAGGGCTTCGCCGTCGGCCTCGTCTCGCGCAGCCAGGAGCGCGCCGACGCGCTCGCGGCGGAGCTCGCCGGCGACGGCGTACGGGCCGAGGGCTTCACCGCCGACGTCCGGGAGCCGGCCGGACTCGCGAAGGCGCTCGAGTCGGTCACCGAGAGCCTCGGGCCGATCGAGGTCCTCCAGTACAGCCCGCTGCCGCAGAAGGACTTCATGCGCCCCGTGATGGAGACGACCCCGGCCGATCTCGTCGGGCCCGTCGAGTTCTCGATCTACGGCCCGGTCGCCGCGGTCCACCAGGTCGTGCCCGGCATGCGCTTCCTCGGAGAGAACCGCGGAACCATCCTCTTCGTGAACGGCGGGACGGCGCTGACCCCCCGAGCGCATCTCACCGGCACGAGCGTGGCGTTCGCCGGCCAGGCCGCGTACGCGCAGCTGCTGAACGAGACGCTCGGCCAGGAGGGCATCCAGGTGTCACAGCTCGTGATCGGCGGCGCGATCGTTCCCGGTGACGAGGAGAAGGACCCCGAGGTCCTGGCCGGCGTCCTCTGGGACCTGCACGCGGGGCGCGGCCGCTTCCGCGTCGAGGTGGCGACGGGCTGAGCCGGCGCGGGGGCTCGCGCCGCCGAACCGCCCAACGCCTCCCCCACCCAAACAACCCCCCCCCATCCCCCCCACCCC
>JBPCQB010000008.1:0-7956 GCA_050998555.1 Thermoleophilaceae bacterium
GATGCCGACGCACTACGAGCCCTTCGAGTCGCCGGTGCGAAACGCCCTGTACCCGGAGCTCGGCGCCAACCCGGCCTCGCTCTCGTGGTCGCGGCCCGAGAATCCCTACAACGTCTCCGGGGACCCGCGCTACCCGCTGGTGGCCACCACCTTCCGCCTGGCCGAGCACCACACGGCGGGCTCGATGAGCCGCAACCTCCCATGGCTCGCCGAGCTACAGCACGAGATGTTCGCCGAGATCGACCCGATCATCGCCAAGGATCGGGGGATCGAGGCCGGCGGCTGGATGACCATCGAGACCGAGCGCGCCGAGATCGAGGCGCGGGCCAAGGTGACCGAGAGGATCCGTCCCCTCCGGGTGGACGGTCGCATCCTCCACCAGGTCGCCCTGCCCTGGCACTGGGGCTCGTTCGGCGAATCGCCGGGAGATTCCGCCAACGACCTCACCGCCCTTGCGTCGGATCCCAACGTCTCGATCCAGGAGTCGAAGGCGTTCTCGTGCGACATCCGCGCCGGGCGGCGCCGCGGCCAGACCACCGAGCGCCTGCGGGGCATCGGGACGAGCGGCGCGAACGGCGGCGAGGAGCATCCCGCCGAGGCCCCCGACCCGCCGCCGCTCGCCCAGCAGCAGGTGCCCGCCCGGCCGAGCACGTGAGCGCCACCCTCGAGCTCGCCGTCCGGCGCGAGGGCGTCGAGCGGATGGGCTTCTTCACGGACACCACCGTCTGCATCGGGTGTAAGGCCTGCGAGGTGGCGTGCAAGCAGTGGAACGACCTGCCCTCCGACGGCGGCGAGCTGCGGCGTGGGGGCTCCTACGACCACACGGGATCGCTCGGCGCCTCCACCTGGCGCCACGTGCGCTTCGTCGAGCGCCTGGCGCCGTCGCCGGCCGCGCGCGAGGTCGTCGCCGAGGCTCTGGCCGCAGGCGGCGGCGGGCGGACGCCGTCCATCCCCGCGGTCTCGGGCGGCGCCGGTTCGATCCCCGGATCGGACGCGCTCGGCGGGGCCGGAGCGGGCGTCTCCGACCGGGAGGTGCCCGACCTCGTGGCCATGGCCGAGCGCCGGGGCGGCGGCGCGAACGGCGGTGCCAACGGCTCCTCCGAGGGCGAGATCGACGTCGCCCGCGCGGTCGCGGAGATGGACCGCTGGGTGTTCATGTCCGACGTCTGCAAGCACTGCGGCAACGCGGGCTGCCTCGACGCCTGCCCAACCGGGGCCCTCATCCGCACCGAGTTCGGCACGGTGTTCCTCCAGGCCGACGTCTGCAACGGGTGCGGCTACTGCATCCCCGCCTGCCCGTTCGGCGTGGTGGACCGCGACGCGATCGACGGCCGGGCCGGCAAGTGCACGCTCTGCTACGACCGCCTGGAGGACGGCCTCGAGCCTGCGTGCGCGAAGGCCTGTCCCACCGACTCGATCCAGTTCGGACCCTACGAGGAGCTCGTCGAGCGCGCGAAGGGCAGGGTCGCGGAGCTCCACCGCCGCGGGCACACCGACGCCTACCTCTACGGCGCCGGCGACGAGCCCGGCGAGGAGCTGGCCGGCGGCCTCGGGGCGTTCTTCCTCCTCAACGACCCGCCGGAGCGCTTCGGGCTGCCGGCTCAGGCCGAGTCGCCGATTCAGGAGAACATGGTGCCCGCCACGCTCGCCGCACTGGGCGCGGGCCTGCTGGCCGCCGCCGGCGTGGCCGCCGCCTTTCTGCTCCCCGGTGGCCACTCGCGGTGAGCTCGCGCGAGCGCGAGCAGATGGACGCGGCCCGAGGACACGACGCCCGCCGACCGGGCCCCTCCGGCGGGGAGACGCCGCGCGGCGAGCCCGCCGAGGACTCCTTCGCCGGCCGCGAGGCCTCCGTGCCCGAAGAGCGCGACCCCACGCCGGCGCTCGGTACCCGCGGCGGCCCGGGCCCGTACGGGCGAGCCCGCGAGGGCGCCGGCGTCGCGCTCCACGGCGAGAACTTCGAGGACATGCGCTGGTCGTTCCTCTACGACGTCGAGGACACCGGCTACCGGGGCGGCACCCCCACCTCGGTGGCGGACGCTGCCCGGCGCCAGCGCGGCGGCGCCGAGCCCCCCGACGTCGTGCAGGGGCCGATCGTCAAGCCGGCGGTGTGGACGTGGGAGATACCGCTCTACTTCTGGGCCGGTGGCATAGCGGCCGGCGCCTCGTTCGTGGCGCTGGCCTGTGACCTGGCCAAGGACCACCGCTCGGCGGCCATCGCCCGCAAGGTGGCCCTGGCCGCCGTCGCCCCGTGCCCGCCGCTGCTGGTCTCCGACCTCGGCCGGCCGGCGCGCTTCCTGAACATGCTCCGGATCTTCAAGCCGCGCTCCCCGATGTCCATGGGGGCGTGGGCCCTCACCGCGTTCGGGAACCTCGCGGGACTGGCGGTGGTCGCGGACCTGACCGGGCGCGAGCGCACGGCCCGCGTGCTCGGTGTGGGCACGGCGACGCTCGGCGCCTACATCGGCTCCTACGGTGGCGTGCTGCTGGCCTCGACCGCGGTTCCGGTGTGGGCGCGGAGCCGTCTCGTGCTCGGGCCCGTCTTCGTGGCCACGGCCACGGCCACCGGCGCCGCCGCCACCCGCCTCACGCTGGTGGCCACCGGGCTCGAGGGCGAGGCGCCCACCCGCGTGGCACTCGGGCGCGTGGAGACGGGGGCGATGGTGGCCGAGCTCGTCGTGTCCACCATCCACGAGCGCCGCCTCGGCCGCGTGGGTGAGGTGCTCGAGGAGGGGCAGGCCGGGCGCCTGTTCCGGGCGGCCAAGTGGTCGACCCTCGCGGGTCTCGGGCTGCGTCTGGCGCGCCGCCGCGCCGGCCCGAAGGCCCACCATCTGGCCAGCGTCCTCTACCTCGTGGGCGGGCTGGCGTTCCGGTACGCCTGGGTCCGCGCCGGGGACGCGTCGGCCCACGACGACGAGGCGGTGGCGCTCGCCAACCGCGGAAGCACCGCGCGCGACGGATGACTCGACTCTCGGACTTCCCCGGGACGAGGCACAGCCCCCCGTCGGACGCGCTCGAGAGTCCGACCTCGGACCGACCCGCGGGTAGGATCGAGGGCGTTCCCTAAGAGAAGGAGAGGTCCTATGGGCATCCAGGACAAGGTCACCGGCCGCGTGAAGAAGGCCACCGGCGACCTCACCGGCAGCAAGTCCACCCAGCGCGAGGGCGCTCAGGAGGAGCGCAAGGGCGAGGCCAAGGACGAGCTGGCGAAGGACCAGGAGAAGGCCGACCGCAAGGCCGACGAGGTGGACCGGCTCGAGCGCAAGACCTGAGTCGGCTCTCGGGCCCGCGTGCTGAGTCTGGGCGCGCGGGTCCTGTCGCCTTCGCACGGGCCGGCCGGTGTCGCGCTCAGTACAGCTTGACCACGACGATCACCGCCGAGATCAGCACGCAGACGACGATGATCGCCTGCATCACGAACACGAAAGGCGACACATAGGGGATTGTGGCGGATCGGGCGGCGGGGAGCGCTCGGGCTCGCCGGGCAGCGCTTATGATCCCGCCCCTACCGGTCGCGTCGGCGGAGAGGGCTCACATGTTCAAGAAGATCGTCGTCGGCACCGACGGCTCGGATACGGCCAAGGAGGCGGTGCACCAGGCCGTGGACCTGGCCAAGAACGTCGGCGCCACGGTCAACGTGGTGAGCGCCTACCGGCCGGTCGACGAGGGCCGCCTTCGGCGCGAGCGCCAGGAGGTCCCCGAGGACCTCAAGTGGATGGTCAACCCGCGTGAGGATGTCGAGGCGCTGCTCCGCGAGGTGACCGACGAGGCGAAGGAGTCCGGCGTCTCGATCGAGGGCTTCGCTCGCGAGGGCGAGCCCGCCGACGCCCTGATCGACGTGGCCGAGGAGGAGGGTGCGGACCTCATCGTGGTCGGCAACCGGGGCATGACCGGCGCGAGCCGGTTCGTGCTCGGGAGCGTGCCCAACAAGGTCTCCCATCACGCTCCGTGCAGCGTGATGATCGTCCGCACGACCTGAGAGAGGCGGGCCCGCCGGGCCCGCATCGCTCCTAGCGGGCCAGTGCGGCCGCCGCGTCGAGGCCGCCGGAGCCGTAGCGCTGGTCGTAGCCGTCGGGCCCGAGGTCGCGCGCGGTCTCCTTCAGCCGCCTCTCGACCTCCGCCGGGCTCGGGTTGCGTCCCACCCGGCGGGTGGCGATCACCATCGCCGCGGCGGCGCTCACGTGCGGAGCCGCAAAAGACGTGCCCACGTAGTCGCGGGGGAAGGAGAACGACCGTACGGCGCCCTCACGCCGGAAGGTCTGCTGCACGATCGAGGGGCCCGGTGCTCCGGGCCGGCACGCCGCATCGTCGCGGGGGTTGTCGCGGTGGGCGGCGTCGCCACCCCCGCCCGGAGCCACGAGGTCGAGGCCCGGCCCCTCGTTCGAGTATGCGGCGCGACATCCGCGGATGGTCGTGGCCCCGACCGAGATCACCCCGGGTGCGGCGGCGGGGAAGTTCACGTACGACTCGCCGGAGTTGCCCGACGAGGAGACGATCACGAGGCCGCGGCGCGAGGCGGCGCGCGTGGCGGAGATGATCTCGGGCACCTGCGCGGCGGTGGCCGGCACCTCGAGCTCCACGGAGATGTTCACCACGTCCGCGCGGTGGCTCGCGGCGTAGCGCAGCGCGCGCGCGATCGACACCGAGTCGCCGATGCCCCGCGCGTTGAGCACGCGTAGCGGCATCACCCGAGCCCCGTAGGCGAGGCCGGTGACGCCGACGCGGTTGTTCGTGCGGCCGGCGATGGTCCCGGCCACGTGCGTCCCGTGGCCGTTCTCGTCGTTCGGGAAGCGGTCGCGATCGACGAAGTCGTACCCGCGCACATAGCCCTGTGAGGCCAGGTCGGGAGCGCGCCGGAACGGGCCGCGGGTCTGGTAGGCCACGCCGGAGTCCACCACCGCGACGACCGCCCCGCGCCCGCCGGGGGCCCGTGCGGCGATGGCCGCGTCCCACGCTCCTGGCGCGCCCACGCCGTTGGCGCCGAAGAAGTTCCACTGGAGGCTGCGGCCACGATCGTTCGGGGTGAGGGCGGCGCGCACCACGTGGTTCGGCTGCACGTAGCGGACCCGCGGATCGCGACGAAGCTCGGTGACGGTCTCACCCACGCTCTCGCCGTCGCGGATGACCAGGCGGCGGGATCCCCCGGGGACCCGCTCCTCGAACCGAGCGCCCGCGCGGCGCTGAGCCTGCGCACGGCCCGCCCGCCCTACGCCCTCGTCGTAGCGGACGATCACCTCGCCCGGCACGTAGGCCGGGGCCGCCGGTGCGGACGCCGTCGAGGGGGCGACGCCCGCGGCGGCGTGGGCGGGCTGCGGCGCCGGGGCGGCGCCGGCGAGAAGGCCGAGTAGGCCCGCGGACGCGGCGACGGGGAGGATGGGGCGGAAGGACATCGTGGAGAGGAGGGGCGCCGGCGCGACCGTGGGACTTCCAACAGGTGGAGCGCCCACAAGTTCCGCTGTGCAGGCCTAGGGTACGGTGTCGGACCTGCAGCCGTCGAGGCGCCGTCCGACCGGCAGGCGCCGCCCGAGCAGGCGGCCGTGGAGGCGGTCCTCTGAGCCCTGTCTTCTTTCCGCGCGACGAGTACTTCATGCGCCTTGCGCTGCGTGAGGCCGAGCGTGCCCTCGAGCACGACGACGTGCCCGTCGGCTGCGTGGTGGCCCGCGACGGCGAGGTGATCGGAGCGGGCCCGAACGAGCGCGAGCTGCGCGGGGATCCCACCGCGCACGCCGAGGTCGTGGCCATCCGGGAGGCCGCCCGGGCGACGGGCGGCTGGCGGCTCTCCGACGCGGTGCTCTACGTCACCCTCGAGCCCTGTGCGATGTGCGCCGGGGCCGTCGTGCTCGCCCGCATCGCCCGGGTGGTGTGGGGTGCCGCCGACCCGAAGGCGGGCGCCGACGGCTCGGTGCTCGACGTGCTCGACGAGCCGCGCCTGAACCACCGGCCCCAGACCGCGGGAGGCCTGCTGGCCGAGGAGTCGGCAGCCCTCCTGCGCGGGTTCTTCAGCACCAGGCGCTAGATTTGGCCGCCCGCTCGCCGGCCTCGCCGGCGACCCGTAGGAGGGGTGGCAGAGCGGTTGAATGCGGCGGTCTCGAAAACCGTTTTGGGGGTTAAGCCTCCAACGAGGGTTCGAATCCCTCCCCCTCCGCTTCCATCTCCATGAGTCGCCTGCGTGCAGGGACTTCGGGAACCCGTGTCTTTGCGCCCGCGGACCCGCAGCTCCCGTGCGGTGTACCTACCCAACACGCGGATCGCCGCGGTGGCGGGGCAAACAACAGTCGCGCGGACTATCGCGCGCGTTTGAGCGCTCCATTCGGCGAGACCCCGCGAGCGCGCTTGCTTTCGCCTCCGCCGCGAGCTAATGGTGTCCGCGCATGGCTCGCCCTCAAAGCAGCGCCCTCGTCGAGCACAGCAGCCAGGGCGGGGTCCGACCGGCGTCGACCGTCCCAGACTCCCCGAAGCGCCGCAGCCGCACCTCCTCTGCGGGCATCGTCGTCCGCCACCCAAAGCGATGCGCCTCCCGCGACGGCGGGAGCTGCTCGTGCCGGCCTTCCTTTCAGGCCCAAGCCTGGTCGGCGCGCGACCGAAAGCCAGTGCGAAAGACCTTCCCGACCCTCGCCCAGGCCAAGGCCTGGCGCCAGGAGGCCCAGGTCGGGCTGCGACGGGGCACCCTGGACGCCTCGGTGAAGGTCACGGTCCGCGAGGCCGCCGAGCAATGGCTCGATGAGGCCGAGCGCGGCGTCGTGCGCACCCGCTCGGGTGACCGCTACAAGCCCTCGGCTCTTCGCTCCTACCGCCAGGTCCTTAAGCGCACGGTCATTCCCGAGTTCGGTCACCTGCGCCTCTCGGCGCTCACCCGCTCGCGGCTCCAGGACCTGGTCGATCGGATGGTCAGAGACGGCCTCGGTCCGAGCACCATCCGCAACACCTTCCTGCCCCTGCGGGCGCTCTACCGCCGGGCGCTGCTCCAGGGGGTCGTCGTCCAGAACCCGACCCTCGGCCTCTGCCTGCCCGCCCACCGTCCAAAGCGCGACCGCGTCGCCCGGCCCGCCGAGGCCGAGGCGCTGCTGCGAGCGCTGCCCGATTCTGACCGCGCACTCTGGGCCAGCGCCCTCTACGCCGGCCTTCGCCGCGGTGAACTGCAGGCGCTCCGCTGGGGCGACGTCAACCTCGAGCAGGGGGTACTCCGCGTCGAGCACTCCTGGGACCACGTCGCCGGCCTGATCGCCCCGAAGAGCCGCGCCGGTCGCCGGAGCGTCCCGGTTCCCGAGGCGCTCCGAGGGCACCTCCTCGCCCACCGGCGCGCCCACCGATCGACCGATTTCGTCTTCGAGGGAAGCACGGGCCGGCCGATGGGCTCGGCGATGGCGAGCCGTCGTGCCCACGACGCGTGGAAGAAGCTAGGGCTGCGACCGATCGGCCTCCATGAGTGTCGGCACACCTACGCCTCGCTGATGATCGCCGCCGGGGTCAATGCCAAGGCGCTCTCGACCTACATGGGGCACTCCTCGATCACCGTGACGCTCGACCGCTACGGGCACCTGATGCCCGGCAACGAGCGCGAGGCGGGTGCCCTGCTCGATGCCTACCTGCGGACCGAGGGCGCAGCAAATCACGCTGGCAAAGCAATTGCGCTGGCGGCGTGAGCCTGCTCGCCACGGCTGTGGGAGCGACCGTGGCGCGAGCGGTCCGGCTGTGTTGGTTTCACGCGAAAGCGAGAGCAACATCCGCGGACGGCTTCGCTACTGCATTCCGTCAAGGAGCAGGTGCGCCTGGCTATTGCAGGCGCCGGAAGCGATCGTCCGCGTGGCGACTCCGTCGCTTCTGCTTCTCGTCCGAGGGGATATCCACTTCGTTGCAGTAACGGCATGGCGGTGGGGTTTTCAGCTCTTGCCGCCGATGATCGCCTTGTAGGGCGTCGGCGGCGTGTGGACGGCCTGGTCGAGGAGGCGGTAGAAGAGC